>SVSO01000145.1 GCA_015064195.1 Oscillospiraceae bacterium
GGAAATAATGCCGCCTGCCGCCAGTGCGCCGGCACCGATGTAGCGGACATAAGTGCCCCAGATACCGGATGCGCCGTCCGATGCGAAGATCTCGCCGATGGGAGCTGCGCCGGGATAGAGGATCAGCTCTGCGCCGAAGATGACGATGATCGGGATGAGCACGCACCAGCTGAGAATACCGCCGGCAAACATATAGGAGGAAATGCGCGGGCCGCAGATGTAGCCCACCGACATAACGGCGGGATAGATCTGAGTGCCGATTGCGCCGGGGTAGGTCTTAGCCGTGCCTTCGAGGGAAACCTCGCCGGGAACAAGCTTGAGACCGTCGATGATAAACTTGAAGAATGCCGCAAAGCCCATACCGGCAAAGACGGTGGAAGCATTGGAACCGCCTTCTTCACCTGCGAGAAGAACCTCAGCGCAGGCGTGACCTTCCGGATACGGGAGCGTACCGTGCTCACGAACGATGAGCGCGTTGCGCAGGGGAACCATGAAGAATACGCCGAGCAGACCGCCGATGAGAGCGATGAGGGTGATCTCCACGATGCCGGGCTTTTCCATCACGCCCTCACGCGCCCAGAGAAAGAGTGCGGGGAGGGTGAAGATCGCACCAGCTGCCAGCGATTCGCCGGCAGAGCCGATGGTCTGAACCAGATTGGATTCAAGAATGGAGTTTTTGCGCATGATCACGCGGATCACGCCCATGGCGATGACAGCAGCCGGAATGGATGCGGAAACGGTCATGCCCACGCGAAGGCCCAGATAAGCATTCGCCGCGCCGAAAATTACCGCCAGAAGAATACCCATGATGATGGACGTCACCGTCAGCTCGGGTGTGATCTTCGAGGCAGGAATATACGGCTTGAATTCCTTGTTTTCTTCCATAAAAGATACCTCGTTTTGTGTAAAATTTGCACAATTATTTTATCATATTAAACAGAATTTGTCAAGACTAAACGAGCGTATTCGCATTTTATTGTGACAATCGACAGTTTATGCTATCTTGATTTGGCAAAAGCCGTTGAAAAATGCAGGATTCCCGAAGAGAATCCTGCATTTTGTGTGTTTACTCCGCAAATACGCCGCGGATATTTTTGCAATTCTCCAGACAAGCATCCAGCAGATAGCGGTAATCCGTGCCGGAGGAGATCAGGTTGATTCCCAGCTCCTTCCAGTACCGGATAACCTTAGGATCGGTAGAGCCGGTGGAAACGCCGATGCATTTGCCCGCCGCCTTCAGAATGGCGATGGACTCCCGGATGAGCGCGGTGGTTTCCTCACCGAACACATCTCCCAGCCGTCCGATGGAGCCGGACAGATCGCACGGGCCGAAAATGTAGCCGTCAATGTAGGGATTTTTGATGATCTCCGGCAGATTCTTCACCGCTTCCTCTGTCTCGATCTGAATGAACCGGCAGAGCCTTTCATTGGCTGTGCGGATGTATTCCTTTTCGTCCACAAGGCCGTACCTGGTGGCGCGCATCGGGCCGAAGCCGCGGATTCCTTCTGGCGGATACATACAGGAACGCATGGCCGCATCTGCCTCCTCCGGCGTATTGATCATGGGGAACACCACACCATCCGGGCCCATTTCCAGCACGCGCTTGGTATGATTGCGGTCATCCATGGACAGCCGCACCACCGCCGCCGCACCGGCAGACTGCACCGCGCCGATCTGCAGAAGCAGTGCCTCATAATTCAGCGGGCTGTGCTCCGTGTCGATCCAGACAAAATCAAATCCCGTGCTGGCCATGATCTCCGCCAGAACCACATCGGGAAGCGCCGCATGAGTGCCGCACAAATACTCACAGGCGAGCACCTTTTCTTTGAATGACTGATTCATATAACCTCCGAAAATTCGGCAGCTTTTAACCGCCCTATTTACAGTTAATTATATCACAGCCGCCGCCCTTTGTCAAGCATTTATGCGAAACCGCCGCTGTTATTGTGCCGTTACAGATGCAGAACCCGACTGCAGATCCGGGCCGCCGACGGTGATCGTGACGCATCCCGGCTTATTCGTGCGGACAATGGCCACCGCACGTCCTTCAAAGGCGTGGCAGGCATTCGAGCCATACTGATCCTCGTTGCAGGGATCACCGCTGAAAATACCCAGCAGCTCGCCGCCGTCAACGATGCAGGAGATGGCATTTCTCGCCGCCGCTGTCCGCACACCGGCTTCATCGGCGATTGTGATGTCAAAATAGCAGAGATCCCGATTGTCCGCCGCCAGCGTATCCGTTTCCGGCGTGACGATCACGCGGGCCGGTGCGCCGGTGGTATGCAGAGACGAGCGTCCGCATTCCGCGCCGTTTTTGTATGCGATGACGGAAATTTCGCCCGGCTCATAGGGGATGTCCATATACGCGATGGCCTTCTCCGGCTTCGATGTACCGACGGCGCGGCCGTTGACGAACCATGCGATCTCGTCCGCATCGGTATAGACCTCGCATTTCACCGGCTTGCCGATGTATTTGTCCTCAAACGTCCAGCTGTCCAGCACATCGTACCAATGCCAGTGCGTGCCGGTGAAGCCTTCGCCGTAATGCTCCGGATGGGTGGTGAAAATGCGCGGCTCGCATCCGCCGATCCACACGGCCTCACGGAAATAGGACTGGGGTCTGCGGTATCCGCAGAGGTCAAGGTCGCCCTGATAGCAGGTGCGGTAGGGATAGGGCGCACAGCTGATGCCCTTGATGACGCCGTCCCGTGCCCAGAGTGCGCGTCCCGTGCCCGCTTCGCCCAGATTGTCGTAAGCCGTCCATGTGAAATCGCCCAGGACATAGGGATAGCGGAGAACCTTGTTCCACGAATCGTAGAAATCAATGGCGTGTGTCTCTGAGCCCCAGATCACGCGATCGGGGTACAGCTCGTGGTCGCTTTCATACCGGGGATACAGATAATTGTAGCCGCAGATGTCGAGGGGCTTCCAGTATCCCTCCGTGCGCTTTGCCCATGTTGCGCCATCGCCCATCTGATACGTAGCGGAGGTGACAAGGCGGGTGTCATCGTACTTGCGGATCTCCGCCGCCAGCCGCTCCGACCACTCATCGCCGTCCGTTGCGCCGTAGCTTTCGGGGATCTCATTGCCGATGGAGTAGCTGATAACCGAGGGATGACTGCGGTCGCGCTTGACCATGGCCGCGATGTCCTTGTCCCACCAGCCGTCGAACCATTTGTGGTAATTGAACTGTCCGCCCTTGTTCTGCCGCCAGCAGTCGAAGGCCTCGTCCATGACGATGATGCCAAGCTCGTCGCACATTTCAAGCAGCTGCTCGGAGGGCGGATTGTGGGCGATGCGGAGAGCATTGAAGCCGGCATTCTTGAGGCGGGTCAGCTTTCTGCGGCAGGCCGCCGGGAAATCCGCCGCGCCCAGCACACCGTGGTCGTGATGGATGCATCCGCCGCGCAGCTTGATGAGCTTACCGTTGAGAAGAAGGCCGTTCTTCGCATCCGCCGAAATGGTGCGGATGCCGAAGATGCGCTCATCCGCGTCAAGCTCTGCGCCGTTTTCCGTAAGCGTAGTGCGGATGGTGTAGAGGTTGGGATGCTCCGTGTCCCATGTTTTTGCGTCATTGACGGTGAATGTCAGCGACGCGGCAGTTTTTTCGCCGGATTTGACCGATACCGCCGTCTCAGCGGAAGCGACAAGTGCATCGCCGTCGAAGATCTGTGCCGTCAGCATAACGCTCGCATCCCGGTCAGCGGCGATTTCATAGGCTGCATTGACCGTATCCAGCGTGGGCGTAGTGACGAACACATCCCACGGCTCAAGGCGCACATCGCCGCCTTCCCACAGGAAAACATCGCGGTAAACGCCCGCTCCCGAATACCAGCGGGTGGAGCACTGCAGTCCCTCGGTGATGACGACCAGCTGATTATCCTCGCCGAATTTCAGCCGCTTTGTCAGATCCACGAGGATGGGCGCATAGCCGTGAGGATGCATGACCATCTGATAGCCGTTGCATTTAACCGTGGCGCACATATACGCGCCGTCGATGTCGAGGATATAATGGCGGGGCGTTTTGTCAATATTCACATATTTGACATACGTTCCATTTCCGCCCTGAAAATAGCCGTTCGATGCACCGCCGGCGGCATTCGCACTGCGCGGCAGTGTAACGGTGTAGTCGTTCGGCAGATCAACCTTGCCCTTGAAATTCGGCGCTTCCAGATCCCAGCCTTTGGAAATACAAATCTTTTTCATGATAATACCTCCTTTGAAATTGAAATTTTTCCTTGCATTTGTAATTCCTTCATGCTATAATAATAGCATATCCGCTTTGCAAAATCAATAGAATATTTTGCAAAGAGTGAACTTTCTGAAACAAGTAGGATTTTTTCATGATGAAGGTCAATTATTATCCGCCCATCGACCGGATGCAGACGCTTCCCTTTTATTTCGGCGGCATCGGCGTGGGGCATCATCAGGAGGAGATCGTGCGGCCTGCGGGAAGCTCTGAGCCGGAGCTTCACTATACCGTTTCCGGCTGCGGCATCCTCGAATACGCCGGGAAACGCCAGCTTTTACCTGCCGGAACCATGTTTTATCTGCCAAGACGTATTCCCCATCGCTATTACGCCGCTCCGGGCGGATGGGTGGTCAACTGGGTAACGTATCGGATGCAGGAGACGAATATGCCGTCTATGCTGGCATTCGGCGATGACATCCTCATTTTCCGTCCGTCGGCAAAGCTTCTTGCCGCCGACCGCTACGAGTCCATCTATCGTCTCGCCACCTCCGGCAGTGAACAAAACCGCATCCTCGCCAGCGCAAAGCTGTACGAATTCGTGCTGGAGCTTGCCGCCGATCTGGAAGACACCGGCGACCGTCGTAACGAGAGTGCCAGACAGATGCAGGCGGTCGTTGATTACATTGAGCACTCCTTCTCGGAAAAACTCACCCTTGCCGTCATCTGTGAGGCCTGCGGCGGCATGAGCGAGCAGTATCTCTGCCGCCTGTTCCGCCGTCACACCGGTCTGCGGCCATCTGAATACATCAACCGCCGCCGCATGGAATACGCCCGCTCCCTGCTGGTACATACAGAGCTTCCGGTGACAGCGGTGGCGGAGATGTCGGGATTTGAAAGCGCATCCTATTTTCACCGGCTGTGGAAGCGGTTCGAGGATGTGTCACCCAAGGATTATCGCCGGCTTCACCGTGGTCGGTACTGTTGACCGGTTTGACCGCTTATTTGTCAATTTCCGCTCCGATTTCCCGGAAAACACTTGACATTCTCCCCGTATCATGTTAAAATAGACCCAACTTCAAAGCAGGAAAGGATCATCACCATGAGTCAGTATGTAATCAAAACCAACGGCATCGACGACGCGGCGGCACGTCCCTGCCAGGTGCTGTATCGTCCCGCCGATCCCATCTATGCGGAGTCCATCCGTCAGTTTCAGGGCTGTCCCACGGTTGCCGTCACACGCGGCGGCAGAGTATATGCGGGCTGGTATTCCGGCGGCATCCGTGAACCGCATATCGACAACTACAATCTGGTCGTTGTCAGCGATGACGGCGGAAAGACCTTCGATAAATCCCCGCTGCTGGTCATCCCGTCTGACAGAAAGCGGCTCGTGCAGGCACTGGACATTCAGATGTGGATCGCTCCCGACGGCGCACTGCACATCTTCTGGGTGCAGAATGACGTGACCATCCCTGAGGATGAGACGCGGGACAATTTCGACCCCGAGCACTGCCGGTTCGCAGATCACCGCCATACCGAATGGGTCATCACCTGCGCGGATCCGGACGCGGACGAGCCGCAGTTTTCCGAGCCGCGCCTGCTTGACATCGGATTTCTCCGCTGCAAGCCGCTGGTGACGGATACCGGACGGTGGATCAATTTCAACTACGATCAGACCTGCGACCGCTACGGCTACAGCATCTCCGACGATCAGGGAAAAACGTGGACACGCCATTACGGTGCAAAAAAGCTGGCTACGCCCTTCGATGAAGGCATGGCCTATCAGAAGCGGGACGGCTCCATCCGGATGCTGGCAAGATGCACCGCAGGCGAGCTTGCGGAGACTACCTCCCGGGACAACGGCATCACATGGGAAGCGGCCAAGCTGTCCGGTATCGATTCGCCAAGCTCCCGGCTGTATGTATCCCGCACGCCCACCGGAAATGTGCTGCTGGTCTGCAATGACCATCGGGGAAAGCGCTGCCGCATGACCGTCAAGCTCTCCGTTGATGACGGCGAAACGTGGCCTTATTCCGTCTGTGTCGATGAGCGGGACGGTCTGTCCTATCCGGACGCGGACTTCCACGACGGCAAGATTTATCTCACCTACGACCGGGAACGCACCGGCGCGATGGAGATCCTGTTCACCGTTTTCACCGAGGATGACGTGATGCGCGGCACAATCCCCGCACCTTATATTATCAGCAAACCGTAAAGGAGCTTCTATTATGAAATTCAATGAAATGTTCGGCGGCGCGACATTTGTCACCCCCTCCGCCGACTGCACTGTTCCCTGCATCCGCGGCGAATTTTCTCTTGCCGGCGACATTGTATCCGCCTCTCTCACCGCCTGCCCGCTGGGTGTGGGCGAGCTGTATCTCAACGGGCAGCGGGTCAGCGATGAAAAATTCGTACCCGTCGTCTCCGATTATCACGCATTCGATGAGCAATACTGCTTCAAAGCCTTCGGCGAGGTCACATCCCACCGCATCTGGTGTCTGCGCTATGACGTAACGGAGCTGCTCTGCGGGGAAAACTGCATCGGCGTCATGCTCGCACCCGCATGGTATCAGCCCTACGGCAAGGTGAAGGCCGCATTCCGCCTCGACATCGACTATGAGGACGGCACCCATGAGGAGATCCTCTCCGGCGACTGGCTCACATGGGCACAAAGCCCCATCACCGCATGGCATTTCCATCGCGGCGAGACGCAGGATTACAACAGCATCCGCATGGACGGCTGGAGCAGTGTCGGCTTCGATGCATCCGCATGGCAGAGCGTTTCCGTCATCGATGCCCCCGACAGCGATTACGGTCTGCAGGATTGCCCCGCCGACCGCGTGATCCGCCACATCACGCCGAAGCTCATTGCCGAGACGGAAGAGATCTTCCTCTACGACATGGGTGAGAACATCACCGGCACGCCCATCATCGAATGCACGGCGGCAGGTGAGACGGTGATCCTGCGCGCATCCGAGCGGCTGGATGAAAACGGCGGCATCGAGGAATACACGAATCATGGCCAGCAGAGCACCTTCATCGCCGATGGCAGTGACCGGAAATACAGCCTGAAATTCGTCTGGTACGGCTTCCGCTATGCATCCGTCACCAAAAATGCCCGCATCACCTCCTGCGCGGTCATCCATTCCGATGTGCCGGTCAATTCCTCCTTCAAGAGCGCAAACGCTCAGCTTGACTGGATGTACGAGACCTATCTGCGCACCCAGCTTGACAATATGCACATGGGCATTCCCTCCGACTGCCCGCATCTCGAAAAGCGCGGCTACACCGGTGACGGCGAACTG
>SVSO01000146.1 GCA_015064195.1 Oscillospiraceae bacterium
CGTGTGCCGCGGCTTCCCAGCAGCTCCCGTCCGTCTGCCAGCTTCACCGATGCAATGCCGCCGGTGGTTTCATCAAAAGTGACGGTGATCCGGTCATTTTTCAGCATGGTGGGCGTCGCTTCCATCGTGGTTTCCCCATTGTCGCCGAAGGAGCGGTTTTGGTATACCCAGAAGGTCTTCCAGCCGAGAGCCGGAATTTCGGGGCGGAAATGGACGAAATATTTGTCACCGCCGCCGTTGGTGTAATCGGCGCGGATGATCTGCCACGGAACAAGATTGTCATGCTCATCCGTCACCGCCGCGCAGGTTCCGGTGTGAACGGATACGGGAACGCGCACGGGATGGCTGGTGGGATTGAATACCACCACCGGCGTGCCGAGATCGTCTGCCTCCCAAACCATGCCGCTCATCTCCTTGGTCAGCACTGCCACGCCCTTGCTGGTGTCGATGCTCCACGAAATGCGCTGAGCCGCCGCATTGGTGAGCGTCAGCGCACGGTGAAGTGCCGCGCCGCCGAAGGCATAGGCATCGTCATACGCCGCCTTCACCGAGCATCCGCAGAGAATGTCGTGGAACTGATTGAACAGCACCGCCTGCCATGCCTCCGCATTTTTCGCGGTATCCGGCTTGAGATCCGCCAAAACTGCCGCGAGGGATTCCATGCGCTCCGCTTCGGAAAGGCGGTTCTCGCAGTCCCGGTTGAGCGCCTTGATGCGGCTGTTTGCGCTGTAGCATCCGCTGGCATGATTCTGCAGCTCGCCCACATAAACGGGCAGCTTGTCATAGGAGCGGGCGCGGATGGCATCGAAGGCCGTATCGGGGGAAGCCATGACAAAATCCCGGCTTGCCTTGGGCTGGAATTCGTGGATGATCTTCAGATTGGTGATGGTGGGGCCGCCGCCGTGATTGCCCACGCCGTAGAAGAACATGAGATCGTGGGAGAAGCCGTCCGCCGCTTCGTCGGCACGGCGCAGACGCTCGTCATCCCGCAGATTGAAGCAGTACGGCTCGGGCAGACGGTATGCCGCCACTTCCTCGCCGTCACACTGCCAGCGAAATGCTTCCCCGGAGAAGGGATACGCCATCTCATTGACCGGCGACGGGCGCATATAGATGTAATTTTCGATGCCGCCCTGACGGAGAAGCTTGGGGAGCGCGGCGTTGTGGCCGAAGGAGTCCACATTGTAGCCGGTGCGCACGGATACGCCGAATTTTTCGCGGAAATACCGCTGGGAATAAAGAAAATGTCTCGCAAAGCTTTCGGCGGAGGGCATATTGCAGTCGGGCTGGATCCACATTCCGCCGACAATGGCCCATTTTTTTGCCTTGACCGCCGCGCGGATCTCCTCAAACATGGATGGGCAGTTTTCCTCCACCCATTTGTAGTAGGATGCGCAGGCGGAGGTGAAAACGAAGTCGTCGTTGGCGGCGATGCGGTCAAGGGCAGAGCGGAAGGTGGCCTTGATCTCCGCAAAGCCCTCCTGGAATCGCCACAGCCAGACCGGGTCAAGATGGGCGTTGCCGATGAGATAGACAGAATTTTTCATGATGCGTTCTCCTTGTCGGAAAATTTGATTGCAGGTTTATTATACCATAACGACGCCGGCGTTGTCGTTGCGTTATTTTACAGAAATGTTGCATTTTTTTAGGCCGCGGCGGTTGCAATTGCCGGATAAATATGCTATACTGGAAAAAAGGAGTGATGATATATGGAAAAATCCCTGAAAACGCTGGCCGCTGAGGTGGAGAGAAGCCGTCATCTGGCCTCTCAGATCGAATCGCTGACAGCACGTCGGGAGGAGCTTTCGGAAAAGCTGTACCTGCTTGAGCATGAGCGGAATGCGGAGGCGGCGGATGTGGAGCGGCTGGAGGGCGGATCACTGTCCGCGCTGATTTACAAAATGCTGGGAACATATGACAAAAAGCTGGCCGCGGAATCGCTGGAAGCGGAAGCCGCGGCGGTGAAATATGATGCGGCCAAGGCGGAGCTTGCGGCGGTGACGGAGCAGATCGCAAAGCTTACGGCGGAGCGGAAAACGCTTGCCGGATGCGAGATCCGATACCGTGGAGCGCTGGCTGACCGTGCGGAGGAGCTTCGCGTATCCGATGGCAAAACGGCGGCGGAATTTGCCGCGCTGGAAGCGGAGATCGCCGCGCTTGAAGAACAGCTTGCCGAGCTGGATGAAGCCATCGAAACGGGCAGGGAAGCCCTTGGGGAGGCGGAATCGGCGCTGGAGCTTCTCATGGATGCGGGAGATCTTGCGGCCTATGATGTATTCGGCGGCGGCGCGTGGGTGGATTTTGCCAAGCATGAGCGGATGGACGATGCGCAGGTGCGGCTGGAATGGCTTCAGTCCAGCCTCGCCGTCTTCCGTGCGGAGCTTGGCGATGTGGACATTCGCTTTGATGCGGATGTGAGCCTCGACGGGCTGTCCCGGTTTGCCGACTGGTATGTGGACGACATCATCACAGACTGGGCGGTGAAGGATAAGATCGCCACCGCCGGCTCACAGGTGAGGTCGGTGATCGGACAGCTGGAGCGGGTGCTGGGACGGCTTGATGAACAGAGGGATGAGCTGGCACGGAGCATTGCCCGCAAAAACGATCGGCTGGAGGCTCTGCTGCGGCGTTAAATTTCCGTGCCGCGCCGGATCTCGCGGGTGGTCTTTCCGGTGAGCTTTTTGAAAATGCGCAGAAAATAGGCGGATGAGCCGAAGCCTGCGCGTTCCGCCACCGCGTCCACAGTCATGTTGGTGGCGGTGAGCAGCTCCACGGCGTATTCGATCTGCAGCTGCTGGCGGACACGGACAGGCGTTGATCCGCAGGCGCGGAATGCGGCATAAAGTCCCGATTCGCTGACACTGCACGCCCGGGCCACCTCGGGAATGGACATCCGCAGATCGCCGCGCATGATGGCGGTGGCACGGTCTGCCAGCTGACGCTCGGGGGAACGCTGCTCCGGCTTCATATAGGGCAGGAGATTTCCCACCATTCGGTAAAGCTCGCCGAGCATGGTGCAGTCACGGGGCTTTCCCGCAAGACTGTGGAGAATATTGCAGGTTTCCGGCGGCGCATCGATGATCTGCATGGGATAAAACAGGCCGGACGGGGCGGGAAAGGCTTCCAGCGACACGGACAGCCAGCTGACTTCATCCTCGCCGTACCAGTAGGAATGATAATGCGTGCCGCTTGGAATGAAGAAAATATCGCCGGGATGGACGTGCATGACCGCATTTTCGGTGACAAATTCCGCACGGCCGGACAGCATGGTGGCGAAAAAGTTCACCTCAACGCCGGCCGAATTGTCGGTGTGATGGTATTTTTGCTGGCGGATCAGGTTGACGCTGTATGAGATCGGGAATGCTTTCTGAGACATGATGCACCTCGGAAAAATTTTGCAGAATAGTACAACTTTTTTACAGTATAGCATATTTTCATTTGTTTGTCAATGGTGTATAATAAAGAAAAAATCAAATATCCGAAAGGAAGTCACATCATGAAAAACAAACGAATTCTCTTTACCGCACCCACGGTGGCGGAGTACATTGACTGCGAGATGCCGCAGGTTCAGCCGGGACATCTCCTCATGAAGATGGTGGTGTCATCCATCAGCAGCGGCACCGAGCGCGCCAATGTTTCCGGCGACGATACGGTCAGCTGGTGCGGTGGGCCGAACGTTTCCTTCCCGCGCACCGGCGGCTACAGCTCCACCGGCATCGTTGTGGAGGTCGGCGAGGGCGTGAAGGATTACAAGCCCGGCGACCGTGTTGCCATGTCGTGGACGACCCACAACCGCTATGTGATGATGCCCGCCCACAGAATCTATCATCTGCCGGACAATGTGTCCTTTGAAGCGGGCGCGCTGACTCACATCGCAACCTTCCCGCTGGCCGCTGTCCGCAAGACCAAGCTGGAGCTTGGCGAATCAGCCATGGTGGTGGGATGCGGCGTGCTTGGCCTCATTGCTGTCAAATTTGCGAGACTTGCCGGCGCGTATCCGGTCATCGCCGCCGATCCGAATCCCGAACGCCGGGCACAGGCACTCAAATTCGGCGCGGATTTTGCCCTCGATTCCTTTGCGCCGGATTTTGCCGAAACGGTGAAAAAGCTGACAAACGGCGGCGTGAAGGCGGCCATCGAGGTGACGGGAAATTGTCAGGCCCTCGACATGACCCTCGACTGCATGGCGCGGTTCGGACGTGTCGCTCTGCTCGGATGCACCCGCCATTCGGATTTTACCATCGATTATTACAGAAAAGTGCATGGCCCGGGCATCACCCTCATCGGTGCGCATACGGAAGCGCGTCCCGATCACGATTCCAGCGACGGCTGGTGGACACAGCGCGACGATGCGGAAGCCATTCTCCGGCTCATGTCGGCGGGACGGCTGGATCTCGGCGAAATGATCGAGGAGACCTATACGCCAAACGATGCGCCGGAGGTTTACAAGCGGCTCTGCCGTGACAGATCCTTCCCGGTGACGCAGTTCAACTGGAGAAATGAGGAAGAGTAACATGAAACCGATCAAAATTGCACAAATCGGCACCGGCCATCATCACGCGGTCGCGTGTTGGGGAAGTCTCAAAAAGAATACGGACTGTTTCGATGCCATCGGTATCTGCGAGCCGGTGGACGAATACAAGGATTCCACCATCAACAAGCGCTGTTTCCATGTGAGCCGCGCATCCATCGGGGATGCTAAGCTTTGGGAGCTTGACGAGCTTCTGGCCATGGACGATCTGGAAGCGGTGGCCATCGAAGCGGGTAAGGAATATTCCTGCAAATACGCCCAGATGTTTGCCGATAAGGGCGTGGCGGTGTTTATTGATAAGCCCGGCTCGGCGGATTTTAACGAATGGGAAAAATTCGTCACCACGATGAAAAATAAAAATCTCCCGCTGGCGGTGGGCTATATGTACCGCTGGAATCCGCTGGTCATGGAGGCACTGCGGATGGCCGAGAGCGGCGAGCTTGGCGATATTTACGCAGTGGAGGCGCAGATGAGCGTCCGCCACGATACCACCCTGCGTCAGTGGCTGGGCCGCTACAAGGGCGGCATGATGTACTTTCTCGGCTGTCATCTCATCGACATGATCTGCCGGTTCCAGGGCTTCCCGGAGGAAGTGATCCCCATGAACACCTCTACGGGCAACGAAGGCCTTACCACCGAGGATTACGGCTTTGCGGTGCTCCGGTATAAGAACGGCGTGTCCTTTGCCAAGACCTGCGGCAGTGAGCTGAACGGCTTTGACCGCCGCCAGCTGGTCATCTGCGGCACCAAGGGTACATACGAGATCCGGCCGTGGGAGATCCATATTCCGGGCAAGGGTCAGATCACCCGCGCCAAGCTGACCAAGCTGGACAAACACGTCCAGTGGGGCAACGGTGCAGCGGACATCGAATCCGAGCCGTATGACCGCTATGACCCCATGATGCGCTATTTTGCGGCGCAGATTCGCGGCGAGGTCGGCCCCATGTGCAGCTACGATTACGAGATCGAGCTGATGCGCACGCTCATCAAGGCCTGCGGTGCGAAAAACTGCACCTGCGGAGAAGATTACGAATAAACAGAAGGGACGGTAATACCGTCCCTTTCGTTTGCGGATGGGATATTCAGATAAAAGGCCGCCGATCCAGCACCAGCTTGAGGGGCTTTTCCGTGAGGATGCGGCCGCGAAGATCGCGCTGAAGCTCCGCCAGCGCACAGACCGCGCCGAACAGCATATGCAGATCGTTGAGGTTCTTGTCCGTCTCAAAATCCGCATTCATCCAGAACTGCGCATATTCCGCCGCGAAAGCTTCCAGCGCGGCGGTGGCCTCTTCCCAGCGATGGGGCGTCTGTGCCTTGGCGCGGGTCAGGCAGAAGATCCAGTCGATCTCCATAAATCCTGCGGTCTTGCCGAAGGAAGGATGCTCATTCCGGCGGTTCTTGTACATATCAAGGCAGGAATCGATGACCTTCTCCGGATAGCGCAGGGGCATATGGGTGTGCTCATGGTTGAACAGATAGTGGAAGGAGCCGGCCATGTGATGCCAGATGGGCCTTGTGCCGTCCTGACAGCCCTTCCGCCAGAAGCCTGTCTCCGGATCGGCATTTTCCCAAAGCCATGCAAAATAATCCCGGTTGAACTGCACGCAGTCCGAGCCGCCCAGATTGAGTGCCACATACAGTCCCGCGCCCCTGTGGGAGTTGTCCCACGGGCTGTCAATCCAGCGAAGCGTGTCAAAAAATGCCGCCATTTTCTCCTTGTCCATATACTGCTCCAGCGCGTAGGCACGATGGAGGGGCGATGCGTCGAACAGCTCAATGGCCGCCATGCAGTGGGCGGTGGTGTGGATGGTGTGATGGGTCGCCTCGGTGAACAGTCCCGTCTCCGGATCCTGCATCCCCTGCAGTACCTTCACCCATTCGGCCCGCTCTGCCGGACAGCTCGGGAAATTGCCGATGGAATAGAGAATATTCGCCGCATCCGCACAGCCATAAGGGTTCGGCTGGGTATCGCCGGGCCAACGCCCGTAGCTGCCGTCCGCCAGCTTATGGCGGTCGATGATGTTCTGAATCTTCGGAATAATGGACGAAAAATCAATGGGCTTCATATGTACCTCCTGAAAATGATGAATTCCGCGCATCCACTTGACAGGGAATCGCTGCGGGTGTATAATAAAAATATGCTTTCCTGCATTCATTATACATCATCCATCCCCAATTTGCAAGATGAAATCGAGGACAGACTTATGAATTCCGACACTGTTTTCAAAAACGACCGCATGGAGCACACGCTTCTGCGCTATCAGCCAACGGATCGGCTGGAATGCGTCCACATCTTCCGCCGCCCCGCCTTTCACCTTCCGCCGCATTCCCACAGCTTCTGGCATTTCATCTATGTCATGGAGGGCGAGCTGACCGTTTCGACCGATGGCCGCGTCATCCCCCTCGGTGTCGGCCACGGATTATTCCAGCCCGCCGACTGCATCCACGCGCTGTCGAGCCTCGGCTATCGTCAGCTGGGCATCAATTTTTATCCCGATGAGCGGATGCGTGCGGCAATTTCCCGCCCCATCGCCGCAGTGCTGCCGGAAATTTTTCCCCTTCTGCGGCAGATGGAGGAGCTGACCCCCGACGCGCCTTTTTTCGATGAACAGCTGGCCGCCTGCAGTGAAACCATCCTGTACGCCGCTCTCAATGCCGTCAGCCGACAGGAGAAAAATCCCCTGCGACAGCGTATTCTTGATGCGTTTGACCAGCATCTGGACGGCACGTTTTCCCTCGCTTTGCTGGCGGCGGAGCTGTTTATCAGCCCCTCCTACCTTGAACGCCTCTGCCGGCAGTTTTTCGGCATGAGCGCCCTCGCCCTCTGCAACCGCCGCCGATTCGAGCGGGTGTGCGGCCTGCTCACCGGCACAACCCTCACCGTCCGCGAGATCGGCGAGGCGGCGGGCGAGGGC
>SVSO01000147.1 GCA_015064195.1 Oscillospiraceae bacterium
GATTCTTCCGGCTGGCGAAGGAGTACACGAAGATCGAAGCCCTCGACCGCGAGACGCTGCTGACCTTTGTTGAGAAGATCGAGGTCGGCCCCAAGGTTCTGCCGGATGGCATGAAAGTCGCCTCCCGCAGGAATACACCTTACCGGCAGAGCGTGCGGATTTTCTACAAATTCATCGGCGAGCTGGAGGGCGAGCCGGTCAGAACCATGTCACAGGCTGTAAACGATTAGAGCCGAAGCAGCGGTTTAAACGGCGATTTTTAAGATGGAACGGGAACATCAGGGGAGGTTGGTGTCAACCTGAAGCAGGGCTACAACGGTGAGCTGACCTCCAAGCAGGCCGGTTCCATCGGCGGTCAGATGGTCAAGAACGTGAAACCCGTACGAAGCGCGAGCTTTGTGCGGGCGAGCCGCATACTGAAAGAGCATAAAGCTGAGGTGACATATGAATTTTTCCTTACTGTATAACAGGCATCCGGACGTAAATGATCGCATCTGCATACGGGTTTATTATCCGGGGCCTCAACAGAATAGAGGTGATAAATTAAAGAAAAGTATTTAAAAAATTATGGAGATCTCTTGACAAATGAAAATATGCATGTTATAATTTAATAAAAGAAAACGATTACTTCGGGGGAAGGTGCACACTATAGCGTCGCAAAAAAAGGTAACCATACGTGATATCGTTCGTGCAACGGGCTATTCAACTGCCACGGTTTCCCGCGTGTTGAACCAAACCAATCAGTTTTACAGCATTGAGACACGCTCTAAGATTGAACAAGCGGCAAAAGAGTTGGGCTATGTTCCCAATATGTATGCCAAGGTTCTGAAAACAAACAAAACCAATAACATTGCACTGCTCGTCCCGCAAATGAGCGGCTTCTATGCCGGGGTTTTCAGTGGACTGCAGATCAGGACGAGCCTCTCCGGATACTCGGTCAGCATCTATTCTGCCAACAATCAGGTTGAGCAAGAGGAAATGAACATCCGCAGTCTCTGCGGGCTGCCGTGTGACGGCATTGTCGTTGCCAGCGGTTTTCTGAACCCGGAGCACCTGCAAACTCTGCGTGAGACGAATCTCCCTATGATATCCGTAGAATCCATGATCGGTGCAGATGATGTTCCATTTATCGGTATTCCCGACCGCGATGCGACGGCGCAGGCTGTCGGACATCTGCTGAATCTCGGACATCGGAGAATTGCCTGTTTTACCGCGCCACTTCAGTATTCTGTACTCAAAGAGAGATATGCAGGCTATCTGCAAGCATTTGAAACACGCGGACTCGATGCAGATCTTTCTCTTGTCTTTTCAGATCCCCTGTTTGAACGCTCAGGCGATGTTAAGCAGTATCAGGCAATCAAAGAGGTGCTGGCATCGCATGAATTTACTGCCGCTATGGCATTTTCCGATGATACAGCCGGCATGATTCTGCGTGCCGCGCATGATCTTGGCATCTCAGTTCCGGACGATCTCTCTGTGATCGGATTTGACGACACTGCAGTCTCCGCGTATTTTGTTCCGTCGCTTACCACCGTCAGACAGGATGCATATGCGCTCGGATGCGGTGCGGCGGAGATGATACTCGAGGTGATTACAACCGGACGGACAGCATCAAGACTTCTCACCGCCGATCTGGTGGTGAGAGAATCCGCAGCGGCACTGAAGGTTCGCTGAATAATGGTATTTCAGATACAGGCAGCTCATTCCCGGGATGCTGCCCGGTATCTTTTATACAAAAAGTAAACGTTTACTGCACAGCTCGTACACTATATCGGACGGAAGCTGTCTGGCTGCAGGCCTCATCCCCCCTGTGTATGGGTATCTTTTACAAAGAGTAAACGTTTACTGTCACTGCCGTACAGAAAGTACGACAGATCTTAAAAATCATTTTTTACAGGAGGTTTTTCCATGAAACGCATACTCTCGATTCTCATTCTCGCGGCACTGCTCACATCCGCAGCTTCCTGCGGCAGCACGTCCGGCAGTACGGATACGACTGTTCCCGACACTGCAGAAACAACGCTTTCCGAAGAAGAGGCCATGATGCCAAAGACTGTCAAGGACTTCGGAGGCGAAAATTTCCACATCATCGGCATGAGCGACAATGTCTATGTCGCTGCGGAAGAACAGAACGGAAACGCAATCAATGACGCGCTTTACAATCGTGACCTTGAGACAGAATCCAAGCTGAATATCGACATTACTTATGAACTCCATCCCAGCAAAGACATCTTTGGCATCGCACAGAAGTCCATCATGTCCGGCGATCACACCCATGACCTCATCATCAACCATGTCAACATCGGTCTTACGAATTATGCTTCCGAGAATCTTGTCGTGGACTGGAACACCGTTCCGCACGTTGACTTTACAAAGCCGTACTGGTTCAAAGGTATCATCGACTCCATTTCCATCAACGGAAAATCCCCGTATGCCGCCAGTGATATTACCATTCAGGAAGTCATCATCATGCTCTACAACAAGCAGCTTGGCGCAGACCTCGGCATCAGCAGTCTCTATGACTACGTTTACGACGGCACATGGACGTGGGATAAGCTCGCGGAGATTTCCGCATCCGTGAAGAGCGACATCAACGGCGACACGAAGTACACGGTAGACGACCGCTACGGCATCGCGATCTACTGCTGCGGCTCATCGTGGCGGCTTCGCAGTATTCCCTCCTCCTGCAACCAGTTCCTCTATAAGAATACGGAGGACGGCATCACGCTCGTCGTCAACAATGAAAAGACGCAGTCGGTGTTGGATAAAATCTGTGCACTGTTCAATGGCGGCGGCGGATTCATCATCAAGGGCGGCACAGCAAATCTGCAGGACGCAGTCGCCATGTTCTCAAAGGGCAATTACCTCACCTTCTTTGTAAACAGTGCATCCGCCCCCTCGCTGTACAACAATCTGCCGTTCGACTACGGTATTCTCCCTCTGCCGAAATATGACGAGGCTCAGGAAAATTACAGCTCCCTCAGCTGGAGTGCAAGTCTGCTCATCCCGACTACCGCTGACATCGAGAAATCCGGTCTCGTTTCTGAGTGGCTGTCCTATTATGGCTATAAGCTCGTCCGCCCTGAATTCTACGATTCCATGTTCAGCGTTCGTTTCTCGCAGGATGAGGACTCCACCAAAATGCTGGATATCATCTTCGACAACATCGTATTTGACCCCGGCATGAACTTCTCGTCTCCCGGCTTCTACAGCTATTTTGACAACATGGTTATGAATAACGTGAAGAATTTCTCATCGTACTATTCATCCAGAGAGGCAGCTGAACTGAAATATATTGAAGAGCTGAACGAATCCTTTGCAAACTTCGGAAACTGATCCTCCTGGAGGATATATCATGCTTTTGCTTATCATTATTTATATCGCTTTTATCGGTCTCGGCGTGCCGGACTCCCTCATCGGCTCTGCATGGCCGGCCATCTACCGCGACTGGAGTATGCCGGAATACGCGGTCAGCCTTATCACCTTTACGATCTCCGGATGCACCGTCCTTTCCAGCATCTTCAGTACCGGCATTATCAACCGGTTCGGCACACAGAAGGTTGCGGCGGTAAGCACCGTCATGACCGCACTCGCACTGCTCGGATTCTCGTTTTCGCCGAACTTCGTTGTGATGTGGCTATGCGCAATCCCACTCGGCATTGGCGCAGGCGCTATCGATGCCGGCCTCAATAACTACATCGCCCTGCATTACAGTGCAAATCACATGAATTATCTTCATTGCTTCTACGGAATCGGCGTTTCCTGCAGCCCCTACCTGATGTCAGTCGCCCTGTCCGACGCCGGATGGCGCGTCGGATATCGGTCCGCATTTATCGTGCAAGGCATTATTGCGGCGATCCTCATTTTCTCGTTTCCTCTGTGGAAGAAGAATGCCGCCGCCGATGCCGGAGAGGAAGAGCCGGCAAAAACGCTGTCACTGAAGCAGCTTCTGTCCATTTCCAAGCTGCGCTGTGCATGGGTCATCATGCTTGCGACCAACGCCATCGAATATGTCTGCGGCGTATGGGGAAGCTACTATCTGGTAGAAGCGAAAGGCCTTTCGCCGGCGGACGGTGCATTGGCTCTGACACTTTATTATGCCGGTATGGCACTCGGCAGATTTTTCTCCGGTCTGATCGCAAAGAAGATTTCCACATGGAAGCGAATCTACATCGGCTGCGGACTTCTGCTCGCCGCGATCGTCATGCTCCTTGTTCCCGGCACGACAGCCCTCTCGGTCGCCGGTCTGTTTATGGTCGGCTTCGGAAACGGCTCGATCTACCCGAACTTCATTCATCTGACACCGCACTGCTTCGGCAAGGACATCTCTCAGGCGGTCATGGGCTCGCTGATCGCCATGGCGTATGTGGGTGTTATGCTTGCACCGCCGCTGTTCGGATTTATCAATGTTTTCTTCAAGGCGAGCAGCTTTCCCATCTTCACCTCGGCGCTGTACGCTGTCATGAGCGTGTCGATTTATGTGTTTGTCAGACAGCTGAAGGCAGAGAATAAATATGATAAGGAGAATTCGTGATGAGAAACTTTAATTTCAAAGAATTTTGTGATCCGGAGAAAGAATTTTATCCTGTCTACGCATGGACATGGAACGATGTGATTACACGCAAGGGGATCGAAAAGCAGATTGATGAAATGCATCGGCAGAATATTTTCGGAATTTATGTAATCCCGACCTCAAAGGAATTCCGTCCCCATACGATGGTGACCAATCTCGAACCGGATTATTTGTCGGATGATTATTTCGAGCTTCTCACCTATGCAGTAGATTATGCATATGAAAAGGGAATCAAATTCTGGATCTATGACGAGGCGGGATGGCCGTCGGGAAATGCCAATTTCCTCGTAACGGCCGATGATCCGTCCTTATGCCTTGAGGTCGCATGGGATTTCGCGCTTCCCAAAGCCGAAAGCCCCACAGTAATGCACAACTATTCTGATCTGACAAACATCAAGGCGACGGAAAAGTTTATCAGACTGACTCATGAGGCACACAGGGAAAAAATGGGCGAAAGCTTCAAAAAGCTCGCGCCCTACATATTCACGGATGAGCCGTCCATTCGTCCCGGACCGTATTCCAAGACAGTTCGCCGGATGTACAAAGAGCGTACGGGGGAGGAGCTTCCGTGGGAAAAGATCCGCGACCGCAAGGATCCGTCGTTTAACATCATTTATCACGACATCTGCGCCGACGCTTTTGCGGAGAATTATTTCATGCCGATCAGAGAATGGTGTCACGAAAATGGTATGCTCCATACCGGACACCTTGCCGGTGAGGATGAAATCATGGCTTACAGCTACGGCGGCTATCATCAGCCGATGCGCCTCTTACGGCTTCTCGATGTCCCGGGAATCGATACCATCTGGGGACAGATCGATCCGGGCGTCCCTCAGAATTTCTTCCCAAGACTTGCTTCCTCGGCGGCAGAGCAGAACGGATCGGGACTTTCGATGACGGAATCCATGTCAGTCTACGGCACATCCCCGTATGAGCGTTTTCGCTATGTCATCGGCTATCAGATGGTCAGAGGGATCAATATCCTGAATCCGCTGCATTTTATGTACGATAACAGCGGCTATTATTCCATCCGCCAACGTCCGTCCTACAATCAGCCTCAGCCGGGACTTGAATATCTTGCAGAGTTCAATCGGTATCTGGCAGGTCTCACTTACCTGATGCAGTGTGGAACGCCGGATACCTGCTGCGCACTTTATATGCCCATGTGCGATTTCTGGGCGGCTGATGAGCACACCCCCATTGCGATCAGGTCTTATACGGAATTGGGTGCGCAGATCGAGAAAAATCACGGTCAGTTTGATATTGTGGATGACGATCTCATTCTCGCCTGTGATGCCGAGGCATTGGCGCATGGAAGACTCGTAATGGGAAGAGCGTGCTACACGAAGCTGTACATTCCGGAAACAAAGTATATGCCGGAGGCGGTAAAGGCAAGGTTAGAGCAGTTCGTTCGAGGCGGCGGAGAAATCCGGCGTGAGAACAACGCGCACTATTTCCCTCTTCTTGATATCACGGGAGATGACGGCAATCTGCGCGTGCATAAGAGAATCTGCGATGATTGTGAGATTTATCTTGTATTCAATGAGGCGGCATATCCGGTAACGGCACAGATCGCACTTCCTGATACTGCATTCGAAATCAGAACGACGGGGGAGAAATATGCGCCGATCGACGAATATCGCTTCGAAAGCGGCGAAATGCGGCTGTTTGTGACCGGAAAAGAGGAAGATCTGCCGCTTCCGTGTCGGTTCGGTGAACAACTGGCGCAGATCAGTCGGTTTGATATGAAGCCGCTTCGCAGATTCACGCTCACGAAGGACGCAGGTGTTTATGAGCCTGTTCCTGCTGAGAGAGTGTGCATCTCCTGCGGCGACTGGTCTCCCCATCTGGGAGCGGATTTCTCGGGCGAATGTGAATATTCAGCCTCATTCACGCTGAAGAACACCGATGCCGACGTGATCCTTTCGCTGGGAGATGTAGCGTACAGCTGCGAAGCCTTTGTCAACGGAAGCTCTGTAGGTACTGCGCTGATGCCGCCCTATCGATTTGTTGTCGACAAAAATCTGCTGAAGCATGAGAACGAGCTTGTGATCCGAGTCTCCAATACGGCGGCAAATGCGTTCGTGCATTTCAAGCTGCCGGAAGAATGGGAGGGAAAGCACATCGGCCCGTATCACACAAAAGCCACCAACCTTGAGAAAAGCTATGTACGCGGAGGTCTTCACGGCCCGGTTGCAGTATATAAAAAAGGCAGGTGAGCGTATGCTTTTATCAACAGAAACAAGTAGCGTCATAAAAAGGTTCGGACAGGAAAAAGCGTTTGCGATGCTGAAGAGATCCGGGTTTGATGCGTGTGATTTCTCGTTCTACGGCGAGGGCGCGGAGCTTCTCGGCGACGACTGCATGGAAAATGCACGAAAGACAAAAGAATTGCTTGATACGGCCGGTCTTCTCTGCAATCAGGCACACGCGCCGTTCGATCTGTCGGAGGGCGAGGCTTTCGATCTCTCCTGCAGGAATTACCGGGCCATTGTCCGCTCCATTGAGTATGCGGCGTATCTCGGTGCAAAAAAGATCGTGGTGCATCTGATCGTGACGGCGGATCGTGAGGCATATTACGCATATAATCAGCGGTATTACAAGTCCCTGGAGTTTTACGGAAAACAGTTCGGCATAAAAATCGCGGTGGAAAATGATTTTGAGCGTCGAAACGGTAAGGTACTTCCGATACTCAATGATCCGCAGGAATATGTCGATTTCATAAGAGAGCTTGATTCCGAATGGCTCGTAGGATGCATCGATATCGGTCATGCGGCAATGTTTCAAGACCCCGCAGAGTTTATCGAAAAAACGGGCGGGAGAATTGTCAAAGCGCTGCACATTCACGATAACGATCTTCATGAG
>SVSO01000148.1 GCA_015064195.1 Oscillospiraceae bacterium
CCTTGCCCCATGACCAACGCCGCCTCGCCCAGCTCCACGCGCGTCTTGCGCACGGCGGCCATGGAGAAGGATGCGATGTAGCAGAGCGCCGCCGCTTCAAGGCTGACGCCGTCGGGGAGCTTCACCACATTCTGCGCGGGAAGAATGTTGACGGTTTTGTGGGAGGATGCGAACATGGCGACGCGGTCGCCGGGAACGATGCCCGTGACGGCTTCACCCACGGCCTCCACGATGCCGGAGGAGCTGTAGCCCGCGCTTCTGGGGAAGAGCGGCTTCGTGGGATCGGCAGGCTCGCCGATGTTGATGTTGAGGTCGCCGGTGATGTTGGCGCGCTCGGTGCCGCAGCTGATGGTGCTGAAAGCGGTGCGTACCCGTACACCACCGGCAGGCAGTGGGGTGTCGGGGATGTCCAGCAGCTCAGCGGTGTTCAGGCGTGTGAAGAGAATCTGTTTCATAATGTGCCTCCGTGAAAATTTGCTCTGATTTCATTATACCACATTGACAGCCGCCGCGCAATATGCTATAATATGAATAACATCACGATACTATGATTTGAGGTGATTTATTTTGACGCAGCATCGGGATTTTTCTTCTTTTTCTCCCGAATATCATAACATTTCTCCGATGGCGTATCTTCACAATGTGCAGATCGCCATGCACTGCTACCATGGCAGCCACACAACCGGCGTCACCAATACCTTCAAGGAGCACTGCTTCGGCTACATTTTTGACGGCTCCGTGCGCATTCTGCTGCCGAGCGGTGAGCTTTGCGCATCGGCGGGAGATCTTCTTTACATCTCACAGGAATCACAATACTATTCCATCTGGAGCGGCGAGCCGGACATCTGCTTTCTCTCCGTGCAGTTTGGGTTTGCCAATCGCAGCACCCATGCGGGGCTTGGACTGCAGATCGTGCGCGGGATGCCGAAAGAACCGTTTCTGCGGCTGTATGAGACGCACCGAAACCATCCGATGGCGGCGCTCTCGGCTATGTACGAAATACTCGGCGAGCTGTATGAAAATCGTCTCACCACGCCGCACCGTGCCGCATCCCGCACGCTTCCGGCGCAGCGGTATATTGAATCGCACACCCATGAGGTGATCGCGGTGGAAACGCTCGCCGGGCTGTGCGGCATGAGCGCATCGCATTTTCACGCGGTATTCCGCCGCGAGATCGGCTTGACGCCGGTGCGATACCGTCACACGCTGCTCGTGCAGGAGGCGATGAAGCTGCTGCTGCGCACGAATCTCTCGGTGGAGGAGATCAGCGACCGTCTGGGATTTTCTTCCTCCTGCTATTTCCGCCGCGTATTCTCCGGTATCACGGGCAAGACGCCGCTGGAAATCCGGGAATGATGATTCAGAAATGATCGTAATACACAACCTCGTCCATCGGGCGGCATTTTCTGCGGCGCGGCGGGAGAATATGAAAACAAACAGGAGGGATCCATAAAAATTCTGCAAACGGCTTGCATTTTCAAAAAAAATATGCTATACTATTCTCAATCATCTGACTGCGAAAGGATTTTTATCATGTCAAAAGGATTTGAAGCAAGGGATTATCAGATTACTCCGGTCTGCGTGCGGTTTTCTTCGGAGGATGCGGGGCTTACGCATCTGTATGAGCGGTGTACGGCGCTGGCGGAGGAGAATATCAAGCAGTTCGGCGACCGGCGCGTCATGCAGGAGGGCGCAAAATATCACGGCGTCTGGCTCGAGACTCAGCCCATGGGCGGCGAAATGTATGCCACCCGCGATATGGAGATCGCGCTGAACAATCATCTCATTTTCATGCAGTATCAGCGCCGCGACGGAAGAATGCCCGGCATGATTACATTCCGCCTGCCCTTTGACGGCATGACAGTGCATCAGGACTGGATGCAGGGCGATTTTTTCACCCGCAGTGCGCTTCGGATGTATTATTTCATCGGCGAGGACAAGGGCTATCTCCGTCTCCTCTACGACTGCCTGAAGGATTTTGACGAATATCTCTGGAACTACCGTGACAGCGACGGCGACGGCTGTCTGGAAGCGTGGTGTACATGGGACACCGGCGACGACAATTCCACAAAGCTGCTCTATCAAGGCGTTCACGCCCATAACCACGGTCTGCACTGCGGCGAGACTGTGCCGGAGGACCACGGCGGAATGCCCTTTGAATCGGCGGAATACATGGCCTATTCCTATTCCCACCGCGCAGTGCTTGCGGAGATCTCCGATATTCTCGGAAACGGAGAAGGCGACCGTTGGCGTCGTGCGGCGAAGGCGGTGCAGGACAAGGCCAGGGACTATCTCTGGGATGCGGAGCGCGGGGCCATGTTCGACCGTGACCGGGACAATGTGCGCATCCACTGCCTCAGCACCTCCAACATCAAATGCCTCTATCACGGGCTGTTCACCCAGGACATGGCCGACGAATTCATCCGCCGCCATCTCATGAATCCCGACGAATTCTTCACCTTTGTGCCGCTTCCCAGCATTGCGGCAAACGATCCGCTGTTCTATCTCAATGCCGAGGTGAACAATCTCTCGACGGAAGCACTGGCGAAGGTGAAGCAGTTCATGGCCGGCGACATCGACGACAACTCATGGTCAGGGCCGGTGGGCGGACTTTCCGTTCAGCGCTCCCTCGATGCGCTTCTCGGCTACGGTCATCACGCGGAAGCATCCGCCATCGGCAGACGCTGGCTGGCAAATCTCATCCGCGAGGACACCTTTGTCCAGCAGTACAATCCCTTCACCGGAAAAGCCGCGCCCGGCACGGAAGGCTACGGCCCCACGGTGCTGTCCGCGCTGGAATATCTCACCTATCTCTACGGCGTGGATTATGTGAACGGCAAGCTCATCTGGAGCATTTCTGCGGAAGGCGCGGATTCAGTCTATGAGCAGGAGCTGTTCGGGCGTGTGTATACGCTGGAGCGGCATGACGGGTGCGCGGTTCTGCGGGTTGACGGCGAACCGGTTCTCACGGCGAAGTCCGGCGCGCGCATCGTCACCGACCCTGACGGCAAGGTGGAATGCGTCTGGGGCATGGAAGCCGCGGCGCAGGAGTTCTGGCTGGAGCTTGACGGCAAGCGCATTCAGGGACAGCTGAAGCCCAATCAGTGCCTCGTCGTCAACGGTGACGGCTTTTCGGAGCGTGTGCAGATCGAATGCGCGATTTAATGGAATAAACGCAAAGATTTCCCGGAGGAGTGACATTCTTCCGGGAAGTCTTTTTTGTATGTTTTTTGCGGCGCGGGGCAGAATAACCTTGCAAAATCAAAAAAACCGGAGGATGTATGAAACGATTCTTTTCCCTGACGCTTGCGGCCGCCCTGATGCTTTCCGGCTGTACCGGCAAATCCGGCGCGGCGGATGACACCGAAAGCTTCACCTATCGGGATTCGGTGGTGACGCTGGCCGCCAACTGGAACCCCCACACCTACGAAACTGCGGATGACAGCTATCCCGACGAATTCATCCGCTCCCAGCTGTATACATTCATTTTCAACGATGAACTGCATCCCATGAACGGCCGCGCGCCGTATGAGGGGTATGTGATTCTGCCCGAAATGGCGGCATCCGTGCCGGTGGATGTGACGGAGACGGTAAAGCGGGAGCATCCGGAATTCCGGATTCCCGCATCAGCGGCGAGCGGCTATGCGTACACCATCGACCTGAATCCCGCCGCGTGCTGGGAGGACGGCACCCCCATCAACGCGGACACCTACGTGTATTCCATGGGCCAGCTTCTCGATCCCGAGCGGCTCAACTACCGCGCATCCGATTTTTATGCCGGTGAGCTGAGCATTGCCGGGGCGGAGCTTTACGCCAATCAGGGACGGAGCGTCAAACTTCCCGCCGGGGACGTGATGGCAAACGAAGCTCATGCTGACATCGCCGCCTTCCTTGCCGTCCACGGCGATGCGCCGGCCCTCATCAACTGGCAGGCTTCCTTTGGGGGACGGTACGATTTCGCCGCCCATCCGTGGAACAGCATCTATGAAGCGGCGGCACTGGTGGCGGCGGAGGACGCGCTGACCGATTCCACCCTCACCCTTCGCCAGATGCACGATTTTTTCATCAAAGCCGCCGGTGAGGAGGGAGAATCCCGGTTTCTCTCGGAGGTTTCCCTCGATTGGAGCTATCCGTCCGGTGTGGAGTTTTCCTCGGTAGGGCTGTACAGATCCGGCGAATATCAGATCACGCTGGTGCTTGACCGGTCGCTGGCGGGCTTCAATCTGCTCTACAGTCTGTCCTCCGGCAACTGGATCGTGTATCCGGAGCTGTACGAGAAATGTCTGCGCAAGGAGGGGGATGCGTGGTTCTCCACCTACAACACCAGCGCGGATACCACCGTTTCCTACGGCCCGTATCGCATGGTGTCCTATCAGAGCGACAAATCCATGCGCTTTGAGAAAAATCCCGCATGGTACGGCTGGACGGACGGCAGGCATCGCTATATCGATCCCGTGGACGGCCGGGAATATCCCATGTATCAGACCACAGCCATCGAAACGCAGGTGGTGGCGGAAGCCGCCACCCGGAAAATGATGTTTCTGCGGGGCGAGCTGGCATCCTATTCCCTTCAGTCGGAGGATTTCGCCGCCTATAAAAGCTCGGAGTTTGCCCATGTGACGCCGGGGGAGACGCTGTTTTTCCTCATTCTGAACGGCTATCGGAAGGCCATCGAAAATCGCGAGGCAAGCGGAAGCTTTGACAAATCTTCCGCCGATCTTGAGACGATGATGCTCAAAAGCTTCCGGCAGGCGGTGGCACTCACCTACGACAAATCCGAATTCGCCGCCGCCATTTCGCCCGCCCGCTCCGCCGGATACGGACTTATCGGCGATGCCTATCTCTACGATCCGGCAAACGGTCTGCGTTATCGGGACACGGATGCGGCAAAGCGGGTGCTGTGCGATTTTTACAGCGTGGATGTTTCGCGCTATCCGACGCTGGATGCGGCGGTGGGATCCATCACCGGCTATGCGCCCGAGACGGCGAAGATGTACTATCGCCGCGCATTTGAGGAAGCATTGGCGGCGGGGTATATCACCGATGCGGACGGGAACGGCGTGTCCGATCAGACCGTGACCATCGAATATACCGTCTCCACGGACAGCGATTTTATGACCAAAACCATCGATTATCTCAACGAAAAAATGCGGGAGGTGACGGTGGGAACGCCATTTGAAGGGAAGATCCGCTTTGTCAAATCCGCGCCCTACGGAACGGAGTGGCCGAACAAGCTGAAGAGCGGCCTTTCGGACACGGTGCTCGGCGGATGGAACGGCTCCGCGCTCAATCCCTTCAGCCTCACCGATCTGTACACCAATCCCGCCTATCAGTACGATGCCAAGTGGTTTGACGCATCCGGCGTGCGGCTGACGCTGACGGTGAATACGGCGAAAATGGGCGAATCCCCGGTCATGCGGGACGTGACCATGAGCCTTGCGCAGTGGTCGGATGCGCTGAACGGCGAGACGGTGCGCGATTACAACTTCGGCGACGGCATCGCGGATGTGGAGACGAGGCTGGAGATCCTCGCCGCCATGGAAGGCGCGGTGCTTCAGACCTACAACTATATCCCCATGCTGCAGGATGCATCGGTGTCGCTTCTGTCAAAGCAGCTGTATTATGTGGTGGACGACTACAATCCGGTGATGGGACGGGGCGGATTTGCCTATCTCCGGTACAATTACGACGACGGCGCGTGGGCGGATTATGTTGCCTCCGAGGGCGGGGAGCTGCGATACTGATGGCACTGCTCCGATATGCGGCAAAGCGGGTGGTGTTCATGCTCCTCACCCTCTTTGCCATCACCTTTCTCTGCTTTATTTTAGTGCGGATGCTCCCGCCCGCCGAGCTTCCCCTCAATGACCCGCACACCGCCGTCATCGAAGCCCGTCGGGAAGCGCAGGGCTACAACAAGCCGTATCTTGTGCAGTTCGGCATTTTTCTGCGCAATGTTTTGACCCGCTGGGATTGGGGCGTCAGCGATAAGCTCTATCTCGGTCAGGATGTGACGGCCATCTTCGCCGAAAAGCTGCCCGCCACTGTCATTGTCAATCTGTATTCCATTCTCATCTCCGTCCCCACGGGCATTCTTCTCGGCATCCTCGCGGCTCTGCGGAAGAATTCCGTCACCGATCATGTCATCTCCACGCTGACCATGGTGAGCATTTCCGTGCCGTCCTTCGTGTATGCGTTTCTCATCCAGTATCTGCTTTCCTACCGCCTCGGATGGCTGCCCTTTCTCATGAAGGCGGGACGGGACTGGTTTTCGCCGGAGATGACACGGAGTATGCTTCCGGCGGTGCTGTCACTCTCCCTCGGCGTGATCGCAGGCTTTACCCGCACCACCCGCGCCGAGCTTTGCGAAGTGCTGACCGGTGATTTCATGCTGCTCGCCCGGGCAAAGGGGCTGGGACGGATGCAGGCCGCCATCCGCCATGGGCTGAAAAACTGCATGGTGGTGGTGCTTCCCGCCATTTTCGGCAGCGTGGTGGGCATTCTCGGCGGCTCCTTCATCATCGAGAAAATATTCGCCGTGCCGGGAGTGGGAAGCCTGTATATCAACGCGATCAACGGCCGGGATTATCCCATGTTCATGCTGCTGACCGTATTTTACACCGCCGTGGGACTGGCGGCGTCCATCATCGTTGACATCAGCTGCGGCATCGTGGACCCGCGCATCCGGATGGGAGGGAAATAACGCATGAAACCGGAAAAACATCAGCTCACACTGCTCACCGAGGCGGAGCGGGATGTGCTTGCCGCCAAGGATGAGGAGGCCGCATCCCACAGATCCCGGGGTTATTTTGCGGGCGCGCTCATCCGATTCGGGCGCAACAAATCCTCCGTGGCGGCGGCGGTCATCCTTGCACTGCTGGGGCTGTACGCCGTCATCGCGCCCCTGCTGTCGCCCTATACCATCGCCCATCGGGATGCGCTCTACGCCGGATTTCCGCCCTATCTTGCCGGTGTGCCCATGCTTGACGGCGGCATCGTTTACGAGAGTCAGACCCCGGCAAAGCTTGATTATCTGTCGGCCATCGGTGAGGAGACGGGCATGGATCCGGTGGTGAAGATCCTCGGCGAGACGGTGACGGTGACGACGCATCGTGGAGAGGAGCGGCGGTCGGTGTCCTATCGCCTGCGCGTCAACCGCTATTTTGAAACGGGCATCGTCCGGCGCGTGATGCAGCCGGAGGAATTTGAGCGGATCCAGCAGTTTCAGCGGGAGCGGGGGATTCAGGTGATCTATCCCTATGTGGAGCCATCGGTTGGCGGCGGAGATGCCAAGGTGTGGTATCGCGTGATGGCGGACGGCACACGGGAAGCCGCCTATCTGACGGACAAAGCTGCCGAGGGTGCGCCCTATGACAGTCTGCGCATCCCCGGCGATGACGGAAGCTATATTTACAGTGTG
>SVSO01000149.1 GCA_015064195.1 Oscillospiraceae bacterium
CGTGAAGGGCGAAGTCACCGGAGA
This sequence comes from Oscillospiraceae bacterium, assembly GCA_015064195.1. The sequence continues at coordinate 25 of SVSO01000149.1, forward strand.
TGGCCAGGGCGGTATCTTCCCCCTTACCTCCAAAACCGGTATCAAGATGATGTCCGTCAACCTTCTTTTAGAGGATGAAACCACTCCTGTCGTCTGGAGAGGTCCTGTCATCGCCGGAACGGTCAAGCAGTTCTGGACTGACGTGATCTGGGACGATGTGGACTTCATGTTCGTGGATATGCCTCCGGGAACCGGTGACGTTCCGCTGACTGTGTTCCAGTCCATTCCGCTGGACGGCATTATCATCGTCACCAGCCCTCAGGAGCTGGTTTCCATGATCGTCTCCAAGGCGGCAAACATGGCGAAGATGATGAACATCCCCGTCCTCGGCATCGTGGAGAATATGTCCAGCTTCAAGTGCCCCGACTGCAATAAGGAGTACAAGATCTTCGGCGAAAGCCACATCGACGAGGTTGCGGACAAGTTCGGCTACGAGGTGATGGCCCGGATGCCCATCGACCCCAGACTCGCCGTACTCTGCGACAAGGGTATGCTGGAGCTGATGGAAAACGATTATCTCGACAAAGCAGCTGACAAGCTGGAAACGCTTCTCGACAAATAAGCTTACAAAATCGGCCGCGCGGATGCGCGGCCGATTTTTCATTATTTCAGCTTGTTGTTGAGATTTCTCACCAAAATCTGCGTGCCGTGTCCTTCTTCAAAGAACGGCTCATCCGTCATGTTGCAGCCGTGGGTGGGTGTCACATGGTCGATGACATACTCAATGGTGCCGCGCCAGCTGCCGGGCTGCATCTCGGTGGCACGGTGACGGCCCTCCAGATAATCCGGTGCCAGTCTGTCCGTATGGCCGGGGCAGGTATTGGGCCACTGGATGTTCATGCCGTGGATGGTGATGGCCTGGGCGTGCTGGTCAATGGTGTGACCGCGATGGCCTACATTGCCGAAGATGGGCATATGGATGTTGTGCTCGTCCAAAAGATTCACGCAGGTGACGGGATACATAGGCCAGCCGAAATCCGCATTCCGGTTATCCTCGGCGGCATCGATGCTGTGGCGGCCGATGTAGCAGTCGAAAGCAAAGCCATAGTGATTATACAGCGCGGACAGGCTCTCGCAGTACACGTGCTCGCCGCCGATGTCAAAGCCGATGCCGAAGCCCTGCACCGCCAGATTCTTCCACTCGGTGGAGTAGAAATTGGAGCCGGCGCATCCGCGGAAGCCGATGGACTTGGGATGCGGCACGGGAATGCCCTCCGCCGTAGCAAGATTCACCTCCCGGGGATCAAAGGATGTGACCCAGTTGTCCTCATACCGTGCCGCCATGGCAAACCGTCCGTCAAAGACGATGACCGGTTTGTGGCTGCCGGGGAGCCGTACCACCAGATTGCGGATGATAAGGCCTCTGCCGTAGAGGCTGTTTCCGTCGGAATAGAACAGAGAGAACTGCTCCTCATCGGACAGCGATTCGTAAAATTCCTTACCCATGGTGATGACCGCGCCGTCAAGATACCCGAGGGGCGTTTTTGCACCCTCCAGCACATGATAGCGCGCACGGTTCTGGGAATAATACTTCATCGGCGGCTCGGGATTGAAAAAGCAGATGCCGCCCCGATGTGTGCGCTCACCGTGAGAATTGATGATATACGTTCCGCGCATCAGAACACAGCTGACATCCAGCCGATCCGCCTCATCGATGGCCTTCTGCAGCGTGGGACGCGCATCCTCCTCCGGGCAGATGTAGTCGGCCTTGCGCTTCAACTCCTCGGGAGAATCAAATGCGGCGCAAACAATATGATACATAATAACATTATCCTTTCTGACTGTATTCTCGGCATAAAATCATGCTGTTATCATTATACCGCATCTGCCGCATAAATGCAATCGATAAATCGTGCATCTATTTAAGATAATCGCTCATTTTCCCCGTCCAAGGAAAAATGCAGTCGGGGTGATGCCGGTATATTTTTTGAATTCTTTGGCAAAATAGCCGTAGTCCCGGAAGCCCACCGCCGATGCGATCTCGTTAATGTGCAGAGAGCTGTTCTGATAAAACGTCTGTGACCTTGCGATACGGAATTCGCAGAGATAATGGGAAAAATTCGTGCCGAAATTCTCATGAAACAGCCGGCAGAAATGGTTGAGATTGTAGGACATGGCCTCACTTACGGCGGCGGTGGACAATTCGTCCGCATAATGCTCGTTCAGATAGGCCGTCACCCTGCGGATAAACCGCATATCCCGGCTGCCGATCTCAATCAGCGGCCGCTCCACATAACAATGCAGGATGAGCTGCGACAACAGCTCATAAACCACCGACATCTGCTGGCTGTCATTGTATGGGCACGCTTTATCATCCCACAGCTGCATCAGCCGGTTCATCGCCGCTTCCAACGCCGGCATGGCCGGATGATCAGCGGAAATATGCTCTGTGAAGTGTCCCGTCCCCAGCAGGATCCGGTTCAGACATTCCCGAAGCCCGCACTGCACCGCCGGCACGAAAAATCCCAGCTCAATCTGAATGCACAGATACTGCAGCACACCGGTGTCAGTGCTGTAATCACCGCTGTGCTCGATATAGGGATTGACGATCATCAGTTCACCTGCACCAATCGCCAGCGAAGCTTTCTCAAGGCAGGCATCAAGTCTGCCTTTCTGCACCAGAATCAACTCCAGCGTCTCGTGCTGATGACGAAGAAAGCATCGGATCTGCTCATGCTCAAGCTCATGATCGCGCACAAACCATTTCGTATAGATACCCGTCTCCGGATCTGCATATGCGGAAAACAGATTGATCGGAAGACTCCGATATTCATAATAGTGCGAATCGTTATACACAGCCGCACCTCCCTTGACTCTATTGTACCAGATAACACCCGGCTTTGTCAAGGAAATTATCAATTTTATAATACTGAATGCTAATTTTATATCTGTTCTTTTGGTCGTTGATATGATATAATAAATATGGTCAATCCGTTGACCGGTCAAAATCTGAAAGGAGCAATCGAAATGAAACAAAAGCAAATCATTACATGGCTTCTCCTTGCCGCAATGATGCTGTCAGCTGCATCCTGCGGTTCCGGCGAGGACGCATCTGTCAGCGACACCCCGACAGAGGATACCACCGCCGAAACAACTGCCGGATATCCCTATCCCACCAAGGATTTCGGCGGATATACTTTCAAGATTCTCAATCTGGACGAGCAGTACGGCTGCTACATCCGCGTGGATTTCGATGAGCAGACCGGCGAAACGCTGGACGACGCAGTATACAATCGCAACCGTCGTGTGGAAGAACGGCTGAATTTCCAGCTGGATGAAGTCATTCTTACCGGCGGTTCCGCATGGTCTACCGGTCAGATTTCCGTCTGCGATGCGCTGATCCAATCCGTTATGGCCGACGATGACATCTATGATGCGGCATATTCGCCCATCTACTTCAAGCCGTCCCTGGTAACGGACGGTTATGTCCTCAATCTTCTGGATATTCCCGAGCTTCATCTTTATGATGAATACTGGGATGCCGTGGTCAACGAGGAAATGACGGCAGGCGATACCCTGTACACCGCTTCCGGCCCGCTCAACTTCATGTCACTGGATCTTTCATGGGCACTGCTGTTCAATCAGGATATGATGGATGACCGCAAGATGGAATATCCCTATCAGCTGGTGCGCGACGGAAAATGGACTCTCGATAAGATGAACGAATACGTGGAGGCCGGCGCGAATCTGAACGGCGACGAATCCTTCGCCATCAAGGCAGACGGCAGCTGCATCTACGGCATCGCGGCGCATCTTACCTCCCCCACCGCATTTCTGAATGCCGCTGATGTGGACATCTACGAGCGCGACAGCTCCGGCGATCTGAAGATGACCTTCGGCGGTGAGCGGATCTATGACGCACTGGAAAAGATCGCAAAAATGTGCACCAAGTCGGACGGCAAGGCTTACTACAACAATGCGAACCTCACAGATCCCACCGGCTATATGAGCCTCTTTGCCTCCAACCGTGCGCTCTTTATCACCTGCGAGCTGAAGTCGGCAATGGAAGAGCGGGCAATGGAAGCCACCTTCGGTCTTGTTCCCATGCCAAAGCTGGATGAAACGCAGAAATCCTATCGCTCCTATGTCACCTACTCCACCGCATTCCTGACCATCCCCAAGACGCAGGACGATCCGAGCCGCACCGGTATGATTCTGGATGCGCTGACCTACGAGAGCTGGAAGGATGTTCTCCCCATTTACTACGACATCACCGTTTCTCAGAAGGGACTGCGCAATGAAGAATCCATTGAAATGATGAAAATCGTCCGTGACTGCCGCAGTATCGATTTTACGCGGGTATATACCATCACGGAGCAGACCGGCGATAATATCGCACGTCTGGTTTCCGGCGGCACCGGCGATACCGGAAATGCCGCTTCCATCATCGCCAAGGGTATTCCCGCTGCTCAGACCAAGCTGGATGAAATTGTCGGTTTACTTGCAGAAAACAAATAGCACGCAAAAAGGAGCAGATCGAAATGATCTGCTCCCTTCTCATTTTCCCCGTCCAAGGAAAAATGCAGTCGGGGTGATGCCGGTATATTTTTTGAATGCCTCCGCAAAATAGCCGTAGTCCCGGAAGCCCACCGCCGATGCGATTTCGTTAATGTGCAGAGAGCTGTCGCGGTGGTAATACAGTGACCTGACAATGCGGTATTCGCTGAGATAGCGGGAAAAGCTGTTGTGAAAATTGGCGCGGAACAGGTGACAGAAGTGGGAGAGATTGTAACTCAGCGCACTGCTGATGACCGAGGTTGACAGCTCCTCCGTATAATGCTGCTCCAGATAATCCACCACACTGCGGATAAAGTGCAGGTCGCGGCTGTCTCTCTGCTCATCCGGCATATCGACGTAAAAATGCTTGATCAGATGAGCCAGCAGCTCATACACCTCCGCCATCAGCAGGCAGTCGTTCTCCGCGCTGTCGTTGCCCTCCCTCAGACGTTCACGCAGTGTCCCGATGAGCGCGGCAACAGGGGATGCCGCCGGATGGGAGGCGGGAACATATTCACAGAAATGTCCGGTGCCGTCCAGCAGATGCACGATGGCATCCCGGAGCCGGTTCTGCACCGCCGGGATGAAAAATCCCAGTTCAATCTGCACGCACCGGTAGCAGTTCGGCATCTCCGACAGCCGAAAATCGCCCGCATGGTGGATAAAGGGATTGACGATCACAAAATCGCCTGCACCCAGCCGGAATTTCTGATCCTCAAGCTCGATATGCAGGATCCCCTCCATGTTGTAAAGAAGCTCCACCGTCTCATGCTGATGCCGGATGAAATACCGGCGAAGCTCCTGATCCTCTCCGTGAAGCGGCCAATGCCCGTATTTGGGATTTCCGTCGTCCGCTGTAGTGTCAAACACGCTGATAGGCAGTGTTCTGTATTTTGCCTTATGGTCAGTACGATACATATCCATCCCTCCGACACCATTATATCAGGTTTTTGGACCGATGTCAAGCGTGATTGCCAAATTAGCAACAGCAATCGCCAAAATAGCCGCTGTTCAAAAGGCGCAGTTTGTGATATAATGGAATCATCAAAAAAGAAAGGAGCAATCCCTATGAAACAGATAAAATTAACAACATGGCTCATTCTCTCCGCAATGCTGCTCAGCACCGCATCCTGCGGCGGCTCGGCAGGTGAAGCAAAGGACACCACAACCGGCGCATCTGCCGATGATACGACAGCTGTGGTTGGCTACGATTACGAAGGACTGAATTACGACGGCTATACCTTCAAGGTTCTCAACTATGACGATAAATGGAACTGCTACGTCCATCTCACCTTTGATGAGCAGACCGGCGAAACGCTGGATGATGCGGTCTACAGCCGCAATTTGAAGGTAGAAGATAACCTGAACTTCAAGTTAGAAGAGGTCAAGTGCGGCGATGTGCATGAGACGGAGCTTGCGAAAATGGTCATGCAGTCCGTCATGGCAGGCGACCAGGATTACGATGCCGCCTATATTCAGGTTCAGTTCAGCCCGTCTCTGCTGACCGAAAGCTATCTGCTCAACATCCGCGACATCCCCAACATCCAGCTGGACGCTGAGCACTGGGACGGTGCCATCAACGAATCCGTCACCATCAACAACGTGCTCTTTACCGCTTCCAGCCCGCTTCACTTCATGACGCTGGACATGGCAAACGTCCTCCTGTTCAACGAGAACATGATGGATTCCCTCAGCCTTGACTATCCCTATCAGCTGGTACGTGACGGCAAATGGACACTGGACAAATTCCAGGAATATGTCTCCGCCTGCACCAACCTGAACGGCGATTCCTCCTTCAAGTTCAACGATGAAGGCAATGCCGTCTACGGCATCGCCGGCCATCATTCTCTTCCCTACGCATTCGCATACGCAGCAGGCCACCGTCTGATCGCGCGCGACGGCAGTGACTACACCATCAATCTCGACAGCGAAAAGTTCTACACCACCGTGGAAAAGATCGCGCGGTTCTTCAACACCACTTCCGGCCATGTTCTCTGCAATGCGGACACCTCCGCCCCCAGCTCATACCTGCGCACCTTCCGCAACGCCCGCTCCGGCTTCATCACCTGCGAGCTGAAGTCCGCTCTGGAGCTTCGCGATATGCAGGACACCTTCGGTCTGCTGCCCATGCCCAAGTACGATGAGGCTCAGGAAGGCTACTCCTCTATGATGAGTGCCGCCGCTGCATGGCTGACGGTTCCCATGGTTCAGGAGGATATAGGCCGCACCGGTAAGATCCTTGATGCGCTGTCCTATGAGAGCTGGAAGAGTGTGCTTCCCATTTACTATGATGTAACCGTATCCCAGAAGGGTCTGCGCAACGAAGAATCCATCGAAATGCTGGAGATCATCCGCAACAACATGGGCGTGGAATTCTCCGACATCCTCGGCATCACCACCGACTATGTATACGCGCTGAACATCTCCATCTGGAACGAAAAGGCAAATCCCGCGTCTCTCGGTGCAACCCATCGTCCCAAGATCGAAGCAAACCTCGCGGAAGCACTGGAAGCTTTCCATTAATTGAACACCCAAAAAGGTGCTGCACAAATGCGTGATGTCCTTAACGAAGAAATAACGCAAACCGAATAGGATCAAAAGAATTTCCGACCTTTTGATGGTCGGAAATTCTTTATCAATTTCGCTTAATCATATCAGAAAAGGCATTCAAAAAGGTTGGTCCGAATACGCATCCCAATAAGGATGTTATCTAAATAACGGCATTGAGAGTAAAAGAAACAGCACAAAATTCAAAGAACAGCACCCGCAAAGTACACTTGTACCAGCGGGTGCTGTATTCGCATATTTGACCGTGGATTCTCTATCCACGCATTACCCATTCCTCGTCATATCCAAACTCCAGTGCAATCAGCTTGGC
>SVSO01000150.1 GCA_015064195.1 Oscillospiraceae bacterium
AGTTGTTCCATGTGTGGGTGGGCATCATAAAGAGGCCGTCGGCGAAATATTCCATGAAAGCGTCCAGCACCGTATCCGCGCCGCCCTCCACCTCGCCGATGGATTTCATGGACGAATGCACGAGGATCGCGTCCGTGGAAAGCACGCCCATTGCGCGAAGATCGGATATGAGGCTTGATTTTGTATGCATTACCAGTTCACCTCGTCGGGATGATTGCCCGAATAACCGAAATCGGGCAGTGCGTCGATGGCCGCCATGTCCGCGTCGGAAATGATGAAATCGTACACATCCAGATTCTCCGCAATGCGGGATTCGGTGACGGATTTGGGCAGCGGCAGAACGCCGTGCTGCATACACCAGCGGATGCAGAGCTGTGCCGCGGATTTGCCGTATTTCGCCGCGATTTCGATCAGCGTTTCATTGCCCAGCATTCTTCCCGTACCGAGGGGACTCCACGCTTCCACGCAGATGCCGTGGCTGTGACAGAAGCGGAGCGTTTCCTCCTGACGGTGGCCGGGATGGAATTCGATCTGATCCACCATGGGCGCGACCTCTGTCTCCATGAGCGCGGCCATATGATGAGGCAGGAAGTTTGACACACCGATGGCACGGATGCGGCCGGCCTTGTACAGCTCGGTCATGGCGCGCCACGTGTCGAGATTGATCTGCTCCCAGTTTTCAAAGCGATGCTGGGATGCGGGCCAATGGATGAGGTAGAGATCAAGATAATCCAGCCCCAGCTTATCCATGGTCTCGTCAAATGCGGCGAGGGCTGATGCATAGCCCCGCTTGTTGTTGGGCAGCTTGGAGGTGACGAACAGCTCCTCGCGGGCGATGCCGCATTCGCGCACCGCCTTGCCGACGCTGACTTCGTTGCCGTATGCCGCCGCGGTGTCGATGTGACGATAGCCGGCACGGATTGCGGCGCGCACGGCATTTTCCGCCGTTTCGCCATCCTTCGCCTGCCATGTGCCAAAGCCGATGTTGGGGATCGGAATGCCGTTCGGGAGGGTAAAGATCTGTTTCATGTTAATTCTCCTTTAATCTGTTATTTTTTCCCGCCGGATGAGCATCACGCTGAGCAGGATGGAAATGGCCGACACCACCGCCCACGACACGTACATTGGCACATAACCCGCGTGGGTGATGACGAAGCCGTACACCATGGAGGAAAGTCCCGCGCCGAGGTAGGTGGCGAAATCCATGATGCCGCTGACAGTGGCGACGCGATGCTGCTTCACAAAGCGGATGGGATAGATGGACAAAAGCGTGGTATTGATGAGGGAAACTGCCGCGTAGATAAGGCCGAGGAAGATCATGGCGATGACGGGAAGCCTGGTGCCGAGGCAGAGGGGGATGGATGCTGCGAGGCAGATGACGAAACCGATGAGGCTCACCTTATGTTCACCCTCGCCTACCATGCGGTAAATGGGCGGATAGATCATGCGTCCCACAAAGCCCACGATGGGGATGAACAGCGCAAAGCTGGATGCTTCCGCCAGATCGATGGCGTACATGAAGATGAAATATTTGGTCATCCAGCCGGTGATGTTGTCCTTCATCATACCGTGCAGAAAGGCGCAGGGGATGGTCATGCGCAGATCGGGATGACGGATAAGCTCTGTGAGCGGCGCGGCTGTTTCCGCATGAGCCGCCTTCTCCGCCCTGCCCACATCCAGCCTGCCGATGAGCACAAAGCAGACTGCGCCCATAAGGATGGTGAAGGCGCCGGGCAGGATGAATGCCCACGCGAGACCGAAATGAATGATGATGGCGGAGGATGCGATGATGCCGATGATATTGCCGGTGGCGACAGATGTGACCATGAAGGAGGTCATGCGCTTGGCTTTGGCTTCGTCATACATGGCCGCCACCACCCGAAGCACACTGCTCCAGAGCATGGACTGGGCCCACGCATTGGCGCACCAGAGAATGAGCATTCCCCAGAATGGCGGCAGAAAGGAGAAGCCGATGTTGGCAAGCCCGGCGAACAGCAGACCCGCGCCGAGCATGATGTGGGGGGAGATGCGGTCGGAAAGATCGCCGTTCAGCAGCCGGCCGAGAGCATAGACCACAAGAAATGCGCCGCCGAGGATGCCGTATTCGCCGGTGGTGATACGTCCCGCCTGACCGGTCAGCACATCGGAAGCCATGGAGAGATTGAGCCTTGCCATGTAGATAGCGGTGTATGCGATATAGCAGACAGCAAAGATGACAGTATGCAGAGTCTTGGAACTATGTTTCATTTTACGCCTGATTTCTCCGGATCGTCTTGTCGATCATATCGTGGGATTGCTTGCTGCGTTCCAGTGCCTGCTCGTAATCCATGGAGGACAGGGATACGGTGATGGCATCGATCATGGCCAGATGCGCCACTCTCGCGGAGATGGCTTCCATGGGGTATTCCATCTCATCCGACCAAAGTTCAAGGGCATAATCGGAGCATTCGCAGATGGGACTGCCGGGAGTTGTGGTGATGCAGACCGTGTCCGCGCCCTGCTTTTTCGCCAGCATGAGGGTATCCATGACCGGGATGGTTCTGCCGGAATGGGAGATGCCGATGGCCACATCGCCTTTTTTGATATTCATGGTGGAGATCTTCATGGACGGCACATCGGTGACGGCCTGCGCATACGCGCCGAGATGCATCAGGCGGTACTGCAGCTCCTGCACAAAAACGGTGGAGGTGCCGAGTCCGTAAACGTAAATATGCTTGGCAGCGGCGAGAAGCTTGACCACATCATTGTAGGTCTTTCGGTCGAGCTTTTCCGCCGTGTCGTGGAGGGTCTTCACATCGGCGGCAAAGATCTTTTCGAGAATATCGTCCGGCGTATCGTCGGGGCTGATGTAGGGGGCATAGTTCAGCTGCTTGTTTTTCGACAGCTCCACCGCCAGCGCGATCTTCAGCTCCGAATAGCCCTCAAAGCCCAGCGACTTTGAGCAGCGGATGATAGCCGATTTCGCCACATCTGCCTTTTCTGCAAGATCGGCGATGGGCATGAGGATGACCTCCTCGCTGTTCTCGAGAATATAATCGGCAACACGGCGTTCCACATTGGTCAGACTGTGATACGAATTCTTGATCACCGTCAGACATGATTTTTGATACATAGCAAAATCCTTTCATTCACGGAATACGTGAAATCTAATTTCATTTCAAACATTCATACATAGAATATTATAACTCATTTTGCGGATTTTGTCAAGATATTTCCTGCGAATTCGGAAAATAATTTCCAACCGGCGACAAAAAGGTCATCCGGGAGGATGACCTCGTTTGATTAAAGCCAGCTGGTGATGAAAATCTCAAGTCCGATGAAGATGAGGATCGCGCCGCCGAGGATACCGGCTTTTCCGGCCAGCTTACATCCGGCTTTTCTTCCGATGAGGATGCCCGCACAGCAGATGAAGAAGGTGACGATCCCGATGACGAGGCAGGCGAGAACGGCGTGGAGCAGGTCATAATCGGCGATGGTGAAGCCCACGGACAGCGCGTCGATGGAGGTCGCCACGCCCTGAATGAGCAGTGCGCCGATGCCGGCTGCAGGAACATCGCAGGAGCCGTCGGCGCGGAGACCTTCGATGAGCATCTTGCCGCCAATGTAGCAGAGCAGGATAAGTGCGATCCACGGGATGCATTTTTCAAAAGCGGTGAAAACCTGCGCGATGGTGGATACGCAGATCCAGCCGATCAGGGGCATGGCAAACTGAAACGCCGCGAAAATGCCCGCCACACTGCAGACCTTGCACCGCTTCATGTTCGGCTCATGCAGACCGTTGGCCAGCGATACGGAAAACGCATCCATGGCAAGTCCGATGCCAAGCAGTATGCTGTTGAAAAAGAAGGAAAAACCGAGTTCCATAATGCCTCCGTGACAATAAAAAACAAGTACGGATGCCCATACTTCAAACTTCAATTATTATAACACAAATTCCGGCTTTTGTCAATAGATTCTGTGCGAAAGCCTTGACCGGTGTCGGGATCTGCGGTATAATATATGGTAAAGAGGTGATTTTATGACAAACCAAGACATTCTCGACATCGCGCTCCGTCAGGCGGCCATCGATTCCGGATGCGCGCCGGAGGATTTTCTCCGGACTGAGCCGGTGGTGGTCACATCCCGCCCCCATCCCGATGCCAGACGGTATCTCGCACTCCCGCTCTTTCTCGATCTGACCAGCTACGGCTCCAACATCGTGGCCTCCTGCGACCCGCGCATTGCCGATTTTGCCCGGAAATTCATCGACCGGCCGGACATTGAGCACTGCTATGAGAGCACCGCACTGTACGAGCTGAACGATGAGCTGGCAAAATACGGTCAGCGCATCCGTCACATGGCGGAATACTGGCTGCCGGATGTGGATGCATTGGAGCGTGCAATAACAGCCAACATCTGCCCGCTTCCCACAAAGCTGCTCACACCACCGGATTTTGATGCGCTCTATCTGCCCGAATGGTCCAATGCGCTGTGCGAATCCCGGCGGGAGCTGGATGTGCTGGGCGTCGGCGCATTCGACGGGGAGCGGATGGTGGGATTTGCCGCCTGTTCCGCGGATGGTGCGGATATGTGGCAGATCGGCATCGACGTTCTGCCGGACTATCGCAGGCGCGGCATTGCAAAGGCACTGGTGACGCAGCTCGCATGGGAAATTCTTGACCGGGGCAAAGTACCCTTCTACTGCTGTGCATGGGCGAACGTGAAAAGCGCCCGCTGTGCCGCCGCATCGGGCTTCTATCCCGCATGGATGGCCATGACCGCAAAGCCCATCGCATAGCAAAGCATCGGATGGTCAAAAGGACGGCTAATTGCCGTCCTTTTTATTGTTCGCCGGAATTCGCCCGGTGTAATGCCGAAATAGTCGCGGAATGCCTTGACAAAATGGGATTGGCTGGAATAGCCGGTGTCAATGGAGGCGGCGATGATGGACGTCCCCGATTCCAGCAGCTGTCGGGCAAGTGTCAGCCGGATGTCAGTCAGATGCTCCTTGTAGGTCTTCCCCACCAGCTTTTTAAAATCCCGATGAAATTTTGCCGTGCATACACTGTATTTCGCCGCCAATTCTGCCGCTGTCGCCGGTTTTGGCAGATGCTCCGGGATATACTGGAGCACGTCCTGAATATAGCTGTGTCCGCTGCGGAAGATCTCCCCCCGTCCGTCCTCAAGGATCTTCATGATCCGCCGCAGAATGAGCGCGATGAACAGAGAAAACATGGCGGGATCGTCCTTGTGATCCCGCAGCTCTTTGGCATTTTCGATAAGCTTGTCCATTTCGGCGGAATCCGGCTCGGTGTAGATAAAGCTTGCCGGAAGAAGCGGCGTGATGTCCATGACCTCCGGCGAAAAATTGCCGATGACCTTGCGGGTGAAATTGATCACATACCGCTCGTAGACCTGATCGGGAACGGCATTGGCATTGTGCAGATGATACGGGCAGTGAACGATGGCGGCGGGCTTTGTGCCGGTAATGGTACGTCCTCCGCCGCGCAGGATATAATTGCCTTTTGTGATGAGCAGGATCTCATAATGGGGATGCCAGTGAAAATAGGGCATATCAAGACCGGTGCTTTGATAATATTTGTAGGGCGGGATAGTATCGTAATCCTGCAGAAAATAATTGCTCAGCCGGATATTGGTATCGCTATTTGCCATAAAATCTCCCTTTCTATATCGATTTATGATAGAAATCGCCGGATTCTTATGCTATAATTATATCATAAACGAATTCAATTGTAAAGATTGGAGATACAAAATGATGAAATTTTCCGCAGCAATTCTGGTACTTGCCATGCTTGCATCCCTCAGCGCGTGCGGCGATAACGCGTCCGTCACAGAGACCACCGATGCGCAGACCACTCCCACATCGACTGAGACCGAGCTTTCGCCGAATCTTCCGCAGATCGACGGCGGCGGTGAAACACTGACCATGTATATGCGCGAGGCGTGGGTCTACGATATGTTCGCCGATGAGCAGAGCGGCGATACGATGAACGATGCGATCTACAAGCGCAATTCGGCAGTGGAGGAGCAGTTCAATGTGGAATTCGCCGTCCATACCACCTCGGGTGACAAATACGGCACCGGCGCATCCAATGCCATTCTCGCCGGCGACGATTCCTTCGATATCGTCATCCCCTTTGCCCGCTATGTGTCCGTCTATGCCCACGAAAATCTGCTGCTCGACTGGAATCGCGATCTGCCGAATGTGGATCTTGATGCAGTCTGGTGGAATCAGGATGCAAGGTCGCAGTTTACCTTCAATGACAAGCTGTTCACGGCCATCGGCGACATCAGCTACGACAACATCGGCCAGACCATGTGCATGATGTTCAACAAAGCCCTCTTTGACGAATACAGCATGGAATATCCCTATCAGACGGTTACGGAAGGCAAGTGGACGCTGGATCGGATGTACGAATATGCCGCGAAAGTGGTTATGGATCTGAACGGCGACTCGGTGATCGACGCGGAGAATGACCGGTTCGGTTATGCCACCACCAGCTGGAGCGGTGCAACACAGGCGGTATACGCAGGCGGACAGCGTGTCTGCACCAAGGATGAAAACGGCGATATGCAGCTGACACTCAACACACCGCAGACGGTGGATGTGTTTGAAAAATTCTTCTCCATCGTTGACAGCGAGGGCATGGGCGTGGTTGCAAGCGGCACCGTCAAGGCAGAAATGTTTGAAGCTGGACGGCTGCTGTTCATGGACAACTGGCTGTATACCACCATTGATCTGCGGGATATGGAGGACGATTTCGGCATCATCCCGTGGCCGAAATATGATGAAACGCTGGATGCATATTACGCAACGGTACAGGCATCCTGCAACATGATCACGGTGCCGGTGACGGTGAAGAACACGGAGCTTGTGTCGGCGGTCATCGAGCAGCTGGCATATCTCGGCTGGCGTGATGTGGTGCCGACCTACTACGACGTGGTGCTCAAATCGAAATACGCCCGCGATGAGGAGTCGCCGATGATGATCGACCTGATCCGCGCCGGCCGCGTATTCGACATCGGCTATTTCTACACCGCATCCGCCAAGATCATGAATCAGATCCATTCCCCCGGTCACAATCTCACCCAGCTTGCCGATCACAATTTCGCTTCCTTCTATGCAAAGCTGGAAGCTCAGGCGCTGGAACAGATCGCAGCCATCAATCAGTTCTACCGCGATGGCACAAAAGTAGAGGAATAACCGCAAAATCGCCGCGTAGGAACGCGGCGATTTTGCTATTTCCCTTTCAGCTGACCCGGTGTCATGCCCCAATATTCGCGGAAGGCTTTGACAAAATGCGCTTCGCTGTTGTACCCTGTATCCATTA
>SVSO01000151.1 GCA_015064195.1 Oscillospiraceae bacterium
GTGGCCTGCATACTGCTGTCCGGCCATCACCTGATGGGCCTGTTTACCGAGACGGAGGAGGTCATCGATCCCTCCGAGCGCACCACCACCTATAAACTCACAAAGGTGGAATTTCCCAGCGAGTTCGGCGCGGATATCTTTAATGTAACCGCGGCAAACGGGCGCATTTTCGTCACCGGATGGGAGACGGATGCCATACAGCTGCCCGACGGCACATGGGATCAGGATCAGATGCTCTTTTCCTGCGACTCTGACGGCGGCGATCATCAGCTGGAAACGCTCCTGCCGGAGGATGGCTTCGACAAGACCGCGTCCATCGCCTATACGGATGACGGAAGCAAATTCGTCACGCTGACAAAAATGAACGAAAAAGGTGCGTTTGAGCGGGTCACGGTGCGCCGGTTTGATGCGGAGGGCGCGCTCATCGGCGAATACGAATGCGGCGAGCTGTTCGGGCTTGACATCACCAAGCTGCGGGTGAACATGGCGGGCGAGGGCGGATTTTTCGTCCGGGATGCTTACGCGCATGACGGCGAGACCATCATCGTCGCCAACACCGGCATCGTCGTCCTGACAAAATCCGGCGAGCGGAAAATGCTCATCGAATCCCGGCAGGAGATCATGGACAGCGCATTTGAAAATGGTCAGCTCATCGTCATTTACGAGGACAATGCCGCAAAGCCGGTGGATATGACCGCAGGCGTGATCGGCGACCGGCTGACCCTTCCCGAAGAAATCTCGGCAGGGCGCAGGCTTCAGCTTCTTGCGCTGGAGGGCTACGATCTGGCGGCGCGGACGGAGGATGGCGTATTCGGCCTGACAAAATCGGAGGACGGCACCCTCACCTCCGAGATGCTGTGCAGCTTCCTCGATTCGGATATCGTGGGCACATCGGTGCAGGGATTTGCCGCCCTCTCCCCGGAGCTGTTCTTCGCATCCACCTCCCATCCCATCACCAACGAACGCGCGCTGTATCGTCTCGAAATGGTGAAAAAGAGCGAGCTTGTGGAAAAAACCACGCTGACGGTGGGAACGCTGTTTGACATGGATTACTACGCCGCTCATGCCATCGTGGATTTCAATCAGGCAAGCGACGAGTTCCGCGCGGTACTGAAGACCTACGACTACGGCGTCAAGGAGAATGGCGCGTGGGATTCCGCACCGGCCATCCAGAGCTTCGATCTTGACATGATGTCGGGAAATGTGCCGGATATCATCATCCTTCCCCTGCCGAATTCCGAGATCGATCTTGAAAAATACGTGAACGCCGGACTGTTCGCCGATCTCTATCCCTATCTCGGCAAGGACACCCTTCTGCCGTCTGTGCGCACCACCAACGAGATCGACGGCAAGCTCTACTGGCTTCCCACAAGCAGCCGCATTTCCGTCACCTTCACCGGACGTGAGCTTGGCGAGTGGTCACTTGACACCATGATGGACACGCTGGATTCCCTTTCCCCGGACGAGGAGCTGCTTCAGTATTTCTCCGCCACGAATATGGTGAATGTTTTCCTTGCTACGGAGATCGGTCAGTTTGTGGATTATTCCACCGGCACGGTGAACTTTAACACGCCCACCTTCCGCCGCTTCCTCGACTATTACAAGCGGGCATCGACGGGCGAATTTTCAAGCAAATCCGAGGAAAAGCAGTATATTGTGGAAAAAGGCTCTCTCAGCGAACCGTCCCGGCTGGCACGTCAGCTGGCCGAGCATGGCGATTCCCTGCAGATCATCGGCTCCACCATGACCACCGGTCAGATCTGGGCCATCTCCTCCAAATGCGAGCATCCCGAAGCCGCGCTGGAATTGATGATGACCCGCATTTCCGACGAATATCTGGCGGTGTCCAACGGACTGATGCCGCCGGTGGTAACGGTGAGCGCTCTCGAAAGCTGGCTTGAGGAAGAATCGGGGATGTATTACTATGTCATGGAAAAATCCGCCCGCATTTTCCGCCAGCCCATGACAGAGGAGGAATGCCAACGTGAGCTTGGCCCGGGCGTGCTCATCACGCCGGAGGATTACGACATTACCGGCAAGATCCGAGAAATCATCGACAACGCCGTCGCCGATTCCCGGATTCATCAGCAGGTGATGGACATTCTCTATGAGGAGCTGTCCGATTTCGCCGGAAAAGGCTACACCGTTGACGAAGCGGTGGAGCGGATCGAATCCAGAGTTGGGCTGTATGTGAGCGAGCAGCATGGATAAGGAGGGGGTATGAAACGGATCTTGTCAGCAATTCTCGCACTTTTTCTGCTGTCGGTCACATCCTGCGGCACGGAGGATGCACCGTCCGAACGCTCCGCCATATACGATGCATCGCCGGTGGAATTCACGGAATTTTTCCGGGCCGATCCGGGTGAGATCAGCGCGGCGGGCGGACGCATCTTCGTGCCGGGCATGAATGTGGAATTCGGCGCGCTGGAGGCCAAGGGCAGCGTTTTTCCCGAGCTTTTCTCCTGCGATTTTTCCGGCGGCGACATCCGTGCGGAGGCGATGGAGCAGAATGACCGCCTGTCAAACATCGATTCCGTGGTCTACACATCGGCCGGTGAGCGGTTGGTCACGGAGGTGCTGATGAGCGGAAACACCACGGTTGACAAGGTGACGGTGCGGCGGTATTCGGCGGACGGCACGCACATGGCCGACTACGACTGCGCCGCGCTGTTCGGACTGGATCTCTCCCGCCCGTCCGCCGCCGCATCCTTCCGCCTCATCGCCGCCTTTGCGGAGGACGACACCCTCATCCTCGTCTCAAACCGGGGCATTGCGGCATCGGGCAGCTTCACGCGGCTCATCGAATCGAAGTATGACATCCTCGGTGCGGCCATGCATGACGGCGAGCTTTTGGTCATCTGCGACCGGATGGGCATGACCGCGTTTCCGGTGGATATTGCCGCCGGGGAATTCGGAGAGGAGCTGTCACTGCCGGACAAATTCGCAGCATCGGGCACGCTTCAGCTGTTCGCGCTGGAAGGCTATGCCCTCGGTGTGCGCACGGAGGACGGCGTGTACGGCCTGATGCGGGGCGAGGACGGCACGTTTTCCGCCGCCCTGCTCTGCGATTTCGTCGCATCCGGCATCGCAGGACGGCGTATCACCGGATTCGCGGCCGCATCGCCGGACTGCTTCTTCGTGCTGACCGACCGCACGCTTTATCGGCTGGCCTATAATGAAAACCCGCCGGAAAAGACGGAAATCGTCATCGCGGCGGTGACAAATACGGCGGACAATCATCTGGCGGATGCGGCGGTGCGGCTGAATCTGACGAGCAAGCCCCATCGCTATGTCATCCGGTACTACTCCTCCGTCCCCGATGCACAGGGAATGCCCGATTCGTCCACCGCCTTCGCCGCATTTGAAGCGGACATCACGGCGGGGCTGATCCCGGACATTATTGTGCTTCCCATGGAAAATTACGGCGCGGAAAAGCTGCAGAAGTATCTTGACATCGGACTGCTCACCGATCTGTATCCGCTTCTTGATGCGGCTGGATTTGCGCGGAACGGGCTGACCGATGCGGTGAAGGCGGTGTGCGAGCGGGATGGAACGCTTCCCTGCCTGCCCATGCGCCTGAACCTTGAGACCTGCTATTCCACCACTCTCACCGGAGATATGACCTTCGACCGGATGCTGGAGCTGATCGCGGCATCGGACAGGGAGCATCCGGTCATGCGTGGGCTGTCGATCTACGGAATGCAGAGCCATGTACTCAAGCCTGCGCTTGACGAATTCGTGAATTTTGACACCGGTTCGGTGAATTTTGACACGGATTCCTTCAAAAAATTCCTCGCAATTTACCGGCGGGCGGCGAAGGATGAATTTTTCGTCAGCGGTGACGGGGCGTATCTCATCACATCCTGCTCGGCAAAGCGTCCGGCGACGCTGGCGAATCTGATGGCACAGTACGGCGATGCGCTGGCATTTGTGGGCCGTCCGTCAGCGGATGGGCGCGGCGTCATCGCATCGGCGCAGACCGTGTGGGCCATCACCGAGGCGTGTGCTGACAAAATGGGCGCGGCGGCACTGCTCGTCGAGCGGCTGTCGGACGATTATATGCTCATTGAATATGACATTGACACGCCCATGGTGACACGGAGCAGCTATGAGAAATTCTGCGAAAAGACCGCCGCCGAGACCTACACATTCGGCGCGCATGAGGTTGCGGGCGCGGATGCCGTCGCCCTCATGGAATCGCTCATGGCCGACACCCGCGCCTATTTACCGGGAACGGAAGCGGTGATGGACATCATCGCCGAGGAGCTGTCCGCATTCGTGGGGCAGAATCTGTCGGAAGCGGAAGTCATCGCCCGGCTGAATTCCCGCGTCGGGCTGTATGTCAGCGAAAGAGCGAAATAGAAAATCACGGACGGTGCAAACCGTCCGTGATCGTATTTCATTCAATTTTATTCAAAGCTTTCAAGCAGGGTTTCCAGCCGTTTGTTCAGGCGGGTCATGTTGGCATTCACCGTTGAGATCCATGTGCCGCGGTTGCTGTCCAGACCGCTGCGGAAGATGCTATAGGTGAGATTGTCCAGATTCGCGGTAAATACGCGGCCGAACTCGAAGTACAGATTGCTCTTGATGAGGTCGAACATCTCATCGGTATCGTCATCGCGTGCGTATTTTTCCTTCATGACCACCTCAAGCAGTGCGGGCGAAACATTGGTATAGCCCTCTCCTGCCAGCGATTCCAGCACTGCCGACACCATATCGGGATCACGGGAATCCATGGGGATACCGTAAAGCGAATAGCCGGAGGTCAGGTGGGTGATGTAATTCTCCTGCGCCTCGTCATATTTGGGCGTGGGGATAATGCCGTAATCAAACGAAGCTTCACGCAGTGAATTGCCCAGTGACATGGTGGAAATGGTGAGCAGCGAACGGTTATCCTTGAAGGGACTGGACACGTTGTCGGGGATGATCCAGCCATCATTGGTGTCATTGAGGAATGCGCGCATCGTCTCGTATACATCTGCCGCTTTTTCGCTCACCCAATCCTCGGAGAGATAGGGGATTCCTTTCTCATCCAGCTCTGTGGTGTGAAGTCCGGAGGTGAAATAGTAGGCTTCGATGGCAGACACTGCGTTGACCGAACCAAACTGGTCGAATTCATCCTTGGTCTGATTGTTGTTGAGATCCTGATACACGTCCTTGGTCATGCCGATCATGGCGTCAAGCGTCCATTTGCCGTCGCGAACCAGCCCATACGGTTCCTCAAGGCCGTAATCTGTGAGCAGATTCTTGTTGAAATAGATGCCGTACATACAGTACATGGTGTAGGTGGAGATGTCACCGGTGGCGAAGAACAGCTTGCCGTTGACCGTCACCTGATCGGTCAGGCTCTGCGCCCACCACGGCTTGGAAAAGTCCAGATACGCCGTGCTGTTCAGGTCACAGAGCAGTCCCCGTTCGGCGAGAATTGCCAGCGACATGGAGTAGCCGGACACGATGTCATACGCGCCGTCACCGGCAAGCACGGAGCTTCCCAGCGTATCTGCAAAGGTCTTTCGCTCGTTCCACGAGTTTTTCTCCTGCCGGAAGGTGAATTTGACGTTCAGATCCTCCTGCACCTTCAGATTGCGGGCGTAGATCTTGTCGTTGATGATCTCACCCGACTGCTCATCGGCGAAAAATTCCGGCATGGTGGCAGAATTTTCGCGGATGAAGAAGCTGATGGTCTCTCCGCCGTAGTCCAACTCCGCCGGAACGTAGGCGATGGTCGTCTCCTCCGGCTCGGTCGTACCGGCAGCGGTGGTATCAACGGCGGGCGTATCGGATGCACCGCAGGCTGCCAGCTGGCAGAGCATCGCCGCGAGAATGAGAACGGACAGTGTTTGTTTCATAGAAATGTCTCCCTTCGTTTTTTCTTAATTATATCACAGATCCGCCCTTTCGTGCAAGAGGGTGTCGGTAAGTGTATCCGAATCTATCATCGGTTGATCCGTTTCGACTATTTGGCAGGGTGACAGACAAAATTTGTCCGGACAGCGTGAGCCGTCCGGACGATTCCTGTTTATTCAATTGCCAGCGTTTTTCCGGCTTCGAGGGCATATTCCCTGCCGCCGAACTTCACAACGCCGCCGGAAAGCTCCGTGTAAACCGTCAGCCTGCCGTGGTCATAATGCACCGCAACCGTGCCGTCCCGCATGGGAACCACTGCGTCAAATGCCGCGTATTTGCCCGGATTCGGCTCGACAGCGAAGGTCTCACTGCCCACAGAGGTGGCATACACACCCGCCACATACCGGCCAAGCAGATAGATCGGGCCGCTTCCCCATGCGTGGCAGAGGGATTTTCCGAAGCGCATTCCGTACATTCCGTAATGCCGGATGCCGGATTCGGTGGGGTCATACTGCTCCCAGATCGTGGTCGCGCCAAGTCTCACCATGCCGCCCCAGTAAGAGTCGATCATCTCCTGCGCCATGCCGAGATGCCCTAACTTGCACAGTGCCATCAGCTCATACAGCTCGAAATAGGGCGTGGTGAGCTTGGTGACCGCATCGTTTTCGAGGACATTTTTCACCAGCTCCTCCGCCGTATCGCGATCCACAAAATCGTACAGAATGGCGAAAATCGATGCATGGCGGGTCACATTGCGGCGGCCAGAGGTGAAGCTGTCGATGAAAGCTCCCTTCTCCGCATCCCAGTATTTCTCCATGATGACCGATTTCAGCTTGTCGGCGCGGTCGAGATAAAGTCCGCCGTCCTCGCCGACTGCCGCCGAAAGCTTGGCCATTGCGTTATGCGCCTGCCAGAGCAGGATCTGCTCGGCACAAAGCGGGCCGTCTTTGTCGATGTCCGACCAGTCGATGAAGATCCAGTCGCCGGGACGCTGAACGACGAGGCCGTTTTCATCGAGGCGATCAAGGATGAACTGATACAATGCCTTGGCGCGGGGCAGAATGAAGCGGATGAACTCCATGTCACCGGTGGTAAAATAGTATTCCCATGTGCCAATGAGCAGGAATGCGGAATAATCGTTGATGGTGTTGATGTGCTCCAGATACGGCGGCTTGCCGTAGAGGGCGGTGATGGTGCGGCGATTGAGGGCACGGTCGGCGAAGAGATAATCGTTGACCATGTAGGACTGATACGCATCGCCCGACCAGCACCAGCGGTCGCGCTTGATGCCGTCCAGCAAAAATTCCCGGGAATTTAAGTGGAAGGTGTAGGCGCAGATGTCGAAGATCTTCGCGATCTGCGGATCATCGGGGCAGGAGAATTTCGCTTTGTAAATCTCCGGCAGAAGCTCCAGCTGTGCGACGGGAGCTTTCACCGCGCCGCCGAGGAAATTCACATAGCGGAATGCGCGTGCGGCA
>SVSO01000152.1 GCA_015064195.1 Oscillospiraceae bacterium
AAATATCATCTCCGGCGGGATACCGTCGTCCGGCAGCTTTGATCGGGAGAAATACGCATCGGCTTCATGCCGGAGTGCCATGGCAACGGTGGCGATAAATGCCGATTCCGTAGGCTTTCCCCGGTGGAACTCCACCGAGCGGCCGAAATAGCGGTACTGCACATTCGGATCGCCCATTCGCCACGCCTGAACGATGGCATATCGGATGGACGAACGGGCACTTTCCGCCGCGATTCCGAATCGATGGGCCACACGGCGCAGCGGTTCGGCGATTTCCGTCGTCTGCGCCTTCTCGGTCAGCAGGATATACAGGATCTCTCTGATATATTGCCCGCCCTTGTTTTCGATCTTCACCGCCAGACTGTTCAGCGCCTGATCGATGAGATTCATGAGATTTTGTGCATTTTGCGGCGAAAGCTCGCCGTATCTTCCATTCTCCATAATTCACTCCACGCCCGTTTTCTTTCCATGAAAAGCTGTTTCTCAGCTTCCACACTATAATTATATCGGAAATCCTGTCAAATGTCAAGAGTAATTGCTGTGACAAGGGATAATCGTTTCTGCAAACAGTCCGCAAGCTTAACGAAAAATATTCGCAATTATATATTGACATCTGCCCGTTTTTATGCTATGATAAAGTTGTACCGGAAATTTTTCAGATTCAAGGAGGATACTATGTCAGGATTCGGAATCAATGTGATGGATTTCGGCGCAGTGGGCGACGGCATCGCCGATGATACCCGCGCCATTCAGGAAGCCATCAATTTCACCGCCAAAAAAGGCGGCGGCCGCATTCTTTTTCCCTACACAAAGGGCGGCTATCGGCTGGCCTCCCCCGGCATCGAAGAATACAATGGCCGGAAAGTCCGCGCTCAGCTGATCATCCCGCCGGAATACAAGGCCAACATCTTTTTGGAAGGCGAAATGCCCTGCCGTCTGCTCAACGCTTACATCGTCCGCCCGCCGGAATCGGTGAAATACAACTTTGTCCCCACCACATTCGGCACGCTTCGGACGGACAACACCCGCATCTTCTCCGACTGGGATGCGCCGGAGATCCATGACCCGACGGAACGTCCGTGGTCGATCATCGCCGCACCGGAGGGTGACAGCTGCAAAGGCCGCTTCAGCATCTCCCAGTTCTCCATGGCCAATCTGGAGCTGCGCGTTCCCATGCGCCATGATAAAATGTATCCCACCCAGAGCGCGGCGAATTTCCAGAATGTCTCCCGCGTCTGGATCAGCGACTGTCAGTTCTGTCTTGATGAGCAGGTGGGCGACACTCTGCTTGGCAAGGAGCTTTCGGAAAATCCCTGCCACACCGCCGGCCTTATCATGGCCGGCGACCAGAACGATGACAATGTTCTGCGCAATGTGGCATCGCAGGGCTTCAAATACGGCTTCGTGCTGGGTGAACACGTGGTGGCGGATTATCTGTACGTCCACAACTGCGAGCACGGCATCGCGTTCCACGACTGCTCCCATCTGTCGGTCATCACCCACATCGTGGCACAGCACAACCGCCGTATCGTTGCCGCGGCGGAGGACGGCCTGTTCGGACTTCCGGCCGGCCCGTGCAATGTGTGCATCCAGACCCTCAACTTCGAGTGCGGCACCGGTCTGAAGCCTGCCGTCTCCCAGCTGGAATACGGCGTATATGACCCTGACGGCCGCCTCCACGGAAGCCTCTGCTGGCACAAGCCGTGGGGCAAGCAGGAATTCCCCGCCGTCTGCACGGAACAATTTGTGATTACAAAATTTTGATAAAAGGAGATTTTTACAATGAGCGAGATTAAATTTGACTTCACCGCCGCCAAAGGCAAGATCAAAGCGATGCACGCCGTCGGTCAGCCGCCCATGCTGCACGCTTACCACGGCCTGTTCCACTATCTCACCGAGGCGAACATCCCCTACTCCCGTCTGCACGATGCGGGCGGCTCCTTCGGCGGATGCGTCTATGTGGACATCCCCAATGTTTTCCCGAACTTTGATGCGGACGAAAACGATCCCGCAAGCTACGATTTCGCGTTTACCGACCATCTGCTGAAGGGCATCAAGGCCGCAAACGTGGAGCCTTACTACCGCCTCGGCATCACCATCGAGAATTATCCCGAGATCAAGCCCTACCGTCTTGCACCGCCGACGGATTTTGCAAAGTGGGCGCGCATCTGTGAGCACGTCATCCGCCATTACAACGAGGGCTGGGCTGACGGCTATGAGATGGGCATCACCTACTGGGAGATCTGGAACGAGCCGGACAGCTATACCGGCAAAAAAACGCCCGCCAACGGCAGTATGATGTGGACGGGCACCAAGGAGCAGTATTTTGAGCTGTATGAGATCGCCGCGAAGCATCTGAAGGCCTGCTTCGGCGATACGATCAAGGTGGGCGGCTTTGCATCCTGCGGCTTCTATGCGGTGGATGCAGCTCCCAACGCCCTCGGTCTGAACATTCCCGATAAAGAAGATCGGGAGATCCCTCCGGCACACGCATACTTCATCGATTTCTTCCGCGGCTTCCTCTCCCATCTCAAAGCCACCGGAACCCCCATGGATTTCTTCTCATGGCACACCTACGCTTCCGTCGAAAATTCCCTGCGCCATGCGGATTACTGCGCACTGGAGCTGGAGCGGTACGGCTTCACCGACTGCGAGGTTCACTGCAACGAGTGGAACACCGCCCACACCGTGGATAACCGCGGCACATCCTTCGCCGCCGCATCTGCCGCCGCCATGATGCTGGCCATGCAGAACAAGCGCATGGATGTGATGTGCTTCTACGATGCACGTCTCGGCCCGTCCGTTTACGGCGGTCTGTTCAATCCCCTCACGTGGAAGCCCCTCTGCACCTACTACTCCTTCCAGGCATTCGGCGAGCTGTACAAGCTGGGCACACAGGCAGGCTGTGAGATCTCCGATGCGGGACTGTACGGTCTTGCGGCTATGGACGGCGACAGCAAGGCGGTCATGATCTCGAACCTCGGCGACGAGCGGGAGATCAACACCAACCTCTGCGATTCCATGAAAGCATACCTCATCGACGAAGATCACTTCATGACAGAAGCTGAGCTTGATCCGGCGTGCTTCACTCTCGGCAAGAATCAGGTCGTATTCTTCAAGAATTTCTAAAATAATGCCGATCGGCGCACTCATTCGAGTGCGCCGATCGCTTTTTCAATATCCTTCAGCGAAATTTTCGCCTTTTTTGACGTTTTTCCGTCGCCGGTATACAGCTTGCCGTCCCGGTATTCATACAGGAATTGTCCGCCGTATTCTATATAGATGGTCCCCGGTACGCCGTACAAAGGCTCTTCCCGGAGCAGCATGAGATAAGTCTTCCCCACCTCCGCCGGAACTGCGCCCTCCTCGGATACTGCGATGTAATCCCGGTCGGTGTATTCCTCAAACATCACCCGATCTCTGAGCAGAAGTGCGTTTTTCATCACCCCGTGCTCCTGCATCTCCCACGGGCGGATGAGTCCCGACGCGGTTGAAATATCGATCTCCGCTCCCACGGATGCGCTTCCCTTCTCGTCATAGAGAATATCCACGATCTCCGCCTGATAGCGGAAGGAGGCGGATTCATAAGAGACAAAAGACTGCGTCCGCTCCGTCAGCTTCACCACTGCCGCAAGCTCTGCCCATTCCAGCCGTTCCGCCAGTGTGCCGCCGTCCATGCCGACAAAATCCGTGTCCACCGTCATCACGATATTGCGCTCCTTTTCCGGCACAGCCTCACCGGTGCGCTTGGCGGCCGCGCTGTCCATGATGCCCTGCAGCTCCGTCAGCCGATCCGCCAGCTCCTTCGTCTGCCGTGCCAGCATCTCCGCTTCATACGCTTCTTCGCCGATCTCATCGCAGCGTCCGGTGCGCGCCGTTACAGCTTCCCGCACCGCTTCCATGGTATAGTTGTCATCGTATGCCTTCGCAGTGCCGTCACCCGTCACCAGCCGGCCATCCATGACCTCCCACAGATATTCCCGACCGGATTCTGTCCATTTCCGTCCCTTTTTCGACAGGAAAAAGACATAGCTCCGCCCGATCTCAATGGGGATCACGTCATGCATCGATGCCAGCATCCACCCGTTCTCCGGCTGATCGTTCCACAGCATCGTGACAAATTCCAGCTCCCGTTCATCCAGCACCGGCGCAAGAGTTTCAAAGGTGAGTGCACCTTCGTTGGACATCATCTCAATGCCGCCGCCCACCGTAAGCTCGCCGGTGGTGTCAAACAGAATCTCCGTCGGCTCGATGGTATAGGTGAACTCCATGCTTGCCCCGCGCTCGCCCCGGTCAAAGCCGGACAGCTCACGCACCACGGCAACCACCGCCCCATCGGACAGCTCCACCACATCCGAAAGCTCCGACCATTTGATGCGGTCCTCAAAGATCATGTTCGTCAGGTATCCGCCTTCACTGCGGATATCCAGTGACACCATCCGCGGCTCCACGATCAGCGCATCCCCGCAGGATGCAAGAAAAATCGCGCTCAGAAATAATGCCGCCAGCCGTTTCATCCGGTATGCCCTCCTTCCATGGCTTCTTTGATATCCTCAAGGGAAATCTTCGCCTTTTTTGCCTTTTTTCCGTCACCGGTGTACAGCTTACCGTCCCGGTATTCGTAAAAATATGCGCCGCCGCATTCAAAGTAGTCGTAATATCCCTCTCTCACCGGCGATTTCAGCAGGATAAAATAAGTCTTGCCCACCTCCGCGGGGATCGTCCTCGGTGTCATTACCGCGGCGTAATCCTCGTCGAGATACGCATCCTGAAGAATGCCCTTGTCGATGGATTCTTTCCATAGCCCGATCTCCTCCTGCATACGCCACGCCTCCATCACACCGGAGTATAGCTGCAGCGTCACCGCATCGCCCACGGACAGCGACGCATCGGGGTTATGGAGAATTTCGACAACCTCCGCATGATAATAAAACGACTTCACATCATCGAAAAGCGGTTCATCGTCCCATGGGTCATCCGCTTTGGCCGTCAGCCTTACCAATGCCGCCGCTTCACAGTCTGCAAGACGTTCTTCCAGCGTATCATCGCCGTAACGATCATATTCAATGGTATGCACGATATTCCGCCTTTGTATGGGAACGACCTCGCCGGTACGCTTTGCGGCGGCCTGCTCCATCCTTGTGCGCAGAGCCGTCTGTGCCGCTTCCAGCTCAGCCGCTTCTCTTTCGTTCACCTCGTCCGCATACGCCGTCTCACCGATCTCATCACACCGCCCGGTGCGCGATGCGATCACATCCCGGACAGCTTCCATGGAATATTCGTCGTCGTACCATTTTGCAAGGCCGTCACTGCACACCAGCCTGCCTTCCATGATCTCCCACAAAAATCGGTGGCCGTATTCGATATAGCCGCCGGAATCCGCATCTTTTTCGAGAAAAAGCAGATACTCCCGCCCGACTTCAATGGGCGTTGTATCGTGATTGGTCGCAATCAGCCAGCTGTCATCCGGTGCATCGCCCTGATGCTTCGGAATGTACACACTGCCGGTGTAATCGAGCTTGGGCTTCAGCTCCGACAGCGGCATCGCCCCCTCTCCGGAGATCATCGTCACCGAATCTCCCGCGCTCAGATCGCCCGCCGTGTCAAACAGCACCTCGGCAATCTCCAGCTGATAGGTGAACGTCAGCGCGCGCTCATCCCGATAGCCCTCGGCGGCGGAAAGCTCCTCCACTGTGGCGATCACCGCCGCATCGGAGATTTCAACAATATCCGGCAGCTCCTCCCACTTGATCGCCCACGAAATGAGCATGGACGGGCTGTAAAGATCCCGCCGCCAGTCGATGGCAACAGGCCGTTCTTCCACAAAAATCCCACGCTCTCCGCATCCGAAAAGCATCAGAAGCATGAGCATCACCGTGAGTATCCGTTTCATTCTGCCGCTCCTTTCTATATTTGTAGTTAATTACATTATATCATGCCCCCACACTTTTTGTCAAGAGAAAATCGCACGAATTCCCACTTTTTGCGTCTCCGTTTGCGCGATTTCCTACATTTGCGTAAAAATTTTAAGAAATTTCCGCCGAACCTCTTCCCTTTCTGTGAATTTTGAGTTAAAATATAGTTAGAGTTTTTTGAAAGGAGTCCCCCATGAAAACCTACGGCAAAAAAACATGGCTCATCCCTGACTGCTTTCTCGATCCCGTGTCCAACGGTCAGATCAGCCACGAAGCGATCTGTGTGCTCAACACCTCCCCCGCGGATGCCGAGATCAGACTGACGCTTTTCTTCGAGGATCGTCCCTGTGACACCTCCTTTTCCTCTCACTGCGCGTCCATGCGCACCCACCACATCCGGCTGGATAAATTAAAAAATGCCGCCGGCGAGGAGATTCCCCGCAATGTTCCCTACGCCATGCTGGTGGAATCCGATACCCCCATCGTTGTCCAATACAGCCGGCTTGACACCGCTCAGGCAGAGATGGCCCTCATGACCACCATTGCCTACGGCATCGACGACTGACAAAAATTAAAATTATATTCAAAGGAGATACCATCATGAAGTTACCTTTCCAGATTGATCTTTCCGGCAAGACCGCTCTCGTCACCGGCGGCGGCGGCGTACTCTGCTCCGAATTCGCAAAGGCTCTGGCAGCCTGCGGTGCAAAGGTTGCAGTCTGCGACCTTCGCGAAGAAGCTGCTCAGAAGGTGGTTGACGATATCACCGCAAACGGCGGCACCGCTATGGCAGTGGCTGCAAACGTGCTCGACAAGGCAAGCCTTGAGGCTGCACGGGAAGCCATCCTCGCAAAGTTCGGCACCGTAGACATCCTGCTGAACGGTGCAGGCGGCAACAATCCCAAGGGTACTACCGACAAGGAATACCTCTTCCCCGAGGATCTCGAGAGCGCAGCGGAAGGCGTAAAGACCTTCTTCGATCTCGATCCCGCAGGCATTGAATTCGTATTCAACCTCAACTTCCTCGGCACTCTGCTTCCCACCCAGGTATTCGCAAAGGATATGGCAAAGAAGGGCGACACCGTGATCCTCAATGTGTCCTCCATGAACGCATTCTGCCCGCTGACCAAGATTCCCGCATACTCCGGCGCAAAGGCCGCTGTATCCAACTTCACCCAGTGGCTGGCCGTTCACTTCTCCAAGGTGGGCATCCGCGTCAACGCCATCGCGCCCGGCTTCTTCCTCACCAATCAGAACCACGCGCTCCTCATCAATCCCGACGGCACCTACACCGCACGTTCCCAGAAGATCCTCAATCACACGCCCATGAACCGCTTCGGCGAGACGGACGACCTGATCGGCACGCTT
>SVSO01000153.1 GCA_015064195.1 Oscillospiraceae bacterium
CCATTTATGATATAATATACACAACAAAAGGGAGTAGCTGAATGCTTTGCATTTCCACTGGCCGTCATCCCGACGATTCGTCCGGTTACGTGGATTTTATAATAGCAAGACTTTTGTGACAATACGTCACAAAAGTTTTTTGTTTATGTGACGTAAATTTCAAATACTTTTTCAGGAGGAAAACATGAAACATTATCTAAGCAGCGCCGATGACGTCATTCAGTCCGTTGACGGAAGCAAAGACGGCCTGAGTGCCGCCGAAGCGCAGGCTCGCCTTGCGCGGAACGGCAAGAATAAACTTGCCGAAGCAAAAAAAGAATCGCTCATCCATCGCTTCTTCAAGCAGCTTTGCGAGCCGATGACCATCATCCTGCTGGTGGCTGCAGCCATCTCCGCAGGCGTGGAAATCTACGAGGGCGTGCATTCCGGCCATATGGGCTTCCCGTCCGATGTGGTCATTATCCTTGCCGTTGTCCTGATCAATGCCATTCTCGGCGTTTTCCAGGAAAGCAAGGCGGAAAAGGCCATCGAAGCCCTGCAGGAAATGTCCAAAGCACAGAGCAAGGTCATTCGTGACGGAAAACAGATCACCGTTTCAAGCGAAGACCTCGTGATCGGCGATATCATCGTGCTGGAAGCCGGCGACTCGGTTCCGGCGGACGCGCGCATTATCGAATGCGCTTCCATGAAGATCGAAGAAGCTGCTCTGACCGGTGAATCGGTTCCCGTTGACAAAAAGGTGGATGCGCTCACGGCGGATGCCAGCGGTGACGTTGCCCTCGGCGACAGAAAGAACATGGTATTCATGGGCTCCACCGCGGTTTACGGACGCGGCAGGGCGGTTGTCACCTCTACAGGCATGGAGACCGAAATGGGTAAGATCGCTGACGCGCTCGCGCAGGCGGAGGAAGGTAAAACGCCCCTCCAGATCAAGCTCGCCGGTCTTTCCAAGGTGCTCACCTACCTCGTTATCGGCATCTGCGTCGTCATTTTCGCCATCCAGCTCATCCGTGACGGTGTCGGCTTCGATACGATTCTCAATTCCTTCATGATCGCCATTTCCCTCGCGGTCGCGGCCATCCCGGAAGGCCTTGCCACGGTTGTCACCATCGTTCTCTCGATCGGTGTCACCAACATGTCAAAGCGCAACGCCATCATCCGCAAGCTCACCGCCGTCGAGACGCTGGGCTGCACGCAGATCATCTGCTCCGATAAGACCGGTACGCTCACCCAGAACAAGATGACCGTCGTTGACCACTACGGCGACGACGAGAAGCTCCTGGCCAACGCCATGTCCCTCTGCTCCGACGCGGAGTTTGACACCGAGGCAAACACTGCGGTCGGCGAGCCGACCGAGTGCGCGCTGGTCAACTATGCGGAAAACATTGGTCTTTCCAAGAACACACAGAAGGATGTCTTCGTCCGCATCGGCGAGGTTCCCTTCGATTCCGGCAGAAAGATGATGTCCACGGTTCACAGAACCGCCGACGGTTCCCTCGTTCAGTTCACCAAGGGCGCGCCCGATGAGCTGCTGAAGCGCTGCACGACCGCGCTGATTGGCGGCAAAATCGTGGAAATGACCGAGGAAATCCGCACGAATATCCTCAAAGCAAACAAGGGCATGGCCGACCGTGCGCTGCGCGTGCTTGCAGCAGCGAAGAAGGAGCTTGCAGGCGAGCCTTCCGTATACGATTCGGAGCACGTGGAGTGTGAGCTTTGCTTCATCGGTCTGGTCGGCATGATCGACCCGGTGCGTCCCGAGGTTAAGGATGCCATCGACGAATGCCGCAGCGCCGGCATCCGTCCCATCATGATTACCGGAGACCACAAGGATACCGCCGTTGCGATTGCCATGGAGCTGGGCATCCTCACCGATGCTTCCGGTGCAATCACAGGTGCGGAGCTTGACAAAATTTCCGACGAGGAATTTGAATCGGCCGTAGAAAAGTACAGCGTTTATGCCCGCGTTCAGCCGGAGCACAAGACGAGAATCGTCAACGCATGGCGCAGCAAGGGCAAGGTTACTGCCATGACGGGCGACGGCGTAAACGACGCGCCCTCGATCAAGAATGCGGATATCGGTGTCGGCATGGGCATCACGGGTACGGACGTGACCAAGAATGTGGCGGATATGATTCTGGCCGATGACAACTTTGCTACCATCGTCTCCGCAGCCGGTGAGGGACGCAGAATTTACGACAATATCCGAAAAGCGATTCAGTTCCTGCTGGCCTCCAACCTGTCGGAGGTGCTTACGATCTTCTTCGCAACACTGTTCGGATTTACGATTTTCGCTCCCGTTCATCTGCTCTGGATCAACCTGATCACAGACTGCTTCCCCGCCCTTGCGCTCGGCATGGAGAAGCCCGAAGCCAGCATTATGAAGCGCAAGCCCCGCGACAGCAAGGAGGGCATCTTTGCCGGCGGCCTCGGCTTTGCGGTGGCATATCAGGGCGTGCTGGTTACAGTGATTACGATGGTTTCGTACCTGATCGGCAGATATTATCTCGCGGATCTGCACCATGCGGAAGCGATTGCCACAGGGACGTACTCCGCGGAGATGCTCGGCACGTCCATGGCGTTCCTCACGCTGTCGCTGTGCGAGATTTGCCACGCGTTCAATATGCGTTCGCTGCACGGATCGATTTTCGCAATGAAGGGGCAGAATCTGTGGCTCTGGGGCGCAGGCGTGCTCTCGCTGCTGCTGACGACGCTGGTTATCGAGGTGGATTTCCTTGCGAAGGCGTTTGAGCTGGCGCATCTGGATCTGATGGAGTATGGCATCGCGTTCGGGCTGGCAATTCTGATTATTCCGATTGTGGAAGTGATCAAGATTGCGCATCGCGCCGTGGATAAGCGGAAATGAAGATAAGTTGAATCAAGCAGGCCGCCGGTAACGGCGGCCTGCTTTGCGATATTCCCGCTCCATCTTGACAAAGCGGCTTGGATGTGGTATAATTATATTGTGGAAGTAGGTGGCTATGATGAATGAGACAGAATACATGCAGCAGCGCGAGGAGGATCTCCAGCGATTGCGGGGGTTCCGGCTGCTGGACGATGACTTCATGGCGAAGGTTTTTGAAGACAAAGCCTGTGTCGAGCTGCTTCTTCGCGTTATCCTCAAAAAGAGCGATTTATGCGTCATGGAAGTTCACGGGCAGTTTTCTATGAAAAATCTACAGGGGCGTTCCGCACGGCTGGATGTATTTGCCGCCGACAGTACCGGCAAGGTGTACGACATCGAGGTGCAGCGCAGCGACCGGGGTGCCTCCTTCAAGCGCGCCCGGTATAATGCGGCTTTGATTGATGCAAACATTACGGAGCCGGGGGATAATTACGAAGCACTCAACGAATGTTATGTAATATTTATCACAGAAAATGATGTCATCGGCGGTGGGCTGCCCATTTACCATGCTGAACGGACGATTCTGGAAACCGGGAAGCCGTTCGGAGACGAGCAGCATATTCTGTATGTAAATGCGCAGATTACAGATGAGACGGAGCTTGGCCGATTGATGCACGATATGTGGTGCGTTGAGGCTGATGATATGCACTATGACGTTCTTGCCGGCCGTGTCCGTTATTTTAAAGAAGATAAGGAAGGAGTTGCCATCATGTGCAGAGCTATGGAAGAATTAAGAAATGAGAGCAAGTCTGAGGGAATATTTGAGGGAAAACTTGAATCTGTTATCAATCTCATGAAGGCATTAAAGATAACCGTTCAAGATGCACTGAAGCTGCTGAACATCCCCGAAGCTGAGCATGCGCGGTATATCGCTGCGATTAAGTCTTGATGAGTTGCCATCATGTGCAGAGCAATAGAAGAAATGATAAAAGAGGTTGAATTTGAGGTTCATCTTCACGCTGCCAAGTGCGTCATGGAAGCCTACAAGTTCACAGCGCAAGAAGCACTGAAAGTTCTTAAAATCCCCGAATCCGAGCATGCGCGGTATATCGCTGCGATTTCGTCTGCGGAATAGATCACATATAGCATAAGCAGGCCGCCGGTAACGGCGGCCTGCTTTGCGATATTCTTCCCATTCTCATTTCAACAAACCATAATCCCCGGCGCAGGCTTTCAATCCGTCTTCCACCGATTGGAACACCACGCCGTATTTTCTCGCCTTTTCGCAGTTCATCCACAGATTGTGGCGCGAAGCGCAGTCCTCGAGATGCGTATCTTTGCCGATTAACGCCAAAAAGTCTCTGGTGATCTCATACATAGACTTCGCCGTCTCGCTGCCGAAGTTATAGATGCCGCCCGGAAGTTTGATGACGTTCGCCATGTTCTCCGCCACTTCTTTCACATAGGTGATTCCCCTGTACTGGCGGGAGCTGAAACGCACCGATTCCGCTGCGTTCAGGATGTTCATGAAGTAGTTCGACTTTTTCAGATAGTAGTCATACATCCACTCCGCGCGGAGCATTACCGCATCCGGGGCGATATCTAAAACACGGCGCTCCATCTCCAGCTTATGCTCTGCGTACAGATTGGCAGGTTTCGCTGAACCGTTCGTCATTTCTTCCGTGTACGAGCCTTCGTCCGTTAAGCCGGTGTATACCTGATCGGAGCTGAAACAGATCAGCTTCCTGTGTCCCGCCGCCTTGGCAAGGTATACCGGAAGCTGGACGTTGGCGATGTAGGATGCCTCCGGGTTTTCCTGGCATACGCCGATGTCTGAGATGGCTGCTGTGTGTATGATGGTATCCGCGCCGCTTTCGGCGATGATGCGGCGGATTTCGTCTTCCGTTTTCCCCCGCAGCGATGGGCAGGCAATGGTGTCCTTGCACATTTGCATGAGCTTGTGGCCGACAAAGCCGCTGGCTCCGGTGATTAGTAACAGCTTATAATTCAACATGTATAAACGACCTCGTCCAGTCAATCCCCATCACATCGCACCATAGCCTGTTGATTACTTCGTAAATCCCGCCTTTATAGTGGCGGTATATTCCTTGTTTGATTGTGTTCTCTGGCATGCTATCCCTCTTGTATGTTTCTTTTCTCTTGTGGTGTGTGGGGGCTGCACTATTATTTAATATGGTAATAATATTATACTACGCGTTTCTGTCTTTGTCAAGATAAATAACCTATCCTAAATCAGTACGCACTTGACAAACTTGAGAGAGCTTAAATGTTTCGTCTGGATTTCGCATCATTAGAATTGCGCACATAGAGGAGCGGCATGACCGAGGTTCGGTTATGCCACCTTAATGGCTTGTCATGCCCAACAGCTTTAATCTGTGATTTTCTTACAGCACCATATTGACAAATCCCGGAAAACCTGCTACAATAGAAGCATCAAAAAATTCTAACGGAGAACTACAATATGTCAGATCGAGTAAAAACCTACACCCTCCCCGAACCGTATTCCAGACAAAAGCTGGCAGCATTATACAGAACCCTGCCCATATCGGACGATACCATCAAGCTGCTGCGAAAATATCTCAAAGCCATGGCCAACCTCTACGGCGTGATTCCGCTGGATAAGGTGTACGAAATCATCAGCACGCAGAATCCCGGGCTGCTCACCAAGGCGGAATTTGCCCAGTACATCATGGTCGCGCGGCATGAGCGGGAGTATTTTGACATATTCGGAGAAGCGGATGAATATACCGGTGCGCGGTTTGAAACCTCGCTGAACCGGCAGCTGGTGGACTGGCAGCTGCTGGAAATTTTTGCAAAAGTCAAAGCATACCAGGCGGATAAGCCTTACTACATTCCCGAAAAAAAGTCCTGCTCCGGTATCACGATCCGAATTATGCGGAACCGACACAGCAGAGCAAGGTCATGAAGTCCTTCTGGCAGGACATAATTGGCTATTCTGCTGAAAGCGCAAAGAATATTTTTCTGAATCTGCAGTTCGTCGCCCGCATGGTGGATTCCACGATGGATGATGTGGTGAAAGTGCTGGAAGAAGACAACCTTAGTCAGCATTTAAGCAAAGCCCAGATGTCTCTCTTCTTCGATCTGTATAAAGATATGCACAATCATACCCGCATGCAGTGCAACCGCGGGCATATGCCTGCGGAAATTGCCGTCATGCGGCCGCGCGATACAGGGGAGGTCAAGAGTATTACCCTTGGGACGAATATCCGGGAATCCCTGAAAGACGGAACGCTGAATATGGAAGATTTGTTGAACCATATTCTGTCCATGAAGCTGCCGAACGAGGATGTGCGGAAGGATATGCTGCGGCAGCTTGAGGAAATCCGAAAAGAGATGCCCGCTCCGAAACCGCAGGCGAAGGTTGGCAGAAACGAGCTGTGCCCCTGCGGAAGCGGGAAGAAGTATAAGAAATGCTGCGGGAGATGAAGATGCGGCGATTGTAGAAAAGTGAAAAATGCGGCTGATCTATAAGTATGAGTATAGATCAGCCGCATGGTTTCCCACAGCAGATTGAGGTGGATTACAATTCGTATGCAATAGTGTATACCACTTTGTTGGAGATGCGCAGCTTCACCACATGATAACAACCGTCAAACCCCGGGAAACAACTGCGCGTCTACGCCGCCATCCACCACAAGCTCCGTACCGCTGATGCTGGCTGCCGCGTCGGACGCAAGGAAGTATGCCGCCTCTGCGATATCCGCCGGGAATGCCTCGCGCCCGATCGGCACGCGTGCACGCTTCGCGGCAAGCGTATCCTCGTCCAACGCCTCCCAGCGTTCCGAGTGGATCGATCCTGGCAGCACTGCATTCACGCGGATGCCATAGCCGCCGAAATCCAACGCCAGCGCCTTGGCAAGCGATACCAGTCCGCCCTTCGACGCGCAGTAGGCACTACGGTTCCGGATGGCACGACGGCTCGTGTTGGAGCCAATCATCACCGCCGCCCCCTTCTGCTGCCCAATCATATGCCGCACCGCCGCCTCGCGGATGAGCAGAAATTCGCCAACAATGTTCGTGGTAATCACCCGTGCGAAATCCTGCGCGGATATAGTCAGTGCATCCATTCCCATGCCAAGGTCGGCTGCATTGAGCACGAGGGCATCGGGCAGCATACCGTCCGCTTCCAGCGCGTTATACAGCGCGAGAATAGACGCTTCTTCAAACTGATCCAGCGCATAACCGCGGCAGATCACACCGTATGCAGCCGCGATTTCCTCCGCCGCGATCGCCGCTTTGTCAGCATCGCGCGAAGTAATCGCCACTGCGATGCCCTCTTTTGCGAATCGCTCGGCGATTGCACGGCCGGTGCCGGAGGTACCTGCTGTCACAAGCGCGGTCTTCATACGACCACCTTCACAG
>SVSO01000154.1 GCA_015064195.1 Oscillospiraceae bacterium
GAGGAGTATTTCCCGGGGCGGCATCTGACGCTGGCCACGGATACGGTGCTGTTCATTCCCGAAACGGAGAGGGAGAACACCTTCGTCGTCACAAAACCCGGCAAGATCATCAACATCCGCTTTCATTTTACCGGCGAGACGGCCTCCATGCGCTTTGCACCGGAGATCATCAAGCAGCCTCCCGGCAACCGGTACAAAAGCCTGTTTATCAGCGCCTTCGATGAATGGCAGAAAAAGGATGCGGGGCGGTATATGCGGACGCATTCCATTGTCAGCAGCATCCTCGCCGGGCTGATCTCGGAGCGAAGTCAGCAGTACATGCAGAGCGGAAAATATGCGATCATCCGCCCCGCGCTGGAATTTGTTGACGAAAACTATAAGAAACCGATCACCGTCGAAATGCTGTCAAAGCTGTGCGGCATTTCGGACGAATATCTGCGGGTGCTCATCAAGCGCTACACCGGCATGCCGCCGCTTGCCTATGTCAATTCCAAGCGGCTGGAGGCTGCCTATGAGATGCTGCTTTCCGGCAGTGCGACCGTGATCGAGGCTGCGGAAGCCTGCGGCTTCGAAAGTACCAGCTATTTTTCCCGCCTGTTCAAACGACGCTATCATTTATCACCGGGACGGGTGCATGAAACGAAAATCACCCTGCCGAATATATTCCCAAAGGAGGAAATCAATCCATGACCAACCGCATCCAAAACCTCACCGCCCGCACGCTTGCAGGCGAAATGTACGTTCATCCCGTCGCCGTCACCTTCGACCGCAACGACCTCTTCCTCACCGAATCCGAGCGGGATGTCAAGCGGCTGTGCGAGTACATCCTCGCGCAGGAGCCGATGCTCACGCCCGATTCGGCCATGACCGGCTTTTTCAACTTCAACGGCTCCGTGGTGGGCGACGCATTCCACCGCAGCGGCCACAGAAAAACCGGCGAATGCGTCTCGCAGTTCTATCTGAAGCCCGTCGATAACCTCTCCACCATGGAGTGGCAGCACGCCACCGCCGACTACCGCAAGGTGCTGGCGAAGGGTCTCTCCGGCATCAAGGCGGAGATCGCCGCGTCGCTGGAAACGCACACCGCGCCGGATGAGATCACCTTTCTGACGGGGCTTGACAAGGTGGCCGACGCGCTGATCGCGTGGGCGCACAAATGCGCAGACAAAGTGCGCGCGTTTGCCGATACGCTCGACGATGCCGATGCGAAGGCGCGGATGGCACGGCTCGCGGACGCGCTGATGCGCGTGCCGGAGCATGCGCCGCAGAGCTTCTATGAGGCGGTGCTGTGCATCTACATCTGCTTCTCCGCCGATCCGGACAGCTTCGGCACCCTCGACCGCTACCTCACCGATTTCTACCGCCGCGACATCGCTGCGGGGACGCTGACGCGGGACGAGGCGGCGGAATATCTGCAGGAATTGTTCTTAATGGTGCAGGCGGCGACGCCGAAGACGAATCACCAGTTCACCCGCGGCGGCGAATCGCATTTCTGCATCGGCGGCTATCTCGCCGACGGCTCGGACGGCTTCAACGAGGTCTCGCGCCTGATCGTCACGAGCCTGACCGACCTGCCCACCTACATCCCGCAGGTGACGCTCCGCTGGACGAAAAAGCTCGCCCGCGAGGATTTCTACTGGATGATGGACATGGAGCGCCGCGATCCGCACAAGCGCATCGCGTTCACCAATGACGAAAAGCGCATCAAATGCTACACGGAGGTCTGCGGCTTCCCCTTTGAGCGGGCGGTGAACTTCACCACCGTCGGCTGCAACGAGCCGGCCTTCCTCGGCGCGATCACCGGAAGCAATTCGAAGGGCAACCTCCTGCGTTCGGTGGAGCGCATCTTCCACGAGGAGCGAGGACGCATTGAGGGCGCGGCGGATTTCGACGCATTTTACGCGGAATTTGAGAAAGTGATGCTTGCGGATCTGGATGTCATCTACGACTACGACGACAAGTACAATGCCTGCCGCGCAAGAGACGTGAACTACATCTCCAGCCTCTTCTTCAACGACTGCATCGAAAATGCGCGCAGCCTGACGCAGGGCGGCGGCGATGTGGTGGTCTCCTCGCCGATGTTACTTGGCATCCCCAACGTGATCGACGCGCTGATCGTCGTGAAGCAGTTCGTTTTCGACGAAAAACTCTGCACCATGGCCGAGCTGTGCGATGCACTGGCGGCGGATTGGGCGGGGTATGAGGAGCTGCGCGAGGTGATTCTGCGGCGCGGCACCTTCTTCGGCAACGACGACGACCGCTCGAACGCCGTCGCGCAGCGGCTGTACGACAGCTTCTACCGCTATCTCAAAGATAAGCGGAATCTGTTCGGCTATCCCGTGCTGGTGGGCGATCTGGTGGGTTACAACGAGCACCACAAATGGTTCGGCGAGAAGACGAAGGCCACGCCGGACGGCCGCCATGCGGGCGATTTGATCAAATTCGGCCTCGGCCAGAGCGAGGGCAGGGACAGAAACGGCCTGACCGCGCTGTTAAATGCCATCGCGGCGGTGGATCCCCACGCCATCGCCTGCGGCTCGACGGTGACGAATATCTCGATTGACGAGCAGCTCATCAAAAACGACGACAACTTTGCGAAGACGGTGGAGTTATTCGAGACATACTTCAAAAACGGCGGCGTGCATTTCCAGCTGACCTATGTGTCGCAGGAGGATCTGATCTGCGCGAAGAAATCGCCGGACGAATATGGGAATCTCCGCGTGCGCGTGACGGGCTTCTCCGACTATTTCACGCGCCTCGCTGACAGCATGCAGGACGATATCATCGCAAGAACTACGCAGAAATAACCGGAAGAAAGAAGCGAGATGACGGCAGTCATCTCGCTTTTTGGTTTGTTACCGTATATCATTTGGAAACTGTTGACTTTCTAACAAATATATGCTATAATAATCACGGAGCGCGATGTAATGTTTATTATTTGAAGGATGTGATCAGAATGCTAACTGTTTCGGAAATCAGGCGGCATTGCTATTTTCAAAGCAGTGTTTCCCGGGGGAAGGAGCTGTATTTCAGCAACAAATACCGGAACCTCTGGATAGATCAGGAAAGCAGTGTGGAGTCGATATCAGTGACGGCAGAGGTAAAAAGCAGTGGAGCGTCATGGTATAGTACGCAGCTGACCGTCAGCGCGGATGGCAGCGAGATCGAGGACTACTCCTGCGATTGTCCGGCCTATTTGCAGACGGAATGCATGTGCAAGCACTGTGTGGCGATTGCACTGGCCTTTCAGGCGGAACAGAAGTCTCACACCCTTTCTGTTGTTTCTGCTCCGGTATCTCCCAAAAGATATCAGAAAGAATCGGATTATTCTTTGAAGAAAATGATCCAGCAGTTTCACTCTGCCGAACATGCGGATGACACGCTTACAGTAAACGATATTCGGCTGGAACCGAGCTTTTCCAATGGGTATAACGGAAATTTGACGGTTGAGTTTCAAATAGGCAAAACCCGGATGTATGTGGTAAAGGATATCATGTGCCTGCTTGCCGCATTGGAACAGCGTGCAAATGTCAGTTATGGTAAAAATCTGGAGTTTGTTCATGCGCCGGAAGCATTTACGCCGGAAGCGCTGTACTGGCTGAACACCATGAAGGATATTGCCGCAGTGGAGCATCAGATTCAGGATTTTGCCATTAAGACCATATATTCAACAGCGAATTCCTCATATCGCACATTGAGCCTGGGCGCATATGGAATCGAGCGTTGTCTGTCGTTTTATCAGGACAAAGATATTCCGGTACCGGGCATCAACAAAATGGTGGTTTCCGGAAATCCATCCCTGACCATGCGCATCACGGGTATGAATGGCGGAGCGAGCCTTACCATTGAGGAAGATTCTATACGGTTATTCCCGGTTTTTAAACGGCCATTCCTAATGGTGGAAGACACAATTTACAGCTGCAACGATGATTTTGCACAGAAGGTTCTGCCTCTTTTGCAGAATATGGGCATCACAGCTGAACGGAGTTATTACAACATAATGCATCCGCTTTTTATGGCTCCTGTCGATTATCGCAGCTTCTGCCGGTATGTACTGCCGGAGGTGGAGCCATATGTCAAAATTCTGACTGAGAATTTTGATATTCAAAGCTATCAGCCGATTCCCGCACAGTTTCAGTGCTATCTCACCATGCCGGAAACAGCGGAGGCGGATACACAGGAGCAGCTGTTTATTGAAGCGCAGTGCAGCGTTTCCTACGGTGAGCAGAAATTCGAGCTGTTTGATGACAGCGAGCAGCATGAAAGCCTGCGGGATACGGCGGCGGAACGGAAGATCAAGCGGCTTTTTCGGCAGTATTTCCCCGACCATCCCACGAAGCTCATCTGCAAAGGCGAAGAACATGTTCTGCCATTGCTTCAGGATGGCATACCAAAGCTGCAGGAAATGGCGGAGCTGATGATCGATCAGAAGATTCTGAACATCCGGGTCAGCGATTTCCCAAAGGTCACCTTCGGCGTCTCGCTTTCCAACGGACTCCTGTCCTTTCAAATCCGCAGCGATCTGCAGAATCCGGAAGAGATTTATGAAATCCTGCAATCCTACCGAAAGAAAAAGAAGTATCACCGCCTGAAAACCGGCGAGCTGATCGCGCTGGACGGCGAAGCGCTCCGGCTGCTGCAGGAGGTCAGCGACGGCCTGCAGCTGAGCAAAGCGCAGCTTGCGCAGGGGACGGCGGAAATACCCGGTTATCGGGCGGCCTATCTGGATGCGATGCTCGGACAGCGCACAAGCGGTATTCAGGTGGAACGCAATGCCGCATTCCGCCGCATGATCGCCGATATGGACAACTATCAGAACAGCGAATATGATGTTCCTGCCGCAGTTCATGCTGCGCTGCGAGGGTATCAGACGGACGGTTTCCGCTGGCTGTGTACGCTGGCGCAATATGGACTCGGGGGAATTCTCAGTGATGATATGGGACTCGGAAAAACCTTGCAGATCATTGCCTATTTTGTGCATGCCGGCGGAAGATCTCTCGTGGTATGTCCCGCCTCACTGCTGTATAACTGGGAAGCGGAACTGCAAAAATTCGCTCCCGGACTGTCCGTTGTTCTCATCACCGGCACGGCCGGTCAGCGGAAGGAAATACTTGAGAATCTGTCCTCGGCAGATGTGGCAGTGACATCCTACGATCTTCTGAAGCGTGATATTCCGCTGTATGAATCGCTCGGCTTTGACTGTATGGTGGTGGATGAAGCGCAGTATATTAAAAACGCCGGAACGCAGGCTGCCAAAGCGGTGAAGGCAATTCGCTCGCGGGTGCGGTTTGCACTGACGGGCACACCCATAGAAAATACGCTTGGCGATCTGTGGAGTATTTTTGATTTTATCATGCCGGGCTATCTGTTTGGCTACCAGAAGTTCCGCGAGGAAATGGAAAAGCCCATTTCCATGGATGGAAACGAAATGGTGACTGCACGGCTCAAGGCGATGGTTACCCCCTTCCTGCTGCGCAGAAAAAAAGAAAACGTGCTCAAGGATCTGCCTCCGCGTCTGGAGCAGCCAATGTTTGCGCCGATGACTTCCGGGCAGGAAAAGCTGTACCGTGCTCTGGAAAGCAATCTTGCGCTGAAGCTGTCCGGTATATCGGATACGGATTTCAAACGGGAGCATATTCAGATTTTGGCGGAACTGACGAAGATGCGGCAGGTGTGCTGTTCGCCGTCGCTTTGCTATGAAGGATATGACGGCGGCTCGGGAAAAGTCGATCTTTGCATGGAGCTGCTGCAGACGGCAGTGGAAAGCGGCCACCGCGTTCTTGTTTTCTCGCAGTTCACCTCCATGCTGGAGCAGCTGATCGATTCCTTCCACGGGGAGTATCTGTATCTTTCCGGTAAAAATACCAAAGAACAGCGTAAAGCGATGGTAGAACGATTCCAGCAGGGAGAGGTACCAGTATTTTTCATCTCCCTGAAAGCCGGCGGAACCGGTCTGAATCTGACGGCTGCGGACACCGTGATCCATGTGGATCCCTGGTGGAATGCCGCAGCACAGAATCAGGCCACCGACCGGGCACACCGTATCGGTCAGGATAAGGTTGTGACCGTATTCAATCTTGTGACCCGTGATACGGTTGAGGAGCGCATATTGAAGCTGCAGGAGCGCAAGGCACAGCTGGCGGAGGAGATTCTGTCCGGCGAAGGCGCTGCGGATACCTCACTCACGCGTGAGACGCTGCTTGGTATTCTGGGCGCGCTGTCTTCAGATTCCAAGAGCATGCAGTGACGGATGAGGCTGTACACGAGCAGAACGTACAATCTTTACCTTTTTTGCCAGTCTGAGACAGCCGCGCAGAATGTGCGGCTGTCTTTTTGCTGCTCCCACTTGACAAATCCCGCGAATCGGTGTATAATAATCCCATCAATACGCAGGGAGGCGGCATATGAGGGAATATCTTGAAAAATTTCCATTCTGGGAGAAGCTGACGGAGGCGGAACGGGAGCGGGTTGAGCATGGCTCCGGCATCCGCAATTATCCCCGTGGGAGCATCATCTACAGCTCCGGCGCGGACTGCCTCGGCATGACGATTCTGCTGTCCGGCGAGATGCGTGCCTGCGTCATGAGCGAGGAGGGGCGGGAGATCACGCTTTATCGGCTGCACGACGGCGATTTCTGTATGTTGACCGCGACGTGTGTTTTAAGCCAGATCACCTTCGAGACGCAGATCGCTGCGGTGAGAGACTGCAGGCTGCTGGTCATCGCACCGGTGACGATGAAGCGGCTGGTGGATACGAACATCTACGCGCGGTGCTTTGTGTACGAGCTGGCGGCAGAACGTTTTTCCTCTGTCATGGCGACGATGCAGGACATCATTTTCAAGGGATTCGACCGCAGACTTGCGAAATTCCTCGTGAGCGAATACGACCGCACCGGCGGCTCCATCCGCATGACGCACGAGCAGATCGCGCAGTATACCAGCTCGGCACGCGAGGTGGTGGCGCGGATGACGCGTCGGTTTGCCGAGGACGGGCTGATTGAGGCAAAGCGCGGTGAGATCC
Organism: Oscillospiraceae bacterium; assembly: GCA_015064195.1. Next base: position 7,021 of record SVSO01000154.1, read on the forward strand.
GGCTGCTGGATATCGATGCGCTGCGGCTGATGATTTAAGGGGTGTCACTTTGTCACGCGACGCGTGACAAAGTGACACTGTAATCTGGTAGACAGTTTTTCCGGAATGTGATATAATACATGCAGAAAGGGAGGGATGACGATGACACTTGGACAGCGGATCATGGCGCTGCGTACCTCGCTCGGTCTGTCGCAGGAGGAATTTGGC
>SVSO01000155.1 GCA_015064195.1 Oscillospiraceae bacterium
ATCGTGGTTTGTTATCCATCTGCTATGCCAATCTGCCCAGTACTCTTTGGGAAATGGGATTGTACCTCCGTAGGCATGATTGTAAGACATTGTCTGCTCATCGCCCATCATTTTTTCCTTAAACCATAAGTCATCAACAAGAGGTTTATATAATTCAAGCATTTTACCACCTCGTCAAATTCTTATTTATCGTCCACCTATCATCGTCCGGGAACACAATACCGAATTGGGACAAAAAGTATTATAACATATCCATACTTTTATTGTAAATTGCAAAAATCAAAACGATATTGTAAAAAATGTAGTATTTTAACCAAGCATGATATCATGCGTTTCCAGAAAATCGCAGATCTTCTCCACATTGTCCGGATCGTATTCCACCTCGGCGGAGAATTTCTTCGCCGCTTCTGCCATATCCCCGCCAAGTGCGGCGATCATCACAATCGATGCGGCGGCGAATTTCACCGCCAGCTCCCGGCCGAGCTCATACCAATACCGGAACACAAAACAGGCCGCCAGTTTCGGATAGCGCGGATCCGTCAAGACAGGCGCGGTCATGGAATAGCGGGCCGGATAGGAGGCATCCATGGCCTCCAGCGATGCGTACAGCTCCCGCATTGCCGGATAGCTGTCCGTGCCGCCGTCTGCCGTCAGTGCGGAAAATCGCTGGCCGAGCGTACCGCCGCCGCTCGCGAGATGCGCGATGACCGACAGCATTTCTTCCGCCTCCGCCGCATCCTCCGGCAAAGCGGGCACGCCGTCATCCTCGATCACAAACTCCACAGGCGATTCCAGCCACAGCCGCACCGCTTCCTCACAGCACAGCCCATGCCCGGCGATCGTCACCGTTTCGCTTCCGCTGTAAAAGCGCGGGTGTTCTCTGCAGATATCGCACAGTGCATCCTCGCCGAGCCGCAGGATCAGCTCGCACAGGCCATCCTCCCGCAGAAACCGGCATCGCTCGCCCTCATGACAGAGCTGCCAGCCGTCGCCGCAGGGATACAGCCGTGACCGCACAAATTCCCCGTCCGCACCATCAAGTCCGGCGTAAAACTCCGCCGTATCCTCATCCACATCGATCTCCCAGCCCGCACAGCAGGTGTCATGGCAATCGCCGGCAAGACAGCGGAAGGAATCGTAAAACTTCGGTTTGATGAGCACGGCTAAAATCCTTTCACTTTGAGCAGATTGTACAGCTCCGCATAGCGTGGAAAGCTGTAAATGTCCCGTTTATCGGCGGAGGGCTTCGCACCACCGAGGGTATATTCCACCCGCTTTCCGTCAAAGGTGAAGGCAAGCCGTCTCATACCGAACTCCTGCTTCGGCGGCGTGATGGATTTCTGCGAGAGTTCTGTGAAGCGATAGCGTTTGTTGTCGATGATGAGATGGGTATCGGTGATCTCAAGCTTGGCGAAAATGCCCCGCGTGCGCGAAAGCCGACGGAGAACGGCGCACAGTGTGACAGCGGCGGCGATCAGTGCAATGATGCAGGCCGCCGTGAAAACGCCGCCGGTCGTGATGCCGATGGCGAGATACCACACGAGAAATGCCGCCACCGCCGCAAGCATCGTCCAAAGCACGGTCATCACATTGGTACGCTCGCACCGCTCCGTGATCTCTCTCTTGGGATAGCGGAATTCCACCTTGTAAAAGCTCTCCCGTTCCGCCGGTTTTGCAGGCTTTTCCTCCGGCTTTTGGGGAATCTCCGTCACCTTGCCGATCTCCGGCAGTTTGTTGTAATCTTTGGGAATATCCTTGTCAAAGCTCATCGTCACCGGCGTAATGACCGCTGCATCCGCCTTGATTTCAGTTGCCGCCGGCTTTGATTCCGACTTTTTTCCCGCATAATTCTTGGAGTAGGGATTGCGCATGGACGCTTCTCTTGATGCTTCCCTCGCCGCTTCTGCGGTCGGTCTTGTCACTGTCGGGGCGGTTTTATTTTCAACCGCCGCGCCGGACTTGTACTCGCCCGCCGCATTCCGGCGCATAAAATAGCCGGTCTGCGCCTTACGGATGTGTACCATCATCGCCGAAAAATCCTTTTTGTCGAATCCCGCACAGGAGATCGTCTCGGTGCGGGAGGTGCGGCGATCCTCCAGCGTCAGCTTATCCTGACCGGCGGCATCGAAATAGAATGTCTCATACTTCAGCTCCCGGGAAGACTGGCCGCGCCGGACAGTGATGCCGTCGGGACGGACGACCACGCTGACCGCCGTCAGCGAATGGTAAATGATCACGCCCACCACAACAAAATTGAACAGCGCGAAGGCGGGATACGCATCGCCTGCGACCACGACGAAGAATAAAAACAGGATGAATTCGATGAGCATCACCTTGACGGCAACCGATTTGATGTGCGCCTTCACCGACAGCTTGTAGGTTTTTGTCTCCATTGAGTGCCTTCTTTCTTTGATCTATCAAACCATTTTCTGATATTCCCCCGGATTCACGCCGACACAGCGGCGGAACAGCCGGATAAAAAAGCTGACATTGGTATAGCCGAGCCGGATCGCCGTCTCCTGCACACTGACGCCTTCGCACAGAAGTGCCTTTGCACGGGCGATACGCACACTTGCTCGGTAGTCCCCCACCGTCATGCCGAGATACTTTTTGAACATCTGCACGAGCTTGGCACGGCTGATGAAGAATCGGTGCGCCAGCTCCTCAAGTCCTATCGAGTCCGCAGGATGCTCGCCGATATAGCTGCAGATATCATGCACAAACTGCCGGTCGCTCGCCGCTCGCTCATCCATTATCTGCCAGCGAGCCTTCGTCATTGGTGCAAGCTCAGACAGCAGAATGGCGATCAGATGACGCCGCCGCACCTCCTGTGTTTCGAGCGGCAGTTCCTTCATGAGAAGCGCCATATACGGCTTCACGCACGCAAGCTCTGCCTCCGACAGCGGCAGGACGAAAAAGCTGCGCGGTATCACCTCAGGCGAGATGAGGCCTTCCATCCGCGCGGAGGAAAATTGAATCAGATAGCGGCTGTAGGCGTAATCCGTATCGTTGATCTGTCGGTGCGGAATGCCGTGCGGATAAAAGACGATAAACGGCGCAGCGTGCGTTTCGGTATATCCGAAGCACGAGACCTCGGAGCGGCCGTGCTCGATGAGCATCAGCTCATCCGCCTCGTGCTGATGATATCCGCCGGTACGCTGCCACCATTCGCCTCTGCGCACATCGATCGTTTCAGAATAATCAGCAAAAAAATCCGTCATCCTGAGCCCCTCCCCTTTTCCATTATTTTAACATAAATCTCACTGTTTGTCAAGCGAAAATAGCAATTCGGACTATCAGCATAGCAGGATAGCGTTTGACTTTGCCCCGATTATCCTGTATACTGTAGTTGTATTACAAACAAAAAGGAGTACACGTTATGAAAAAATCTCAATTATTCGCCCTTTTTCTGGCATTGCTGCTGACCGCTTCCGCCTGCGGGGCTTCGGGAGACAGCGTCGTGACCGGTAACTCTGATGCGGATACTGCCACTTCGGAGATCAGCGAGCCGTCCGAATATCAGAAGCCTGATGTGGACTACGGAGGCGAGACATTTACCTTTCTCGACTACGACACTGAGGAATACTTCTGGCATGGTGCTTCCTACAGCGATATCCATGCGGATGAAGAAACCGGCGATCCCATCAACGATGCTCAGTACCGAAGAAACGTCAAGGTGGAAGAACTGCTCAATATCAACATCGAAACCTATCCAGTGGGCGGTGTCGCAAGGGATAACAACGATGCCGAACTGCAGAAGTTGATTCTTGCCGGAGACGATACCGTTGATGCGGCATTTCTTTTCGCATTTGACTGCATGAGCATCACTACCGCAGAGGGGATGCTCCAGAATCTTCTCGACATCTCCACGCTCAATCTGAATTCCACATGGTGGAAGCAGGATTTCATCCACGAATTTACGATGGCCGACTTTCTTCCGGTAATCACCGGCGATATCAGTCTGTTTTCCCAATTTGCTCCTCAGGTGCTGTTTTTCAATAAAAATCTTGCCGAACAGTATCAGGTCAATGATCTGTATGATCTTGTCCGCGACGGTAAGTGGACATGGGACAAGTGTAACGAATACTGTCAGCTGGTTTCCGCCGATCTTAACGGCGATTCCGTGTACGACGAAGCCGACCGTTACGGCATGGCACTGCAGACATATGCAGCAAACGCAATGATCATGACCGCAGGCATCCGCTATTCCACCCGCAATGCCGATGGGACTCCCGTCATCTCACTCAACACAGAAAAAACCGCAAATTTCATAGAATTTCTCGTCCCTTTTATTAATGCTGAATACAATGACAAGGCACAGAAATACAGCGGCAAATACGGCAATGTGTTCGCTGAGCTTCATATTCCCATGTTCAAAAATGATCAGCTGCTCTTCAATTTCCAGCAGCTCATGATCGCCTTTGAGCTTCGTGCGATGGAAGCGGATTACGGTCTGCTTCCAATGCCGAAATATGATGAGGCACAGGAAAACTACTGCACACCGATGAGCACCGCGTTTATGACCCTCCTGTGCGTTCCTGCTACCAATGAAAAGCCTGAAATGGCCGGCCATGTATTCGATGCCATGGGCTTCTATTCGCAGCAATATGTAACGCCCGAATACATCGATACCACCATTCGCCTCAAATCCATCCGCGACGAGGAATCCGCAGAAATGCTGGAGCTGATCCTCGACACCAGAATCGTGGATATCGCTTCCATTTACGGCTGGGGCAATATGGGCAACATGATCAACAAGCTCGCCCACAGCAACAATTCAAATTTCGCCTCCGCGTATGCCTCCAATGCATCCAAAATTGAAGCTGAGCTTACACAGACACTGGAGCAGCTCGGATACTGATACCCGCCCACAAAAAGAAAGGATTGCCGCAGCAATCCTTTCTTCATTATTAAAATTACAGCTCGAACATATCCTCGCAGACTTCCTCGAGGCACCACTTGGAGCGAACATACGGCTCGCGGTGAGTCCATTTGCCGTTGGTGAAGTCCGGAATCGCCACAGGCATGGAGCCGCAGGCGATGGAATCCTCGGACAGCGGCGTGATCGCCATCCACGAAGCGGTGTCGTAAACGTCGATGGGCGTCTGAGTCTGTTCCTTGACAGCATCGATGAAGGCGCGCATGACCAGATAGTCCATGCCGCCGTGACCGCCGACAGCGGTGTAATGCCGCCACATGGGATGGAGGTACTCGTCGTAATAATCGTTGATATTCTGATAGCGATGCATCCATGTCGGGCCTTCTGCCTTATCCTCGAACAGCACGCCGTGGGTATCTTCAAACCACATACCCTTGGTACCCTGAACCATATTGGCGCGGGAATAGGGACGCGGCAGTGTGGTGTCGTGGGTCAGCAGGATGGTCTCACCGTGTGCGCACTTGATCATGGTGGTGACAACGTCGCCCTGGGTGAAGTGATGGTTTGCATTCTCGTAATCCGGGCCTTTTTCCTTCTGGATCCACTCATGCAGACCTGCTGCCTTGGAGGACATGGAAGTGAGCATCAGCATCCGGTTGCCGCGGTTGATGTTCAGATACTTTGCGATCGGGCCAAGCTCATGGGTCTGATAGATCTCTGCGTTGCGGTTCGCATAGTTGCGCAGACGGTAGTGACGGTTTTCGCCGCCCTGTGCAACCTCATGGCGCAGGTCATGACGGTAGCCGCCCTCGCAGTGGATGATCTCGCCGAACAGACCCTTCTTGATCATGTTCAGCACGGTCATTTCTTCCTTGCCGTAGCAGCAGTTTTCCAGCATCATGCAGGGCACCTTCGTGCGCTCATAGGTGCGCACCAGTTCCCAGCACTGATTGATGGAATATGCGCCGCCGACTTCGGTGGCAACATACTTGCCGGCCAGCATGGAGTCGATGCAGATGTCCACATGGGATTCCCAGGAGGAGGGGGTGATGATGGCATCGATGTCGTCGCGCTCTAAAAGACGGCGATAATCGGAAACGGCGATGGGAGACTTGCCGGTCTTATCCTCGACGGTCTTGCGTGCATCCTCGAGGCGATCCTCGTACAGCTCGCATACGCCGATGATCTCCACATCGTCCATAGTATCGAGAACCATGTTCAGAAGGCTGTGGCCGCGTCCGCCGAAGCCGATCCAACCAACTCTTACTTTGTCCATAATATCAATTCCTTTCCATTGCTTTCTGGATTTCTTTTCCGAGGAAAACTCCTCCCTTTTATCATATCACAATTTTTCCATTCTGTAAAGGGGTTTGGAGAAATTTCCTGCAAAAAATCAAGAATAGCAGTCCATCCTATACTGGTCGCCCATGCTGTAGGAGACAAGCTCGATGGAGAAAAATCGGGAGCCGCCCGAGATCAGCGTGTTCGGATTTTCATCCTCCAGCTGGACAAGTTTGAGCGTTGCTGTAATAACCGGCGCTTTTTCATCGGAGAATTCGTAGGCGTTCACGGTCAGGAACATCTCCCGGCCGGTGTAGCCGCCATCGAACCAATTAATTGTTGGATCATCGGTTCTGTAAATCGTCCCGCATCCCGAACCAAGTGGATTTATACTCATATAATTACTGTCAGCGACACGGTGTTCAAAACCGTATCGCCGCTCGTCTGTATTAGCATCTTTCCACGGCTCATCTGTATCTGTGATGCACAGCTCCCACGCTCCGGATTTGTTGACCTATACAAACACCGCGTCCGGTTTTCCGGACGCGGTTTGATTATACTCAGCCCCAAGCTTCAACCAGCTTGGCGATCTCACCCTCAGCCTTATTCTGCCGGGCGGCGATGGAGGAGGACAGGCTGCTGCCGTTAAAAATAGCATTGGCAAGCACATCTGTCGTACCGCCGAAATTGTAGAGCGCATTGAAGTCGAGATACAGATTATTATAGATGATGTCCAGCATCTCTGCGGAAGCCTCATCACGGGCCGATTTCTGCTTGAGCACCAGATCATAGATGGTCGGACGCACATCGCGGTAGGAAACATAGCTCAGTGCCTCGACAATCGTGCCGGCAAAATCGGGATCGGTGTTGTTCGGAAGTGCCACGAACGCATCCGCCCACGCATTGACAAGGGAGCGGTAGCCGTTCTGATTCTCATCGTACTTGGGCATGGGAAGGATGGTGTAATCGCTGTCCATCTTGCGCAGGGAGTCCACACCAAAGCTGATGATGTGGATCATTGCGATGGAGCGATCCTCCATGAATGCCTTGTTGTA
>SVSO01000156.1 GCA_015064195.1 Oscillospiraceae bacterium
CGTCGTTGTCTGTGACATGCCCTACAAGTATACGATTCTCAAAAACAAATACATAGACTCCATCGCCGAAGCGCTGGCAAAGGTCACCGGTTTTGCGGTCGAGATCATCATCGTGGACAAGACCATTGATCCCGCCGAATATGCAAAATACGTCAACAGCATCATCGGCGAGGTGCGCGAGCCGGTCAATCTGGCGGATCAGCCGCAGGTCGGCGCGCCCGCTCCCGAGCCGGTTCCCGCCGATGGTACCACAGGAGCACCCGCCGCAAAGCCCGGCCAGCCTGCACATCAGGGAGAATATACCTTCGACAACTTCATCGTCGGCAGCTCCAACAAATTTGCCCATGCCGCATCCGTTGCCGTGGCAAATGAACCGACCTGTAAGTCCAACGCCGACAACTATACCTACAATCCGCTGTTTATCTACGGCTCCAGCGGTCTCGGCAAGACGCATCTGCTGTATGCCATTATCAACCGCATCCGCGAAACGCGTCCCGAGTTGAAGATCGTCTACGTCAAGGGCGAGGAATTCACCAACCAGATGGTGGACAGCATTTCCCGTAAGGTGCCCGAGCAGTTCCGCGAGAAATATCGCGGTGCTGACATCCTGCTCATCGACGACGTACAGTTTATTGCCGGCCGCGATGCAACGCAGGAGGAGTTCTTCCACACCTTCAATGCACTGTATGAGGATCACAAGCAGATCATTCTGACATCCGACCGCCCGCCCCGCGATATCAAAACGCTGGAGGATCGTCTGAAAACCCGTTTCGAATGGGGCATCACCGCCGACATTCAGCCGCCGGATGCGGATCTGCGCGCTGCAATTCTCAAAAAGAAGGCGGCTTCCATGAACATCGAGCTGAGCAATGATGTCATCAACTTCCTCGCAGAGAATCTCAAGAGCAACAATCGTCAGCTGGAGGGTGCCATCAAGAAGCTGGGCGCGCTCAGCCTGCTGACCGGTACGCCCATCACCATCGAGATCGCCAAGAATTCCATCGCCGATCTCATGACAGGCGGCCAGCCGGTGAGTGTCACCATCGACCGCATTCTGGAAACGGTGGCGAAAAAGTATGCCATCACGGTGGAGGATCTCAAGGGTACCAAGCGTACCAAGGAAATCGCCTACGCCCGTCATATCGCGGTCTATCTGCTGCGCAAAATGACGGATATGTCGCTGCCGCAGATCGGCAAACTGCTGAAGCGCGATCATTCCACCATTATTTCGTCGCTGAAAACCGTGGAGAAGGAGCTGGGTGCGAGCACGCAAACCGATGCGGATGTAACCGAGCTGATGAAGGAAATCAAGGGGTAATACACCGCTTTTTACAGGTTGTCCGCAGGAGTTCCACAATTTTTCCACAGATTGTTGTTAAGTCTGTTGATAATTTTGTCAGTCATATATCTTTTTCCTGCTGCAGCGCGGTCTTTCGGCATGTGGCAAATATCCCTACAGCAGGTGGAAAGCGGCGATTTCCGACCGTTTATTCCGTTTTTTTCCACAATTTGCGCTTTGCACACTTCCGACATCCCCAAAACCCGACCATCTGCGTTTACAACAGTTTTTAAACATATAAACAGCCGGCAATCCACATTTGTCCACAGAATCCATCCATCGGCCGGGGCGGTGAAAATTCCCCCACACCCGCTCCACCGGATTCCAACACAAGCAAATGCAGGATTTCCTGCAAAAATTGTCTGACAGGTTCAGGCTATTTAGAACTATCCACAGCATCCACATCCCCTACTACAACTACTACTAAAATCATTATTCTTATTTTATTTATTTCTTTTTTAATTTTAATATTTAAACCGAGGTTTTGTTATGAAAATTAAATTCGACCGTCCCACGCTGCTTGATGCTGTGGGAACCGCGATGTACAGCGTTTCCACCAAAAATACAATCACTGCTGCGGAAGGTATCCTGATCTCCGCTGAAGGTGATAACGTAACGCTGGTTTCCTATGATCTGGAAAAAGGCATGAATATCGAAATCTCTGCCGAGGTGGAGGAGCCGGGTGCATGCATTATCAATGCGCAGAGCCTGTTCTCGATCATTAAGTTAATGCCCGCAGGCATCATCTCTCTGGAAACCAACGAGCTTTTTCGCGCAAAGATTTCCTGCGGCAGCTCGGAATTTGAGCTGAATGGCATGGATCCCCGCGAATTTCCCACGCTGCCGGATATTGTCAACGAGACCGGCTTCACCATCAAGCAGGGCGATCTGAAGAATATGATCGCGCAGACACTATTCGCCGTTGCGCAGAACGATGCCCGCCCCACCTTCAACGGTGCGTATTTCAAGGTAAAGGGCAATCACATCACCGCTGTCGGCTGCGACAGCTTCCGTCTGGCCATCCGTGAGAAGACCTGCGAGCTGGGCAATACGGACGATTCCGTGGAGATGTCCTTCATTATCCCCGGCAAGACGCTCAGCGAGATCATGAAGATGCTCAGCGAGCCGGATGAGCCGGTGAATATCAGCTTAAACCGCAAGCAGGTCATCTTCAGCTTCGAAAAGAAGAAGATCACTTTCTTCTCCCGTCTGATCGAAGGCGAATACATCGATTACGAGCGCATCATTCCCAAAAACAGCACCATTTTTGTTGATATTGATACCGAAATCTTCGGCGGTGCCATCGAACGCGCTTCGCTGGTGACCGACGAATCCGCAGGCAAGAACAAATCGCTGGCGCGCTGTCATTTCTATGACAACAAGCTGGAGATTACCTCCGTCTCCTCCAGCGGAAAGGTGCGCGACGAAATCACCACCGCACATGAGGGCGGCGAGATCGAGATCGGCTTCAACTGCCGCTATCTCACCGATGCGCTGAAGGCATCCCAGAGCGAAAAGCTCCGTCTGTCCCTGTCCAGCCCCTACATCAGCATGGTAATCGAGCCGCTGGAGGCGGACGAAAACGACAAATTCACCTTCCTCGTGCTTCCGTGTAAACTCAAATGATTGTACAGCGCGTAAGCTACCGGGATTTCCGGAACATCGGGGCGGCCGAAATCACGCTGTCGCCCGGAGTCAACGTGCTGATCGGCAACAACGCCGAGGGAAAGACCAACGCGCTGGAGGGCATCTATCTGATGGCGGCCGGAAAGAGCTTCCGCACACCGAAGGAACGGGATATGGTGAAATTCGGCGCGGAGAGCTTCGAGGTGACGCTGGAGCTTCTCGATGCACGCCGGGAGCAGCAGCTGACCTTCAAGGCTTATTCCGCCGATTCGGCAAAGCGGCGAGTCTGCACGAAAAACGGTGTGCCGCTGCCGCGGATTTCGGAGCTGCTGGGCGTATTCCGTGCGGTGCTGTTCTGCCCGGAGCATCTTGCCATCGTGAAAGCGGGGCCGGCGGAGCGGCGGGCGTTTTTGGATGTGGCCATCTGCCAGCTGAAGCCCATGTATTTGAAGGCGCTGCAGCGCTTCCAGAAGATTTTAACCCAGCGCAACGCGCTGCTCAAGCAGCTGGCGGAGGGAGAAGGCGAGTTCTCACTGCTGGAGATTCTCTCAGAGCAGCTGGCGCGGGAATGTGCATTCATCTATCGCACACGCGCGGAGTATATCGAGCGGCTGGATGCGTTTGTGAAGCGGTTCTTCCTCGAGCTTTCCGCAGAGAGCCCAGATGGAGAACAGGAAATGCCGGAGCTTTGGTTTGTGAATTCATTAAAACTTCGTGAGCGCATCGATGAGGCGGAGGCATACAGACGCTACTTTGAACGCCTGACATCCAACACAGCGCGCGAGATCGCCGCAGGAGCGACGTTGTACGGCTCGCATAAGGATGACATCGAAATCCTGCTTGACGGCCGAGAAGCCCGTGGATTCGCCTCACAGGGGCAGCAGCGCTCCATGGCGCTGGCGATGAAGCTGGGAGAAGGGGAAATCTCCATGGAATATTCCGGCGAGTACCCCGTGTTCCTCTTCGACGATGTGCTGTCGGAGCTGGATCCGAAGCGGCAGCGCTTCCTGCTCTCCAAGCTGGAGCGGCGGCAGGTCATCATGACCACATGCACTACGCCGCCGGTGGAATCGGAAGCGATTTTCATCGATGTGGCAGGCGGCGTATATACGCCGAGACAGGAGTGAGCGATATGTATGTACACGCGGGCAACAACCGCATGATCAGAACAAGAGATATTATCGGCATTTTTGATATGGATACTGCCACCATGGAATCCGCGACGCGCGATTATCTGCGCGCAGCGGAAAAGGATGGACGCATGGTGAACATCAAGGAGGAAATCCCGAAATCCTTCATCGTGGCCTGCCACGAAAAAAATCGGGATACCGTCTATGTGTCGCAGATTTCAAGCGCCGCACTGGTCGGCCGGGTTCATGCGGGAATCCGGGAATAATCAGGCAAAATTCGGAAAGGATGCGGTTATTGTACCGCAGGGTTGATAAAGAATGTCAGAACAGAATCAGAATCATTACGACGAAAGCCAGATACAGGTGCTGGAGGGCCTCGAAGCGGTCCGTAAGCGTCCGGGCATGTACATCGGCTCTACCTCGAGCCGCGGTCTGCACCATCTGGTATACGAAATCGTCGATAACGCCATCGACGAAGCGCTGGCTGGATACTGCGAGTCGATTGTCGTCACGCTCCATCCTGACAACAGTGTTTCGGTGCAGGATAACGGACGCGGCATTCCCGCCGGTCTTCATCCCAAGATGGGCATTCCTACGCTGGAGGTCGTTTATACGGTGCTCCACGCGGGCGGTAAGTTCGGCGGCGAGGGCTATAAGATCGCCGGCGGTCTGCACGGTGTCGGCGCATCGGTTGTGAATGCGCTTTCCGAATGGGTTGAGGTAGACAACTGCTACGACGGCCAGCGCTACACCGAGCGGTTTGAATACGGCAAGGTCGCACGCGCATTCAAGCACGAAGGCTCGTCGGAAGGCAAGCACGGCTTGTATGTGCGTTTCAAGCCGGATACCACCATCTTTGAGGAGACTGTGTTCGATTATCCCACAGTGCTCAATCGTCTGCGCGAGCAGGCATTCCTCAATGCCGGTGTGAAGATCATCCTGCGCGATGAGCGCACAAAGAAGGAGACGGATGAGGCAAGGCAGGCGGAGGATGCGCCGCAGGACGCTTCCGCACCCAAGTTCGGGCCGGAGGAAGTCGTCCTCTGCTACGAAGGCGGTATCCGCAGCTTTGTCGAGCATCTGAACAATGCCAGACGGCTTGCGATGATCCATCCCGATGTCATCTACATGCGCGGTGAGCGCGGCGATGCCATCGGCGAGGTGGCCATTCAGTACAACGACAGCTACAATGAGACGGTCATGTCCTTTGCGAACAATATGCACACCATTGAGGGTGGTACCCACGAGACGGGCTTCAAGCAGGCGCTGACCAATGTGCTCAACGAATATGCAAGAAAGCACGGTATTCTCAAGGCGGACGACAAGAATCTCACCGGTGAGGATACCCGCGAGGGCATCTGCGCCATCATCAGCGTCAAGCTGACTGACGCGCAGTTCGAGAGCCAGACCAAGGCAAAGCTGGGAAACTCCGAGATGCGCACGCTGGTGGCAGGCATTGTCACCGACAAGCTGGCTGAATACTTCGAAGAGAATCCCTCCACGGCGAAGGCAATCCTTGAAAAATCGCTGGCGGCATCCCGTGCCCGCGAGGCTGCGCGCAAGGCGCGTGAGCTGACGCGCCGCAAGAGCGTGCTGGAAGGCTCCACTTTGCCCGGCAAGCTGGCAGACTGTCAGGAGCGCCGTGTCGAGCTGACCGAGCTGTATCTGGTCGAGGGAGACTCCGCAGGCGGTTCGGCAAAGTCCGGACGAAACTCCAAGTTCCAGGCAATCCTGCCGCTGCGAGGTAAGGTTCTCAACGTGGAAAAAAGCCGCCTCGACAAGGTTTACACCAACCTGTCACTCATTCCGATTATTCAGGCGCTGGGCTGCGGTATCGGTGACGAATTCGACGTGAACAAGCTGCGCTACGGCAAGATCATCCTGATGGCCGATGCCGACGTGGATGGTTCGCACATCCGCATCCTGCTGCTTACCTTCTTCTTCCGCCACATGCGCCAGCTCATCGAGGACGGCCACATCTATCTCGCACAGCCGCCGCTCTACAAGATGACCAAGGGAAAGAAAAACTATTACGCATACTCCGATGCGGAGAGAGACAAGATTTTAGCTGAGCTTGGTGACAACGTCAAGACCAGCCGCTACAAGGGTCTTGGTGAGATGAACGCGGAGCAGTTGTGGGAAACCACGATGGATCCCGAGACGCGTACGCTGCTCAAGGTCAACATCGAGGATGCCATGGTATGCGACGAAACCTTCTCGATCCTGATGGGCGATAAGGTGGAGCCGCGCCGCGAATTCATCGAGCAGAACGCCGTCTACGCGACGAATCTCGATATTTAACACGAATTTTCAACAAATGATAAACGTGTACAGTTTTTCCACAGGATGTGCACAAACTTGTGGAAAACATTCTGCATAAGCCGTGGAAACACATTCATAAAAAGGATGGCGATTTCCAGCGGCGGACAGGAAAAATCCGGCATGTGAAAACTGTCGGAAACACATTCAACAGCGCGCATCGCGCGGCTGTTGGAAAACGGTGGAATACACGGTATTCCACATGACAACAGGCGAAGAAATCCACAGGATTGACACGCCGTAATACAAATGAGGAACAGAATGGATAACAAGGATAAAAACGAAAATCTTGAATTCCCGAATCAGAAGATTGTCGGCATCGAGATGGATGATGAGGTGCGAAATTCCTTTATTGCATACTCGATGAGTGTCATCATGTCGCGCGCGCTTCCGGATGTGCGCGACGGTCTGAAGCCGGTACATCGCCGTATTCTCTACGCGATGTACGAGGATAAGCTGACCTACGACCGGGAATTCCGCAAGTCCGCAACGACCGTCGGTAACGTGCTCGGCCGGTATCATCCGCATGGTGATACCGCGGTTTACGATACGATGGTGCGTCTGGCGCAGCCCTTCTCCATGCGCCATGTGCTGATCGAAGGTCAGGGTAACTTCGGTTCGGTGGACGGCGACCCGCCTGCTGCATACCGTTATACGGAAGCAAGACTGGCGAAGCTGGCCAACGAAATGATGTCCGACATCGATAAGAATGTCGTTGACTTCACGCCCAA
>SVSO01000157.1 GCA_015064195.1 Oscillospiraceae bacterium
TCCGCACTGGTACCGCTCAAATGAATGCAGGGGATTCCCGCTTCGTTGCACAGCACCTGCATGGCCAGCGCGTAGGCTTCGCACACCGCCGCCGATTTGCCCGTCATGCCCAGCAGTGCGCCGGTGCATTCGTTGGCATTTTCGTCGCGGGTGTCAAGGTCGCGGTTGTAGAAGCAATGCTCCGTCACCCAGCGGTTGATATAGCGCACCTGCTCAAGGCGCGTGCCGTTCTTCGGGAAACCGCGCATGGCATCCGCCACCGCCGCTTCCACCGCATCGATGGTGGACAGAATGGTGTTCACATTCCGATATTCCGGATGGCGGCAGTCGTAATCGCTCTCCCGGATGGGGAAATAGATCCGCACCGAGTAGGAAACTGTACCCTTGCCCGTGGAAGCATCGTAGCTCACAATATTGGAGTTGTAGATGTACCGGTGCGTGGGATGGTCAATCAGCCAGAATACCTGCGGATAGTCGTATTTGAAGGCGGCGTATGCGCAGTCAGTGTTGTAGTACACACTGTTTGCATACTTGTCCATCGCTTTGATCACCGCATCCTCGGCCGCATTGGTGATGGTGCCGTAGCCTGCGCCGGGTGCGAAGGTGAAGCTGATGGTGTCGGATTTTGCGCCCACCTGATAGCCCCGCCAGTCGTAGTAGTTCATGGACGGTGCCGCCGCGGGATTGATGAGCGGCGAGTTGGCATTCGGCGACGTGACTGCGTTTTTCACCAGCCAGTCGTAGAAATCCGCCGCGTAATCCGGCAGATTTTCAAACCGGTCGATGGCTTTCACATACGTGCCGGCCTTCAGTGTGGCAACAGCGCCTTCACCGGACACATTGAACGGCGGTATCGTCCCAAGCTCGCGATTGATGACGAACACCTGCCGGCCGTTCCAGTCCACCAGTGTCCAGAAGCTGTCCTCACAGGAAAGAACCGTCAGTTTGGTGCCGGCAGGGATGATGCCTGCCCGCTTTGCCGCAAGATCGGGGGCGACAAATGCCTCCGCGTCGCAGTTGGCGTAGCGGATCTCCGCACCGCTTGCCGCGAATGTCCGCCGATCCGCTTGGATCGTGGAGATCAGGCTTTCGATGGGATCGTACAGATCGCTTTGGTAAAACCATGTCTCCAGCTTTTCTCTGGCATCGCCTTTGATGCTGGCATCGGCAATGCGCGGGCCGACAGCGATTTCATCCAGATAATCGTCGAGATACAGCGGAATGCCCTCGAGGATCGTTTCGTGGAAAGCGTGGGAAAAATCCTTATTTCCCAGCACGGATTCAAACAGCGCCGCCTCCGATTCGTAGATGGTCGTATCCATGAGCGTATCCATTTCCCGCTTCACATCCGTGCCGTCGAACCATTCGTCGAACAGTGAGATGGCGTTAGGCGGGAGCTGATTGTACCGCTTGTAGGATCGGATGTCGTAGTACATATCCGTCATCACGTAATCCATCTGATAAGCCTTGTCGGACGGATCGTCAACGCACGCCAGAAGCTCCGCCCTGTGATCGTCCAGCACGGCGGTAAAGATGGCCGTCTGCGCATCATTCAGCTGATCCAGCGTCATGATGCCGAGGGGCTTGATAGAATCGAGGTAGGCAGAAAGCTCCCCGCACAGCTCCGATTCCGCAAACCAATCGAGAAACAGCTCCACGCCGTTTTTCGGCAGCTTGCCCTCGTTGATCAGCGAGATCGGCATGAGTGACAGCTGTGTTTTTACACCCTCCTCCACGATGGAATACCGCTCCTCCGGCTCCATGTGGGGATTTTTTTCATAAAAGTTCTGCGCGGTCTTCACTGGATCGCGTTCTTCTGCAAGCTCGGCGAACAGTTCGTCGTAGCAGTCGCCGGCATCCTCCGGTGTGAGGATGCGTTCGTTCAGCGAAATGATGCGCGCGCCGGCGGTGAGCAGGGTGAGCATCGCCGCCGCTGTGACAAGTACGAGGATGCGGATGAACCAACGAATCACCTTCATGCGCCGCCTCCTTCCGCGTTCCGGACGGCCTCACGGTCATCCAGCATTTCCTGAATCTTCCTGAAATCATCGGTGGTTTTGAACCATTCGAGGAACACCTCCGGCGCATTTTTCGGCATCAGCTCATCTTCCGTGAAGATTTTCGCCATGGCCGGGAATTCCTCAAACAGATACTGCTTCATAATGGCATCCGACCTGCCGTCGAGGATGAACGTCCGGATGCGCGACACGGGATCTTCCCTCTTCACAAGCCCGGCGAACAGCTCCCGATGCACGTCGCTCATGGTGTCGAGGGTCATGGTCTTCCACTGCTTGGACGAGTCGAATTCGCCCTTCGCCGCTTCGGTGAGATACCCTTCCCACTCGTTCAGCGCGAGAAAGGCATTGGCCACCAGCTCCACTGCTTCGCCGCGGGTCAGCGCATCCTGCCAGCGGGACGCATCGCCGTCAACCAGCCCAAGCTCCGCCGCGAATGCCAGCGCTTCGTACAGCTCCTCCTGCAGCCCGACGTTCGGATGCTCCAGCATGAATGCCAGCGTGTACTGCTGCCAAAAGGTCTTCGCCGTCACGCTTCCGTCGAAATGCTGAGTCTTGAATCCAAGCTTCATGGCGAGATCCCCCGCATTTGCCGCACCGGGCATGGACACAGGAATGCTTGTTGCCGCGAAATCGCCGAAATAATAGCGGATGACGAGATAGATCGCCTCAATGCGGCTGATGTTCCCTTCCTGTGCCGCAATATCGTAGGATGCGCCGGAAAGGAATCCCAGTCGTGCGGCTTCGTCTCCCACATTCTCCGCCTTGGAATCCGCAGGCGCGGATGCTTTTACAAGCAGCTCGCAGAATTCCTGCCGCGAAACGCCGGCGGACGCATGAAATGCGTCCGGGGATTCATAGCGGCGAAGGAGATTGTAGTAGGCATTCAGCGCAGCGTAAAGCGCATAGGGATCCTCCGGCGAAACGTCCGGATACGCCAGCGGTGCAAGCTCAGCCAGCGCCGTGCGCACGTCCGCATTCTGCCAGTATTCCTCCACAAAGGTGCGATTTCGGAAGGCATCGTGCAGGGACGGATTGCCGGTGTGAATGTCACGGCCGTCGATTCTTATGACGAACAGGCAGCCGTTTTTGGAATTCCGGTCAGCGGTGGGGTCGAATACCGTCTCAACGCCCAGCACCGCGTCTGCTTTGCTCCGGAAACCGGTGTAAGTATTGACGGTATCCAGACGATACCAGCGGAGGGTTTCGTCCCGCTGACCGTCGATCTCCGTCTCGGTTATGGCGGGAGTCGGCGTGATGGGCAGTTCCTCATCGATGCCGCCATAGCCTCCGCAGGCGGCTGACACGATGCAGACCAGTGTCAGTGCCGCCAACAGAATCAGAATTTTTTTGATATGCATGATCTGTTACCGCAGAAGGATGCGGGTGTAATAATAGCCCTTTTCGTGCTTGATGGTCTGGAAGAAAGCATATGCCGCATTCCCCGTGCTATCGGTATAATGGTAGCCGTAAACGCCTTTTTTCAGCACATCGTCCTGGAATTCTTCGCTGATCGTGGTGAGCTTTTTGCGCTGGATCGAAGCGTTTGTCAGCGCATTGTAGATCTCCACCGCTTTTGTCAGCGCATCTTCCCCATTGGTGCAGGCCGGCGTGTAAGCGTTGACCTGCAGATTTATCGAATCCGCGCCGTCCGTGTATTCCACGCGGAAGGTGTGCTCCCAATAGTAGCCGGTATCGTCTCCCTCATAGGTGCGGATATCGGTGCGCAGGATGTTGAGATCGCCGCGCTTGGTGATGTCAAATGTGCGGATGAATCCACGCTTTGCGCCGAGCAGCATGACCAACGGCACCGCGCTCAGATTGCTTTCCACATCATACACAAACGAATCCTCAAATACCGGCATAAGCTTCAGCAGCTCAGCATCGTATTCGGGGAATTGGTAGGTTGTGGAGGTGGGACGTGCTTCTCCCGCGCTCCATGTGAGAGTGCAGGTGTAGGTGGGGATGAGCAGACGATCCTCCGCATAGGTGCGCGTCACTTTCAGCTGGCGGTAAGGGGAATTTGTCAGCACCGTCGTTTTTTCGTCATTGATGCCAAGCGACAGTACGTGCTTTTCCAGATCGGAGAGAGACAGCGCATCAAACAGTTTACCGATGAATTCGTTCGCGCCGTTATCGGTGGCATCGTCGCCCCAGTAGTTGATCGCCACGGTGAAAATGCCGGCTGCATCGTCGCTGATGAGATATTCAAAATGCGTGTTATCCTTGCCGCTGCCGGAAATGCCGTAATATTCCGCAGTTTCCATGTTGAAGGTGGTGATGCGCTTCATGGTTTTCTTGCGGGTGTAGTCAACCTCGTAATCGTTCATCAGGGTCTGATCTCCCGCCCAGACCGCCTCGATTGCGGACAGGGAGAAGCGATTCTGCACGTCAAGTCCGTCGGTGTCCGGAAGCGAGGGATGGATGTAATTTGCCCACATCCGGAGCAGCATGACGCAGATCTCCGCGCGGGACAGCTTGCCCTGCGGATCGAAGATGTTGCCGTCTCTGCCGCCCATCAGTCCGGAATGCGAAGCGAATCTGACCGCTTCCGCCGCTTCCTTCGAGATCTTGGCGGTGTCCTTGTAGGTGAGCTTATAGCTTGCCGGAACGCTCACGCTGTAGCCGCGGTATTTGAGATAGCGATGGAAGATCATCGCCGCCTGCTCACGGGTCAGCGGATCGTCCACGCCGAAAATATCGCCGTAGCCGTTGATGATGCCTTCCCGCGCGCCCCATTCGATGGCGGGCTTGTAGGGATTATCCTCGGTATCGAGGAAGGAGATCTCGCGGCCCACCGGCTTTTTGTAGCCGAGGCGGGCATCGGTCGCGAAGATGGCGTTGACAAACACTGCCCGTGTCACCGGCTCGTTGGGTCGGAATTCATTCCGGCCCGTGAAGGCGATCAGATCGTTATTGATGCAATGCCGCACCGGGAGGTAGTACCAGTCGCCTGTCTTCACATCCGACGCGAGGTCGCGGAAGGTTTCCGTGCCGGTATGCATGGTCTTGTACAGATCCTCATACTGCATGGCCGCCGACACCGGTACGATAAAGGTAACGGTCAGCAAAAGTGCGAGGATCATGCTGAGAATGCGTGTTTTCATATGTTATCCCCCTTGATTGATTATTTTAATAGGATGCGGAAGCCGCCCACACCGGCGGAACAGCAGTCATATTCCACAGAGCCGGTCAGCTTGCCGTCAGCGTAAGTGAACTTGGGATATACATCAAACAGCAGATCGTAAGAATTAACACGTAAGATCAGCTTATAGGAGACATCGTAGTACCTTGAGAAGCTTTCCATACTCAGATTCTGGTTCGGATAATTGATCCTTCCGTCGAAAATCCATGCAAGCTGTCCCACATCCATGCTGATTGTAAGTGAACAGTCGCTGTAAATATTCAACTGCAGCTCTGTCGTACCGGATTTGGATGTGTAATTCGGGAACGCGCCATCATCGATGACTTCGTATTCCACATCGAAGGTCTCGCTGATCTCCTCGGTAAGTTCCGCCTTAACGAATCGATAGTCGGCAACTTCCCGCAGCACATAGCCGCTCAGCACGCTGTCGTCCAGCATCACCGTGGCCGTGTAGTGTACGCGGAACAGGCCGTCGATCGTCGTGTAATCCGCTGTCACCGAAAGGCCGCGCTCCACGTCCTCCTTGCCGGCGATGCTCACCGCTTCAAATTCGCCGTTGAAGGTGCAGTGCTCGGGAATGATGCCCTGCAGCATGGTGAGGATCGTCTCGTCGGGGATCTCCTCGGTGCGCGTGATCTCCGATGCGGTCTTGATGCCGATGGAATCGAATGCCCATTTGCCATTTTTCAGCGTAAATGTGACATCCGCCATGCCGGTGAAGCTGCACGTGCCGTCGTCATAGGCGAAATCGGTGGTCACGATCGCTTTCGTATAGCCGGTGCCAAAGCGCGGCTTCCAGCTGGCAAAGGTCATATTTGCCGCGGACAGCGTATCGCCCCGGAAGGTGAATTTTCCCGCCGCCGCCATGGTCTTCATCTCCGCCTCGGCAAGCTTCACATCCTGCTCCAGTGTCATGTTCACCGTGTCAGCGGTCGTCCATTTGTAATCGCCGCAGTAGATGTACTCCGCATCCAGACTTGCGCGGCCGGTCATGTTGAGATAGTGTACATTCACATAAACGGGGATTTCCGCCATATTCTCCGAAAGCTCCGCCTCGTCGTATTCCACCTCAACGGAAACCTTCAGATCATCGCTGTCAAAATCACGGATCTCGTTGTCGTTCAGCGTCATGGTGCCGTCGTCGTGATGGACATACAGGGTGGGATAGAGGAAGAAATCGTCCTCGCCAAGCTCATGATCGGGCGTGTAGATGACGCCCATGTATTCGCTGTAGGACTGCAGATAACGCTGGAACCAGCCGCTGTTTTTGCGGTAGATCATCTGAGCGCTGCACTGCATCGTGTCCTTTGTTTCCTTATTATGCGCGGTCAGAACAACGGCGTAGTCCCGATAGTTGCCGTCCTTTTCTGCCAGCTCAATGTCCGCTTTTTTCAGCGTGTAGCCGGCAAAATCCTGATCGAGGATGTCACTCTGAATGTCCTTTTTGATGCGGCCCTTGCCCGGTGCGAGGCCGATGATGATGTTGGCCGTGATGACAAGCGACAGGATCACGCCGATGACGATGAGGGCGATGATTCCGCCCTTCGCTGCACTGCGCTTCTGTGCCTTGGCGCGCCGATCAAGCTCCGCTTCCTTAGCGTCGATTCCGGCAAGCGCGGCCTGACATTTTTCGATCAGCTCCGCACTGAGTCCGGTCTTGGTAAGAAGCTCGCAGATGCGCGTCAGCACCGCTTTGCACGGTGCAAGCTCCTTTTTCGTTTTTGCATTTTCCGCTTTGGCGATCCAGCGTTCCTCATTGTCCACGATGCGCCGGATGATCGCCGCACCCTCGCCCTTCAGACAAGCGTCGGCGGTGCGCTGGCAGTGGAAGCAGCGGTCTGCGCCGATGTGTCCGCAGGTGCAGAACCACAGTCCGCCCTCCAGTTCCGACCAGAAATACTGCTCGTCGCCGGTGAGTGCCATCAGCTCCATGATCTCGGGCGAAACGCGCTCGGAGATCTTCGAGGTGGGCAGAGG
>SVSO01000158.1 GCA_015064195.1 Oscillospiraceae bacterium
TGACCGAATACATGGAAAAGCACGCGGTGTCCCGTCTCATCGGCGCACCTCCCGGCTACGTGGGTCACGATGAAGCAGGTCAGCTCACCGAAAAGATCCGCCGCAAGCCCTATTCCGTGGTGCTGTTCGACGAGATCGAAAAAGCCCATTCCGACGTGCTGAATGTGCTGCTGCAGATCCTTGACGACGGCCACATCACCGATTCCCACGGCAGAGTGGTGGATTTCTCCAACACCATCCTCGTCATGACCACCAACGCCGGCGCATCCGTCGGCTCGGCAAGGGCGGGATTCGGCGGTGAAGGCCCCACCATGCAGGAAAACCGCACGGAAAAATCCCTGTCCGAATTCCTGCGCCCCGAATTCCTCAACCGCATCGACGAGATCATCACCTTCCGCGCGCTGGACGTTGCCGACTGCGCGAAGATCGCCGCCATCATGCTCTCCGAGCTTCGCGATGCGCTGTCCGAAAAGGACATCCGCCTCACGTGGACGGAGGAAGCGGCAGCTCTCATCGCCGAAAAAGCCTATTCCCGCAAGTACGGCGCACGCAATCTCCGCCGCTACATTCAGACTGAGGTGGAAGATCAGCTGGCGTCCGAGATCATCGCCCGTTACGAGGGCGGCATCACCGGCGCGGCACTGTCCGTTCGTGACGGTGCGCTGGCCATCGATATTCTCTGATGAATACGCAAAAAAACGAGAGCTGGTACGACAAGTCCATTGAGCAGATCGAGCGGCGGTTTCAGACCGAGCGCGGCCGTGGACTCACATCCCAGCAGATCCCGAAGATCCGGCGCGAGGCCGGGGCGAACAATGTCTACGAAACGCCGCAGGGCACGGCACTCGCCTTCCGACGGCTCATCCCCACCGACCTCGCGTCCCTCATCCTGCTGTTTGCCGTCATTCTCGCCGCGCTTTTCGACATTCCCATCGCCGCCAATACCCTCATCGGCATCCTTATCGTCAACTACGCGGCAGCGGTGTTCACCTTCATCAAAGCCCAGAAGGTGCTGTGCGGCATGACGGAATATTCCCTGCCCACCGCCAAGGTCATGCGCGACGGCAAGCTGACCCTCATGGATATGCGCGGCCTTGTGCCGGGAGATGTGATCTTCCTCTCCGCCGGCGACATCGTGCCCGCCGACTGCCGCATTTTCGCCGCAGACGGGCTATATATTAATGAAGGAATGGTGACGGGCATCCAGTCGTCCATCCTCAAGGATGCGAATTTCGCCCATTTTTCGCCGGGACTGCCCATGGAGCGGCAGTTCAACATGGCCTTCGCCACCAGCATCGTCACCGCCGGAAACGGCCGCGCCATCGTCACCGCCACGGGCAAAGAGACAGCCGCCGTCCGCCTCGGCAAAGCGAAAACGCTCCTGACCCACGAAAATCTGAAGATCCTCACCACACTGAAAAAATACTGCTCGGTGTGGAGTCTTTCCATGCTTGCAATGGTGTTCATCATCACCGTGGCAAGCCTCATCCTCCGCCCGGAAAACGGCATTTTCCATGTTTTCCTCACCGGTGTTTCACTGGCGGCGGCGGCCATGAGCGAGCTTTACACCGCATTCGGCTACATCATCGTGGGCTGCGGCATTTTCGGTGCCATGAAGCGCCGCCATGACGTGAACGTGGGCGCCCTCATCAAAAATGCGGAAAAACTGGAAGAATTAAAAAAACTCTCCGTCCTCATCATCCCCAAGGACGGCATCATCACCCGCGCTCATTCGGTGGCGGACAAGATCTACGCCTCCCGCCGACTGTACGATGCAGCCGACATCGACCGGGTGGACAAGCTGCGCTCCACCGTGCTTTCCGGCGTCATTTCCACCGGCATTTACGGCATGGGACTTGCCGCACTCAGCGCATCCTCCCGGAAGATCACCGCCGAGGAGCAGGCACTCATCGAGCTTGCGGAATCCCTGGGGCTGTACAATTCCGCCATCGACACCGCTCATCCCATCATCGAACATATGCCGGCCGGCGGGCCGTCCAAGTTTGAGACGACGCTGACCATGGATTCCGACCGGCAGTACATGGGCATCCACCGGGGAGATGCACCGTCCATCCTCGATTCCTGCGAATATTACATCGAAAACGGCCGCATCTGCCGCATGACCACCGACGACCGGCTGGAATTCATGGGCGTTGCGGAAAGTCTGATGAAAAGCTCTTACCGGGTGCTGGCGGTGGCATCCGGCGTCACCGGCTACAACAACCTCCAGCGCATCGGTGCGATCCAGTCCGATCTCACCTTCGAGGGCTTCATCGCCATCCGCGAGCCCCTTCAGCCGGGCATCGCACAGATCGTGTCCCGATGCAAGGCGGCGGGTGTGCGGGTCATCATGACCACGGACAAATACAGCGAAAGCGACAAATATCTGGCCATGTCCATCGGCCTCATCGAAAACGAGCGGGGCATTCTCTCCGATTACAAATTCGATTCGCTGAAGGAAGACCTCCTCCGCGCAAATCTGCCCCTTTATCATATGTATACCGGACTTTCCCCGGCGAAGCTGGCGAAGATTGTCACGCTGATGCGGGCGGACGGCGAGCGGGTGGGACTGCTGGCCGGCGGCATGAACGGCGCACTGCTCCTCAAAAAAGCGAATGTTGGATTCGCCGCCAGCGTCACCATCTCACCCAAGGCGAAAAAGGGCGGCATCGACATCCGATCCCGGCAGACGCCCGCCTATTCCCGCATCGCCGGCGGAAGCTCCTTCGATTCGGAGGCACTCAAATTCATCTCCGACGTGGTGATCTCCGAGGCGGATGACAAGGGCAGCGGCGGATTTTCCGCTGTGGTGTCCGCGCTGGAATATTCCCGCACCATCTACAAAAATCTCCTGCGCATGGTGCGCTATCTCACCACCACCCAGCTCATGCGCATTTTCCTCATCATCGGCGCGCTCATCCTGGGCATCACCGCCCTCACGCCCATGCAGATCGTGGTCAGCGGCCTTGTCCTCGACCTCGGCGCGATCCTCGCATCGGCGTTTGCAAAGCCGCCGTACAATTCCCTCATTCTCCGCGACGATGCGGAAGAACAGCTGGAGCGTCCGTTTTTCCTGTTCGCGCGATCGATGCTGTTCGCCCTGTTCGGCGCACTCTGCATCCTCGCCATCGGGCCGATCCTCGCCCTTTCCGGCCATCCGCTGGACGGGCCGTCACTTTCCGCCGTGTCCTTCTTTGCCATGATGGCGTGTCAGCTGATCACCTTCGCATCGCTGGCGGCGGAACAGAGCCTTTTCAAGCCGGGAATGCGGATGTCGGTCAGCTATCTGCTGCTCACCCTCGCGGTGGCCGCATTTGCCGCACTTTCGCTCGTATTTCCCGAATTCGGCGCGATCTTCGACATCGTGCCCATCGGAGTCCCCGGCTTCATCGGCATCGCGTCGGCGGCAGTCCTCACCCTCGCGGTCAATGAGATCTACAAGCTGGTGTCGAAGCGGGCGAAAAAATGAGCGTTATCCATCCCTTCGCCCCGGTTTACGATGACCGGTCGCGCATTCTCATCCTCGGCAGCTTTCCGTCGGTGAAAAGCCGGGAGATGGGCTTCTATTACGGCCATCCGCGCAATCGGTTCTGGCCGCTTATGGCAGAGCTTTATCACGAGGACTGCCCCATGAGTATCGACGAGCGGCGGGCATTTCTCCTGCGAAACCACATCGCGCTGTGGGACGTGCTGGCCTCCTGCGAGATCGACGGCTCATCCGATGCCAGCATTAAAAACGAGGTGCCATGCGACATCCTCACACTGCTGGCATCCACCAAAATCGAAACAATTTTCTGCAGCGGCAAAACGGCGCATCGCTTATTCTGCAAGCATTTTCCCGAGCTTTCCGCCGTCTGCCTGCCCTCCACCAGTCCGGCCAATGCCGCCATGACCATGGAGAAGCTGCGTGAAAAATGGAAAATTATTTTAACTTCTTTGTAAGGAGGATTTTGACATGATCCACTATCCATGCAAAACCTGCGAGGAGCTGGGCATCAACGACGAAGCGATCACCAAGCGTGAAAACATCCGCTTCTACGATGTCCGCGAAATCGACGCATTCCGCATCTACGGTCTGCAGGACAACGCCGACAAATCGAAATTTGTCCGGATGCCCACCGATGTTGCCGAGCGTGTGAGCGTCAACGTGAAAAATCTGCACGTTGAGACCACCGGCGGCCGCATCCGGTTCTCCACCACGTCCCGATTCGTCGCACTCCGCGCCGTCAACGTCAATCCGACCTACCGCATGAATGCGCCCATCATCGCATCCAACGGCTTCGATCTCTACGTGAATCTGGCCGGACGCGACACTTTCGCCGGCGTATTCCGTCCGCCGTTCTCCGGCTACAACGAGGGCTTCCACGCCATCGTTGACCTTGAACCCGGCATGAAGGACATCACCATCAACTTTCCCATCAATTCCCCGGTGGGCGCGGTCTACATCGGCCTTGACGAGACGGCAGAGCTTGTCCGCCGCGCCGATTACCGCCATGAGAAGCCGGTGCTCTATTACGGATCGTCCATCACCCACGGTGTCGGCGCATCCAGACCCGGCATGATCTACCCCGCCATCATCTCCCGCCGCCTCGACTGCAATTTCATCAATCTGGGCATGAACGGTTCGGCCAAGGCGGAGGACACCATGTGCGCTTACCTCGCTTCCCTCGATCCGTCGGTTTTCGTCATGGATTACGACTACAACGCGCCCAATGCCGCTTACTTAAAGGAGACCCACGAGAAGCTCTACCTCACCTTCCGCGCCGCCCATCCGGACACGCCAGTCGTCATGGTGGGCAAGCCCAACAGCTGGCCGAATACCGACTGCGCTGACCGTCGGGACGTGATCTTCGAGACCTACGATGCCGCAAGGAAGCGCGGCGAAAAGGTGATCTTTGTTGACGGACAGTCCCTGTTCCAAGGCCATCTCCATGAGGAATGCACGGTGGACGGCTGTCATCCCAACGATGTGGGATTTGCGCGTATGGCAGATGCTATCGGCCGCGCGGTGAACTACGCGCTGGCTATGTGAGGTCTGCCCGATGAACGTTTATACCCCCGCCGAGCTTGGCATCACCGCCGGCGACGTGCTGGCGCTGGACGGCGTGAAATTCTACGACGTGCGCGAGGAGCCTTTCCGCGTGTATGGTCTGTACGATTATAAAAACCAGCCCGAATTCCGCCGCGTTCCCGAGGATGTGGCGGCGGCAGCATCACCCGCTGTCCGCAGCATGGCCCGCCTCAACTCCGGCGGCCGTGTGCGATTCTGCACCAGCTCCCCCTATGTGGCGATTCATGCGGAATATTACGCCGTCAGCCCCAATCATGTGGTTCCGATGACCGTCGTGATGGGCTTCGATCTCTATGCCGCCCGCGCCGGACGCGATTCGTGGTGCGCCGGATACCGTCCGCCCAAGGGCACGACAAGCTCTACCCCCGCCCTCTCCATGGTCAAAAGCGTCCACGGGGAGAAAAATGCGAACGGCGAATATGAGCTGACCCTCAATCTTCCCCTGAATGGCGGACTGCGCAGACTTTTCATCGGCCTCGCGCCGGATGCAAGCCTCTCCCGCCGCGCCGATTACCGCATCGAGCGGCCGGCGCTCTATTACGGCTCGTCCATCACCCACGGAGCGTGTGCGACCCGCCCCGGCATGAGCTATCCGTCCCTCATCTCCCGCAGTCTCGACGTGAATTTCATCAATCTCGGCTTCCCCGGCGCGTGTCATGCGGAGGACGTGATGATGCATTACCTCGCATCCCTCGACTGCTCGGTTTTCGTCTACGATTACGACCACAATGCGCCGAATGCGGAGGTTCTTGCCGCCACCCATGAGAAGGGCTATCTCACCTTCCGCGCGGCACATCCCGAAACGCCGGTCGTCATGGTCACAAAGCCGGATTTCCATTACCGCAATCCGTCGGACACTACCCGCCGCGACGTCATTTACACCACCTATCAGAATGCGCTCCGTCGGGGTGAGCCTGTGCTGTTCGTTGACGGCTCCCAGATGTTCACCGGCGAGCTGGCGGAGGACTGCACGGTGGAAGGCACGCACCCAAGCGACCTTGGTATGAGCCGGATGGCGGATGCCATCGGACGGGCGGTCGCATTTGCCCTCACCATGGAAGGAGGCCGGAAATGAGCATCTACACCGCTGAACAGCTGGGAATCACCCTTCCGGCTGATAAAATGAACGCGCAGTTTTTCGATGTGCGGGAAGAGCCGTTCCGCGTGTACGGCCTGTACGATACGAAAAATCAGCCTGTATTCCGCCGCATTCCCGAGGATGTGGCGGCGGCGACCTCGCCGAACGTCCACGGCCAGTCGAGACTGACCGCAGGCGGACGGGTGCGGTTCTGCACCAATTCCCCCTACGCCGTCCTGCACGTGCGCTACAACGGCGAAGCTCCCTGCACCGCCATGTCGCCAACGGCCACCCGCGGCTTCGATCTGTATTCCCGATACAACGGCCGCGACAGCTGGATCGGCACGGCGTGCTATTGCAATCCCGACACGGAGCGTGACGCGCTGACCCACGTTTTCGCCCTCGACGGCGACAAAAACCATGCCGGCGAAGTTGAGCTGACGCTGAATATGCCCACCATGGCAGGCGTGAAGCAGCTTTTCATCGGTCTCGCACCGGATGCAAGCCTCTCCCGCCGCGGCGATTACCGATACGAGAAGCCGGTGCTCTATTACGGCTCGTCCATCACCCACGGCGGTCACGCATCAAGACCCGGCATGAGCTATGAAGCCATCATCTCCCGCCGCCTCGACTGCGACTACGTGAATCTGGGATTTGCCGGATCGTGCAAGGCGGAGGAGGCCATCACCGACTACATCGCCGCCCTCGATCCCTCCGTGTTCGTGCTGGATTACGATCACAACGCGCCGAATGAGGAATATCTTGCGGCGACCCATGAAAAAGCGTACCTGAAATTCCGCGCTGCTCATCCGAAAACGCCGGTGATCTTCGTTGGCCGACCGGACTTCTGGCTGTGGAATCCAAGCGACGTCCGCCGCCGGGATATTCTCTACACCACCTATCAGAATGCGCTCCGGCGGGGTGAGCCTGTGCTGTTTGTGGACGGCTATTCCCTGTTCCACGGCGAATACCGGGAGG
>SVSO01000159.1 GCA_015064195.1 Oscillospiraceae bacterium
ATACACCTACGATGCCGACAGCGCAGAGATGCTCGATCTCATCTTTGACGGCTTGCGCTTCGAGCCGGCGGTGACATACGCAATAACAGGCAACACTTTGTTAAATAACATCGGAAAACGCAGGGTTAACACCCTCACTACCGATTATGCGTCGATGGAATCTGCCATTCTTGCTGACATTGATAAACTGATCGAAGACATCGACGCTATAAATTGAGTAGGAGAGACACGCCATGTATAACATCAAAGATTACGGTGCCGTCGCTGACGGCGTAACGCTCAACACCGCCGCAATTCAGGCTGCCATTGACACCTGCACCGCATCCGGCGGCGGCAAGGTGATCATTCCCGCCGGAACATGGAAATCCGGCACGATCTGGCTGAAGGAAAACGTGGAGCTTCATCTGGAGCTTGGCGCAACTCTGCTGGCCAGCGACAACATGGACGATTACAACGACATTGACGCATTCGAGCAGAATAGCCGCATCGTCAAAGTCGAAGGCTGGGTCGGCAAGCATCTCATCATCGCGCTTGAAACGAAAAATGTCGCCATCACCGGCCTCGGCACGATCGACGGCAACTGCTATGCTTTCGTGGACGATCATCTTACAGGCGGCGGTTCATACTGGTGGCGTTCCGGCATCACTAAGCTGAAGGATGCAGAGAAAATGCGTCCCGGCCAGCTCATCTGCTTTATCGAGACAAAGCACATCGAGGTCACAGGC
The DNA here is from genome assembly GCA_015064195.1 of Oscillospiraceae bacterium. The sequence goes on from SVSO01000159.1 coordinate 726, forward strand.
ATCACCATCCATAATTCACCCTGCTGGTCATGCTATTTCCTCGGCTGTGAATTCGTCACCGTCCGCGGCATCAAGGTATTCAACCCCTTCAATATGCTCAACTCCGACGGCATCGACATCGACACCAGCCGCTTTGTCACCGTGTCAGACTGCATTATCAACACGGGCGACGATGCCATCACGCTCCGCTGCTGCGAGGGCAAGGTGAAGGATAAATCCATGCACTGTGAGTATGTCACTGTCACCAACTGTGTCATACGCGCAACCGTATCCGCGTTCCGCATCGGTGTGGGCAGCGGCACCATCCGTCACGCCCGATTCTCCAATCTTGTGGTGGACAAGGTGTCGAAGATCATCGAATTCAACACCAGCTATTCAACAAAGGGCTGTGCCATCATCGAGGATGTGAACCTGTCGAATGTATCCTGCTCGGATGCGGACCGATTCATCAAGGGAAATGTGGACAACGGCGGAACGGTGCGCAATATTACCATTGAAAACATCCGCACGGAAGCCACCGCCACATCCTATATCCGCTGTACCGACGGTACGCTGGAAAATATCAACATTCGCAATGTGGAGATTTCCGTCAGCGACCGCTATGAGACGATGACACAGAAGATGATCGATGCGCGCGGCTCGTACCTGCTGGAAATGAAAAACGGCCATGCAATTACCCTCGATAACGTGCGTATCACCGGCAGCTTCTCCGACTGCAAGGGAACGCTTATGTCGGACGGCTGTACCGAGCTTGTGAAAAAAGACTGCAATTTCTGACCCCAACGCAAAGAATCGCCGCGCTTTCGCGCGGCGATTTCATTGATGCGATTGTTCGCGATATTAATACATACCGCCCATGCCGCCGCCCATACCGCCGGCAGGAGCTGCGGGTTCGGGCTCCTTGATGTCAGCAACAACAGCCTCGGTGGTGAGGACGGTTGCGGCAACACTTGCAGCGTTCTGGAGTGCGGAGCGGGTAACCTTGGTCGGGTCAACGATACCGGTCTCCATCATGTCAACGTATACTTCGTTGTATGCGTCGAAGCCGTAGCCCTTCTTACCGCTGGACATGATCTTGTCAACGATGATCGAGCCTTCAAAGCCTGCGTTCTCAGCGATCTGACGAACGGGAGCCTCGAGGGACTTGAGCACGATCTTCACGCCGGTCTTTTCGTCGCCGTCAACGGTGTCGAGCAGAGCCTTCACGTCGTCGATAACGTTCAGGTAAGCCGTGCCGCCGCCTGCTACGATGCCTTCCTCAACCGCTGCCTTGGTAGCGTTGAGTGCGTCTTCGATGCGGAGCTTCTTTTCCTTCATCTCGGTCTCGGTAGCCGCACCAACCTTGATAACTGCTACGCCGCCGGACAGCTTCGCCAGTCTCTCCTGGAGCTTTTCGCGGTCGAAATCAGAGGTGGTCGTCTCGATGGCAGCCTTGATCTGGCCGATGCGAGCCTTGATGTCATCGGACTCGCCTGCGCCGCCGACGATGATGGTGTTTTCCTTGTTGACCTTAACCTGACGTGCGCGGCCGAGCTGATACAGCTGGGTATCCTTCAGCTCAAGACCAAGCTCATCGGAGATCACTTCGCCGCCGGTGAGGGTTGCGATGTCGCGGAGCATTTCCTTGCGTCTGTCGCCAAAGCCGGGAGCCTTGACTGCTACGCATACGAAGGTGCCGCGGAGCTTGTTGAGTACGAGAGTGGTCAGAGCCTCGCCCTCAACATCCTCAGCGATGATGAGCAGCTTCTTGCCGGCCTGAACGATCTGCTCCAGCAGGGGCAGGATTTCCTGAATGTTGGAGATCTTCTTCTCGGTGATGAGAATGAGAGCGTCGTCGATGACAGCTTCCATCTTGTCGGTATCGGTAGCCATATAGGGGGACAGATAACCGCGGTCGAACTGCATACCTTCCACAACCTCGCAGTAGGTTTCAGCGGACTTGGATTCCTCAACGGTGATAACGCCGTCGGAGGTAACCTTTTCCATAGCGTCAGCGATGAGAGTACCGATCACTTCGTCGCCAGCGGAGATGGTGCCGACGCGAGCGATGTCAGCAGAACCGTTGACCTTCTTGGAGTTTGCAACGAGAGCGGCAACTGCCTTGTCAACTGCCTTCTGGATGCCCTTGCGGATCACGATGGGGTTAGCACCTGCGGTAACATTCTTCATGCCCTCGGTGATGAATGCCTGAGCGAGAAGGGTAGCGGTGGTGGTACCGTCGCCGGCAGCGTCATTGGTCTTGGTAGCAACCTCACGAACGAGCTGTGCGCCCATGTTTTCAGCAGCTTCCTCAAGCTCGATCTCCTTGGCGATGGTAACACCGTCGTTGGTGATCAGCGGAGCGCCGTACTTCTTATCGAGAACCACGTTGCGGCCCTTCGGACCGAGGGTGATCTTAACCGTGTTGGCCAGCTTGTCAACGCCTGCGAGCAGTGCGTTTCTTGCTTCGATGCCGTAAATAATATTCTTAGCCATTGTATAGTCCCTCCTGAATTATTCAACCACTGCGAGAATGTCGCTCTGGCGGACGATGATATACTCCTGACCGTCGCACTTGACTTCGGTACCGGAATACTTGCTGGTGATAACCTTTTCGCCAACGGAAACGGTCATAACGACTTCCTTGCCGTCAACCATTCCGCCGGGTCCAACTGCCACAACCTCGGCAACCTGGGGCTTTTCCTTTGCAGCGCCTGCAAGGATGATGCCGCTCTTGGTGGTTTCCTCTGCTTCTACCATTTTTACGACAACGCGGTCGCAAAGCGGTTTGATCGTCATACTATATTCCTCCTGTTTTTGCCGTTTTACCGGCATTGATTTCGTAGTTTTTAGCACTCGCCATAGTTGAGTGCTAACGTACGATTATATTGTAATCCTTTTTTTGCAAAAAATCAAGGGTTTTTTCTATAGTTTACAGTTATTTAACAACTGAATCGGGGGGCGCTGACGTGCTGTGCGTTATCAGGCGCGCCTCTGGAGTGCTAACGCGCAAAAACGCGCTCATGGCTTTGCCATGAGCGCTGGCAGGGCAGGAGAAAACCATAACCCCATCCTCTTTCCTTGGCTGTCGGGATTTTTCCTGCTGACGGTGGTGATACTTATTTATAGATCTCCTCCATGATCTCGCTGATGCGCGCGGTCATCTCGGCTTCTTTTGGCTTGTAGATGAGGTATTCCTTCGACAGCGCCTCCAGAGTGATCGCGACGGGAGAGCCGCTCCAGCCTCTGTCGTCGATATAATCCTGCATCTTTTTCAGCTTTTCTTCAAGCGGCATCTCATAATCGCGCACGAGCATCAGCTCCGTGCCCCATACGCGGCGGATGAGATGCGTCAGCTGTTTCCATTCGCCGATGACAGGCTCTTCGAGAATTTCATCGAGTGTCCGGTATTCGGGGGCTTCCAGTCCCTGCGCGTTCAGAAAGCATTCCGCCATACGGTAATGGCCGAAGTCGTTCGGATGGATGCGGTCGGGATTGTACAGAGCTTCGTCAAGGTAAAGCTCTGCCATGCGCGCGTGGAAATCGACAAGCTCAAGCTTATCGCGGCGCGCAAGATACCGCACGTGCTCCGCATAGCGGCGGATCAGCTCATGGCCGTGGGGATGCACCGGCTGTCCGGTTTCGAAATATTCCGCATAGGGAGCGGGCGTGATGAGAATCGGCGTGATTCCATGCTCCTTCAGAAGCGCAAGCAGAGTCTCGTAATTTGCCTTGTAGCGTGCGAATGCCTGCGCGAGTGCGTTGTCACGCGCAGTTTCGTCGGGATTATCGAGCGCGCTGTTGCGGGAATCATTCACGCCAAGGAAAATTGTAGCATGAGTGGGCTTGAAGGGCAGGGTGTCCGGCTCAAAATATGCCAGCATTGTGCTGAGCGTGCCGCCTGCGACGGCGCTGTTCTTGAATTTCACGGAAAGCTCGGGGAGATTTTTCGTGTAATAGTCCACCACGCGCGTCGCCCAGTTGCAGCACGCGGTGATGGAGTCGCCGAGAAAGACGACGCGGGCGTTTTTCGGGAAAACTGTCATTTGATTCCTCCTGATCCTGCCGCTTATTTCTTTTTGCCCATGGCAATGCCTGCAATGCCGTCAAGCACACGGGAGCCGGTCTTTTTCACATTATAGGTGACGCGCTCATCCTTGAAGCAGAGCGTCCATACAAGCCCGCCGAAGTAGGTGTCCACCATCTGCATCCGGATGCGAAGCTTGTCAGGCTCAGGGAAGCAGGCGGAGGCCACGCCCTCGTATGCGCCGTCCTCATACCATGCCGCCGTCAGCCCGAACCGCTTATCATTCGGAAGCTTGCCCGGGCGATTAGCGCCGAAGCCGAAGGGAATCCGCTTTTCCGCACCTCTCACCGTATAGGTGAGCGTACCGCCGTTTTCGTCAAAGCGCACCGTGAAATCCGACACGCCCATGGCATTGTCCTCCAGCGTATAGGTCACGCCGTCGATCGCTTCCTTCAGCGGGCTTTCATACGCACCCTTCTCGCAGATGAGCGTGCGGCTGTCAAGATACGCCGCCAGCGCATCCGATGCTGCCGGATCTTCCGGAAGTGCATCGCCGAGAGACGGGATGATATTTGAGTATAGCTCGTGGGTGATCAGCGCGCGGGTGACAGCCTCACTGCCCTGATTGTCCGAGGTGATGACGAAGATGAACTCCTTCTCCGGATCGCAGAACATCAGCTGATCGCCCATTCCGACAAAGGAGAAGCCGCCGTTTCTCGTCGTCCAAATGTAGTAGCCATATCCGTTATGATTGTGAAGCCCCAGCGAGGAATCCACCCGGTTATCCGTCAGCTTCGACACCGCATCCCGCATGAAGGATTCGCTCACATACCGTTTGCCCTTCCAGACGCCGCCATTCAGCACGAATTTTGCAAAAATGAGCAGATCGCGTGCCGTACACATGACACCGGAATCGCCGATTGTATGGCCGCCGGGCACATGGAGCGTGTAGGATTCCTTCGAGAAGCCCATGTCAAGCAGGACTTTTTCCTTCATATATTCAAGAAATTCCTTGCCGGTCAGCTTTTCCACCACCACATTCATCATGTAGGATGCCGCGCTGTCGTAATGATACAGCGTGCCGGGGAGCTTGGAAGATTTCTGGGTGAAATACGCCGCCGTGCGGTCAGAACCGTCTTTCCACCAGTAATCGTGATAGGTGGTCATGGACGATCGCATCATCAGCATATCCCGAACCGTAGCTTCGCGCAGAGCATCGTCGGCCTGCTCCATGTATTCTGGGAAAAATTTCATGAATTTATCATCCAGCGACAGCAGTCCGTCCTCGATTGCCATGCCGACCGCAATGGCCACGAAGCTCTTGGATACCGAATACATCCGGTGATTGAACTTCGCATCGAATGGCGCCCAGTACGCCTCTGCGAAAATCTTGTCGCCCCGCGCCATGATCAGGCTGTGGGTGGCAAAATTGTAATCGTCCAGCATTCTGACAAACCGCAGCACCTTTTCCGACGGAATGCCCGCCGCTTCGGGAGTGATTCTTTCAAACATGATCGTTTCTCCTTAATTCTTTGGTGCATCGCCCATATCCGGAATATCCATGGGAATGCCGCCAAGCTTTGCGGATTCGATGGCCACAAGGCCGGGGATGGTATAGCGCGCCGCCGTCCATGCGTTGAGCGTGGGGATGATGCCCGTATACGCTGCCGTGCAGAAATCGTCGATGAGGAATTTGTGGGTCGCCATATGACCGTTGGCCAGCGCAGCATAGGATTCCGGCAGACGCTTGGCTTCCTCCAGCTGAACCGCCGCGATGTCGCTCCACTGCCATGCGCCGTTGGCCACGCGATCCTTGAAGTCCGCATCGTTTTTATGCTCCACCATACCGGCGGTGTTGACATAATCACTGACATCGGTGAGCATGACACGCTCCTTTTCGCTTGCCATATCCTTTTCCACTAAAATATGCTGCGCGTTGGAGAATTCATAGCCGCCCTTTGTACCGTACAGCGCGGAGATATAGGAGCTGGGCTTCATCCAGCCGAAGCGCCGGCCCTCAGTAACGCGCGCCGTGCCGCCGTTGGCAAGCTCAAGGAACATATACTGATTGGAGAATTCGTTGTCCCACAGATTCAGATCCTTGCCGAAGCGTCCATCGTTTTCCTTATCCTTGTAGCCGAAGCAGGCCACCTTTTTCGCATAGGAATCTACCGCAGAGAGGATCATGCCGGTGGAATGGGTGGGATAGAGCATAGGCGGCATACCGCCCTCGCCCGGCGTTTTGCCGTAGCTGATGCTGTCGATGTGGTGATAATACTGGCTCGCACCGTAGACA
>SVSO01000160.1 GCA_015064195.1 Oscillospiraceae bacterium
GCGCCGATGTGTCCGCAGGTGCAGAACCACAGTCCGCCCTCCAGTTCCGACCAGAAATACTGCTCGTCGCCGGTGAGTGCCATCAGCTCCATGATCTCGGGCGAAACGCGCTCGGAGATCTTCGAGCCGGTGGGCAGAGGACGCACATCAGCCTCGGTGAAGGTGGAAACGCCGTAATTCCCGTCCACAATCTGGGTCACGGTCACGTCAGCCTTGCGCACGGAATTGTCAAACAGCTTCACGATGCGCGAATCGTAAATGCCGCCGGGCTGAACGTTCAGGTCGATGAAGCTCAGCACCTGCTCGCCCAGCTTTGCGCCGGTCACGTCATAGCCTACCACCTTGAAATAGAGGGCGATGGCCGGTGCACTGCCGAGATAGCGGCAGGACAGCTGAATGAACGCCTCTTCCGCCGCATTTTTCGACAGCGTCACCCGCTCGATGAGCAGACGGCTCGCCGGGCAGTAGGTGGACGGCGTGATGCTTGCCAGCGTGGTAAACTGGGGAGGCAGCGGTGCGGGTGCGGGAGTTGGTACAGGCGCAGGTGTCGGTGCGGGCGGATTCACAGCCGGTGCCGGATTCTGCGCAGGCGCAGGTGCGGGAACCTGAACGCCGTTCTGGATGTAGACCACCGTCTGCTGATTCTGCACCATGTCCTTCGCCGCGCGCTTTTTCTCCAGCCGGAACTGCACGATGATGCCGAGAACGGTGAGGATCACGCCGATGATGATGCCCGCCGGGATCGAGGGGATGCAGATTCCGAGGGAAAGGCCGGCGCTCATACCGCCGGAAATGCCGGTGGAGAAAATGATAAACCATTTGTGGATGATCAGCGCGAGAATGCCGACAACGAGGCCGAAGATGAGCGCGAGGGGGATCATATCACCCGCACCGGCGATGATAAAGATGACGGCAAACAGCGCAGTGCTGAGCAGCCAGAAATGCATGAAAATACCGAAGCGGTAGAGTTTGAATGCGAGAAATCCGAACAGGATCGCAAACAGCAGCAAAAAGATGACGCCGCCCACCGATCCGCCGATGAGAAATCCCAGCACAAGACCGACAACCGCGCCGGTCAGAATGCCGCTGATGGTAATCATGATCTTCAGGATCTGGTAACCGAAGAAGCAGTTGAGCAGCATGGGAATCGTCATAAACAGCAGAATGATCCTCACAAGGTCATTGGCCGCGCCGAATGTCATAACAAGAAGATCGCCAAGTTCATTCATAGTCGTTTCCTTCCTGAATCTGTTTGAAAAATTAAACTTCAGTCGTTTTCTGTCGAAAAACAGATTCTACCAATTTACAATTATATCATAATTCCGACATAATGTCAAGGTCACAGCGGGGATTTCATGGGAGAAATAAATATTTTGAAGATTATTGTTATATGCGTAACCGCTGCCATCCTCCAAGTGTGAACATTTCGTGAATTTCACATTGTTCGGCTTGACTTTGCCTGCACGTTTTGCTATAATGTTCGCAGAATCATTAAAGGAACCGGGAGGTTTATCATGACAGAACTTATCATCAGCTTTGACACCGAGGATTACGTCAATCCTCACGCCGCCGACGGCATTCTCCGCGCGTCAAAAATCGTGCGGGAGGCGGGCTTCATGCCCTGCCATAATGTGGTTGCCCGCACCGCCGAGGCACTGGTAAAATGGGGCAGACAGGACGTCATCGACGAGCTGAAGCAATGCGAGATCGAGACGCACACCATGCGCCATTCCCATCACCCCACCATCAACGAATACACCGATCTTGCGGATTTCGATGAGGCCATGCGCATTTTCCGCGAGGAAGAGGATGCGGCGCTGAATGTTCTGCGCGACATCCTCGGTGACTGCGCATTTGCCGCCGCCTGTCCGCCCGGAATGTCCACCTCCTATGTTGCCACCTACGGCTACGCGGACATGGGCATCCCGATCTACGACGGCAGTCTGGTTTGCGATGAAGCCGTCGGTCGTCCCCTGCGCTACTGCAATATGATCAACCTCGGCTATCACCATCCGCTCGATTATTTCGGCGTGTGGGAGAAGTCCGACGTGCTGGACATGATCGAAAAAATGGCCGAGCTTGAAATCTGCATCGTCTATCATCACCCCGCCCTCAATGCGGCTGCGGAATTCTACGACGAGCAGAATTTCAAAGGCGAAAACCGTCCGGAATCCGACTGGATCATGAGTACGCCCGTGCCGCCGGAACAGGTGAAAAAGTTTGAGGAAAATCTCCGCTTCTTCCTCGAAACGGTGAAAAACGATCCGCGCTTCCATCCCACAACCTACAGCGAGCTGACGAAAAAGCTGGAATGCCGCCGCGTGGTGAAACCCGCACAGCTGCCCGAGATCCGTGCGCTGCTTTCTGAGGATTTCTTCCCCGTGACCATGCCCGAATCCCTCTCCCTCTCCGATATTATGCTGGCCTGCCGCGATTTTCTCATGGGCAAAGACGAGCATATCTGCGGCAAGGTGTACGGCTTCCTTGACACGCCTTATGCCATCCGTGAGCCGGTAACGCTTCGCGCCGATGACATCCGCGCCGCCGCTGAACAGGTCGCCGACGGCACATTCCTGCCCACCGACATCACCGTGGACGGACAGAAGATCGGCCCCGCAGACTGGATGCGCGCCGCACTTGCCGTACTCTGCGGCGAGGAGACTGTCACCGTCGCCCCCGGCCCTTGGCAGATCGATCTCGACGAATTCCCGCGCCTGAAAAAGATCAACTACCGCGGCTCGTGGATCCATATGAAATCCTTTGAGGATCGCTATCTTTCAAGCCGCGCCCGTCTGCAAAGCTGGACGATTTCCCTGCCGAAAGACACCAAGCGGCGGATCTATTGACACAAGAATCCCTCGGCGTCAGCCGAGGGATTCTTATGTTTATACGTTGACAGTCTGCTGTCCTGCGGGGATTTCCATGGATTTTTCGCCGATGACCAGCGTGAAGCCATGCTCCGACTTGGCCGTCAGAACGCCGTTTTCCACGATAACGGAAACGCTCTGATCGCCGACGCGGAGATTTTCCACACCATGACGCTCGGTGAGGTGAGGCGTGTATTCCACCTTGCCGCCGCGTACACGGATGCCGACGACCTGCTCCATGGCAAGGAGAATGGGCGTTACGCCGGAGAAGCCCACGAATTCGCGGCGCACCTGATTGCCGTACAGCCGGCCGGGTGCGACGGTCATAGGATCATAGCTCTCCCAGATGGTCTCCGTATCGCGGTAAACCTTTGCCACCGCTTCCACGTGACGCTTCGCCATCTCGTGCGCCTTTTCGGTCTCGCCGATGCTCTCAAGGCCCAGCACGATCATCAGCTCGGTGATGCACCATACGCCGCCGCGCCAGTAGTTGCCGCCCTCCGGTACGAAGCCGGGATGGTCAGCAGCCAGCGAGCGTGTGCCCATGGGTGCGCGGAAGGTGGCAGGATCGTCGAGATGAGCGATGAAGCGTGCTCTGCGCTCTGCCGGAACAACGCCTGCAAGCAGTGTCCAGAACGCGCCGATATGCTTGACGCCGGTAGTCTTGCCCGTGCGGTCGATATCCTCATAGAAGCCGTCCGTCTCGCTCCACATTTTCTCATTGATGAGCCTTGTCAGCGCTTCGTATTCCTCCGCCAGCTCGTCCGTGCCGTGGGTGATGCCGCATTCCGCCGCCATTTCAAGAAGCAGCTTGGCATCCAGTGCCTGCTGTGCGGTGGTATCGATGCAGCCTGCGTGACCGTGATCCTTGGCGGGGCGGTAATACTTGTCATCAACCCGCGGGATGTTGTCCATGCCGGCACCCCAACCACTGGTGAAGTAGGAGCCGTCCGGCCATGTGCGGTTGATTCTCAGCCAGCGATGGAAGGCAAACAGTACGGGGTAAACCTTCGCCAGACGCGCCTTGTCGCCGATATGCTTGTAGTGCATCCACTCCGCCAGCGAGAAGATGTCCGGGCCGGTGGAGGAGGGATCGTGCTTTTCAAAGCGATCTATGCCGGTGGTGATGTCCAGCTGGCGGCAGATGTAGCCGTCATCATGCTGTTTTGCGTAGAAATTGTCGAGAAGTCCGATGAAATCGAACAGATGGGATGCATACTCGCCGTACATGGAGTTGAAGCAGTTGCCCCACATGAAGATGGAATCGGCAAATTCGGTGTAAAGCATGGGCTTCACATATCCGCTGGATTCGGGGGGGATGCGCAGTTTGCTTGCGGCGATGGCGAACGCTCTTGCCATGCAGGCAGAAGCGTCATCGTGACCCTCCCAAATGAGGCGCGGAACTTCGGTATCAAAAAGCTTTACATCCGGTACACTGCCGGCAAACGATGCGCCGCGGAAGACGTTTTCGTCAATCTCCGGCACTTTCGAGCCGCTGTCGAACTTCTTGCCGCGATTTCCGGCTTCGAGGAATTCCTTCGTCACGCCGAAATCCATCTTTGCGGTGAGATTTTTCAGGCGGGCGATGATCTCGTCGATGCGGAATGCCTCCACCGGCACCTCGCCGCTGATCATTCCGGGGAAATCCTTCATGAAATCGCCGGAGTAGGAATATGCGAAATGCGCCTGAAGCTCCTCATCGAAGAAAGGCTCGAAGGTGCGTGTCTCATCGCCGACGGTGACGTAAATGCGGCTCATGGGGTTGATATAGCAGTCAACCTTGCCGTCGAATACCACGGGATCGGGATTTTCGTCGGTGGTGAAGCTTCCGTTTGCACCGCAGCCGTTCTGCGTCACGTCGATCATCACGTGAGCGCGGAAATTATCGTTGACAAAGGGCGTATTGCGCACGTAGACGGGATTTGCCACCGCCACATTCTTTGCATTGTCGCGGAGGATGCACAGCACATAGCCTTCCGCCGGAAGCGTGACCTTCATGGTCAGCTCGCCGTTTTCATCGGGTGCGGGCTTGCCGATCGTTTCGCCGTTGACCACGATCTCGATCTCGCGGAGTGTGCCCTCACAGCAGGCCCATGCCTTTGCCTTCAGTTCATACTCTCTGCCCTCTTCCCATGGGATGACCTCGCCGGGGATGCGGCCGTCCAGCGTGTAGTCAAGGAGCGGGCCGGAGGTGGCAAAGCAGTCGCCGCGGCGAACGGATGCGGAAACCTCATCCAGCGTGAACGCCTTGCAGCGGGAGTAGGTGCGATAAGGCTCCACCGTGCGCTTGCCGGAGAGATGATCCGGATCGTCGCCGCAGTGGTCGGTCTCGGCCACACCGGTCATGCGCCAGCCGCGGTTGAGCAGTGCGTACCAGATCTTGCGGTAATTGGTCTTGTCTGCGCCGTAGCCGAGGATGACCATGGCATCCACCATGCCGGTCAGCGAATCGAACGCGATGGTGGAAGAAATATTGGTCACAAACTGCTCACTGCGGGGCTCTGTCCACCAGCTGGTGGGATGACAGAAAACAGCGAAGGAATTCTCATCGCGGTATTTCTTCAGTGCAATGGAGGGCGCAGCATTGGTGAATTCCGGGATACCGATGCTGGGAGTATAACGATTCTGCTCGTAGCAGTGATACATGGGATCGCGGAATTCGTCAACTGGCGGGCGCTCCACATAGTTCGCCAGCACGATATGGCCGTAGCGATACTTGATGAATTCTCCGCCGGGATCGACCAGATAGTCGTCCCGCTTTTCCGATTCGAGAAGGTCCTTGTAATATTCGCGATAGGTGGTGATGTGATCCGTACCGCCGAAGTAGATGTGATAGTGATTTTCGCCATCGTAGGGCGTTCCGGCGAAATAGACGTTCCAATCCTCACCGCGCGCTCTCACGCCCATGGTGCGGATGTCAGCAACGCCGTCCTTGCCCATCTTCTGGCGGCTGATGTGGGAGTGCGCATCAAATGCGTAGAAGCCCATGGTCTTGGGGTCGATGATCCGCTCCAGCTTAACGGTGCGGGACACCGGTTCAGTGAGCGATACGGTAAACTCTGCGGGATGGTACAGCTTGCCCCGGCGGATGACTACGTTGTAATCGCCCTCCGGAATGTCGAATTCGGCGACACTGTCGAAATAACCGCGCCTGACACGTTCTTCTCCCTTGAAAATGCCTACGTTGGCACAGGTGGGAGCGCCGTGTTCATCCAATAGTTCGATATGAAGCAGCATGGAAAACTCCTTTCAATAATTGATACAGATATTATAACAAATATTGTCAGTTTTGTCAAGCGGGAATCCGCATATATTGAACATTTCCGAAAATATTTTTCATGCGTCTCCGCATTCCCGACTGATCTTCCGGAACAGGCGGATGAGCACAAGGATCGCGGCGGCGGCAAGGACGATCTCCGTCACCGTCTGCGCGCAGGCGAGGCCGTAGAGGGGCACAAGTGCATTGAGAATGAACAGAAGCGGGATCTCAAGCACCACCTTGCGGAGAATGGCAAAGAGAAGTGCCAGCTTGCCGATGCCGCAGGCCTGAAATACGCCCACTGCGATGAAATCCATGACGATGAACACCTGTCCCACAGCGAAGCATCGGAGGAATACTGAGCCAAGTGCCACCACCGCGTCATTTTTCATGAATAGCGCGACCAGCGGTTCGGACAGCAGGAAATAGCAGACGGAAATGACCGCCATTACGGAAAGAGAGATCTTTGTGGTGAATAAGAGTCCGTCCTTCATGCGGCGGGGATTTTTCGCGGCGTAGTTGTAGCTGATGAGGGGCATCACGCCTTGGGAAATGCCCAGTGCAAGGCTGAAAGGGATCTGGTAGATCTTCTGCGCCACGCCCATAGCCGCCACCGCATCCGCACCAAAGCCGGCGGTGAAATTGTTCAGGATGGTCATGCCGGTGACATTGAGCAGATTCTGGATGGATGCGGGAATGCCCACGCCGAAGATGCCGCCCGCCACCCGACGGTCGAAGGAGAAGCGGCGCGGATCGATGCACACATAGGTGCGCTCGCCCTTGACGATGAGCAGGACGATGAAATACAGCAGTGCCGCGCAGTTTGAAATAAAGGTTGCGAGACCTGCACC
>SVSO01000161.1 GCA_015064195.1 Oscillospiraceae bacterium
AGGCCGCGCGTTCAATGTGCTGACCTCCGAGGGCTGGTCGGTGGATATGCTCGACCAGATCGACGTGGAATCCCAGACCGGCGATGTGGTGCTGGACTCGGTCTACACCCGCAATCAGCAGGTGGAGGAGGCCTTCAATGTGGTCATCACCCCCCGCACCGTGGTTTACAAGGATCTGCAGGGCACCATCCGCACCGAGGTGCAGGCCGGGGAGACAACCACCGATCTCATCGCCCACGCGCCCACGATGCTGGCACCGCTGGCCGCAGAACAGCTTTTTGTGGATATCCATACCCTGCCCTACAACGATCTCACAAAGTCGTGGTATTCCCAGACCGTCAACAATGAGCTGGAGGTTGCGGGCAAGCAGTTCTTATTCCTTTCCGACCTCGGCTTCGTATTCCCCTCTGCTGTCAACGTAATGCTCTACAACATCACCATGGCGGATTCCTTCAAGCTGCCCGACCTGCAGGATATGGCGCTGGAGGGCAAATGGACACTGGATAAGTTTGAGGAATACATGGCCAACACCGCATCCGATCTGGACGGCGACGGCAAGATGACAAACGCTGACCGGTACGGCATCGCCATCCTCTGGAACGAAATGGTAGACACCCTGCCCTATTCGCTGGGTCAGAAGATCACCGAGAAGGATTCCACCGGCAAGCCTCAGCTGGTACTGGGCAGTGAGAAGATGGACACCATCGTCAAGCGGCTCAACACCATTTTCAACGAAAGCGCCAGCTGTTATCTCGCCGGAAGTGCAGATACATGGAAGACCCAGCAGGAAATGTTCCGCGACAGCAAGACCCTGTTCTGCATCATGAATATTTCCTCCATCACAAAGCGTCTGCGCGATATGCAGGATGACTATGCGGCACTGCCCATGCCCAAGTTTGACGAGGCGCAGGATGCATATTACACCGGCGTATCTCTGGGAAGCTCCACGGTATTCGCCATTCCCACCACCACGCCCGATCAGGAATTCACATCCATCATCACAGAAGCACTGTCCGCCAAGGGTGAGGAGCACGTGATCCCCGCTTACATCGAAACGAACATCAAGGTAAAATTTGCCAACGACGAGCGCGCGCATGATATCTACGACCTGATTCTGGACGGCAGTATCATCGACTTTGGCGCGATCTACGACAGCGACGGCATCTACCTGCTGTTCCGCGATCTGATGAAAAAGAAGTCCACCGATTTCATGTCGAGCTTCGACGCAAAGAAAGCGGCAACCATCGACAAGCTGGACAAAATCTGGGAGCAGTATATGGAATAAGCCATATAAACCGAGAGCACGGATGACAGATCCGTGCTCTTTTATATTAAAATGAAGAAAAATGAACTTGCTCCTTTTGCCGCTGCCGCATGAAATTGGCAGTCATAACTGACGCGGTGTCGGTGATAATAATAGCAGAGTCGGGCGGAAACGCCGCGGCTCTCCTAACAGACCGGCTCCGCCCGACATCCGTCGGTTTTGCGAAATTTTGCAGAAAACGCGAAGTCAGTCGATCATATAGATAGTTTTTGAAAAGGAGAACAAAATTATGTCCAAGAGTTCCAACAAGATCGTTGTCCCCGAAGCAAAGGCTGCCATGGAGCAGTTCAAGATGGAGGCTGCAAGCGAGGTTGGTGTAGCTGCTCCATCTTAACAGAGAGGATTACACAAATATTATTTTTTACAGACATATTGCACCACTGCATCCTCACTCGCCTTTGCTTCATCGAACTTCTCATGCCGCCGACTGACAGAATGGGGTATCTCTGTCTCATTTTCGGTAAATCGTATCAATATTCCGGCGGAATATTGCAGAATTCCCATTGGAAGTATGGTATACTATTATTCAGGAATACCGTCAAGACCGGATATTCCGAAAAACTGATACAATCTGCCAATTTCAGGAGAACCCTATGCTGCTGACCGATTATTTCCGATCCACGCCTGACTTAACGTGGGACATCGCCCTGTCCTGCGGCGTGACCCACGGCACCATCCGCCTGCCGGAAGACGATGCCTTCGACGTGACATCCGCCGCGCATCTACACACCGTCTGCGAACGCTTCCGCGAGCGCGGCATCACGCCTATCATCGTTGAGCCGCTGCCAAACGAGCTGCACGATCACATCAAGGCGGGCGATGCGATGCGGGACGAATGCATCGAAAAGTTCATCATTTTAATGAAAAATCTCGCCGCAGAGGGCATTCATACCGTCTGCTTCAACTTCATGGCCCACTACGGCTGGACACGCACGGCGAAGAATCTGCCGGAGCGCGGTGGTGCATCGGTGACAGGCTTCGATCTGGCGGAATTTTTGCCGGATGAAACGGTTCTGACCCACGATCAGATGTGGAAAAATTACGAATATTTCGTCAAAGCCGCCGTGCCGTATGCGGAACAATACGGCGTGAAGCTGGCACTTCACCCCGACGATCCGCCCCTTGCAAACCTCGGCGGCGTGGCACGCATCTTCACCAGCCTTGATGCCATCAAGCGCGGCATTTCGGTCGTGGATTCGCCTAACCTCGGCGTAACCTTCTGCCAGGCTTGCTACCGGCTCATGGGTGAGCGGCTGGAGGATGCGATCCCGGCGCTGAGGGACAAGATCTTCTTCATCCATTTCCGCAACGTCTGCGGCGATAAAACCTGCTTCCGTGAGACATTCCACGACAACGGCGAGATCGACATGGCGGCGGCGATGCGGCTGTACATGGAAAATGGCGTGGATGTGCCGATCCGCGTGGATCATGTGCCAACCATGCCGTGGGAGCAGTCGGATGTGGCCGGCTATGACGCCATCGGGCGGCTGTTTGCGATTGGGTATCTCAAGGGGATTATCGAGGGAGCGACATATGGAAATCCGTGAATTTGGCGGTGAGGGCTACATGCCGCTCACAAAATACGGGAGCTGGCGTGTGGCCATTATCAATGCCTGCGAGCGTCTGCAGGAAGAAAATCTCCGGCGAATGGAGCGGCATCTCGGAACGGATGAGGTGTTTATTCTGCTGGAAGGCGCGGCTGCGCTGCATATCGGCGAGGAAAGAAAACGCTTCCCGATGGAGCTTGGAAAGCTGTACTGTGTGAAATGCGGCGAATGGCACTGCATTTCGATGAAGCCCGGAGCAAAAGCGGCGGTAGTTGAAAATGATGATGTTGGGGAAGCAAATACGGAATACTTATACTTTAAATCTGGAGGATGACATTATGTTTGATTTAACAGGAAAAACCGCCCTCATCACCGGCGCATCACAGGGCATCGGCTATGCCATCGCGCGGTGTCTCGCAGATTCCGGCGCAAAGGTGTACATAGGCGGCACTGATGAAGCGAAAGCAATCGCCGCCGCTGAGAGCATCCCCGGCGCGACGGCGGCGGTGTGCGATCTTGGGCTGACCGACTGCGCCGAGCGGCTGTATGCCGTCACCGGCGACGTGGACATTCTCGTGCTGAATGCATCGGTGCAGTTCCGCAAGGCGTGGGATGCGATCACCGACGAGGAATTCGACCGGCAGATCGCGGTCAATCTGAAAGCATCCCTCAAGCTGATTCAGAAATATGCGCCCCATATGAAGGCGCAGAATTGGGGCAGGATCGTCACCATCGGCAGCGTTCAGCAGGTGAAGCCCCACAAGGATATGCTCATCTATGCCGCATCCAAGGCGGCGCAGCTGAATATGGTGACAAATCTCGCAAAGCAGCTTGCCCCCTTCGGCATCACGGTGAACAACGTGGCTCCCGGCGTCATCGAAACGCCGCGCAATGAGGAAGCGTTGGCGGATGAAGCGTACCGTAAGCAGGTGCTTGCCGGGATTCCCTGCGGATTTGCCGGTGCGCCGGAGGACTGTGCTGGACAGGTTCTGCTTCTATGCTCCGATGCGGGACGGTATATGACAGGGGAAAACATTTTCATCGATGGAGGTATGAAATTATGAGGTTCAACGTAAAAGAGGAAATCATCGCACTCACGCCCCAGTGGAAAGGCGAACGCTTTCCGGACGGACGCCCGAAGGTGGCGGATCGCTATCTGAAAGCGCTCCACAGCCTGACGCTGGAGGAGGTCTGGAAGCCCATCTTTGTCAAAGGCTACGAGAGCCAGTTCGAGGGCAGACTGCACACGCTCCACGATGATGGGCGCAAGCTGGTGGGACGCGCTGTCACCGCCACATTCGCACCGACGCGGCCTGATCTTCACGAGACGATGTTCGCCGTCGGCATGGCGGAGGGCAGAAAGGGCAACTACAATCAGTGGGTCATCGACAGTCTGGTGGAAGGCGATGTGGTTGTGGCCGATATGTACGATAAGATCTACAAGGGCACATTTCTCGGCGGAAATCTGACCACGGCCATCAAAGCGAAAACCAAGACCGGCGGCGCAGTTATCTGGGGCGGCGTGCGCGATGTGGAGCAGATGAAGAAAGTGCCGGATGTACAGGTTTACTATCGCGGCATTGATCCCACGCCCATCCGCGATTTTATCATGACCGGCTTCAATACGCCCACCCGCATCGGCGGTGCGATTGTGCTCCCCGGTGATATTGTGTTCGGTGCAGGCGGCGGTGTGCTGTTCATCCCCGCGCATTTAGTTGCAGAGGTGGTTGACGGCGCATCCAAGACGCAGGTGAAGGACATTTTTGGCTTTGAGATGATCACGCAGAACAAATTCACCACGGCGCAGATCGACCGCAACACGTGGACGGAGGAAATGCTGGATTTACTGATGGATTTCATCAAGACCGACGACCGCGGCATCCCCTACCGTGATCTTGACTGGTCGCTGGAATATGATCTTGCAAGGAACGGTGATCCCAATGACACGCAGACTGCACTGTAATCTCTACATCGCATCCTGCGCCAAAGATGGCGGCATCCTGCATTGCCGAATGAGTGGTGACACGCTCAAACCGGTGAACTTCACGCCCCTTGATCGGCCCATGCACATGATCATTGCGGGCGGAAAGATGCACATTCTCCTCCGTGCGCCATTTGAGAATGGCGAGAGCGGGCTTGTGACATATGGAATCGCCGAGGATGGAACACTCGTAAATCCGTCGCCGATTATTTCCACTATGGGAGAAGTTGCGTGCCATCTGACGGCGGACGGCGAGGATGTGTATGCGGTCAACTACATATCGGGAAGCGTATTCAAAGCGCCGGAGAAATTGGCAGTGCATGAGGGCAGCAGCATTCATCCGACGCGGCAGACGAGTCCGCACACGCATTTTGTCAGCCTGACACCGGATGGGGAGTATCTTTTTGTCACCGATTTGGGGCTTGACAGAATTTTCGTCTACCGCAAGGATCTGAGCGTGCGATCCACCGTAGCAATGCCGGCGGGACACGGGCCGCGCCATCTCGCATTCCACGCAGACGGCCGTCATGTGTTCTGTGCAAATGAGCTTGCGTCCACGGTGTCGCTGCTGGAATACCGTGACGGTGAGCTTACGCTTATTGACACGGTGAATGCACTGCCGGAGGATTTTGACGGCATCAGCACTGCGGCGGCCATCCGATGCGTGGGCGACACGGTGTATGTGTCCAATCGCGGGCATGATTCGGTATCGGTGCTGGATTTTTCCGGGGCGACGCTGACGCTGCGCGAAACCATTCCCACATACGGCAAAGGTCCGCGGGATTTTGTGATCGCAGGCGATCGCATCATTGCCGCCAATGAAGCGGGAGATGCGGTATGTGTGGTTTCTATTGATGATGGTTCGCTTGTCGCGAAGCTGGACATTGCTTCACCCGTTTGTGTTGTGTATTGCAGCAGATAAAGCTGCATCGTTTTCATTCCACACGCGCATTCCGGCATAAAAACAGGTGGCACATCCGCTGTCGGCGGGAAATTCGACAGCGGATGTGCCACTTATTATGGAATTTCGGTAAATTGCGATGGGATGCTTTGCGAATCCTGCGTTAGGTTAAACCTCATCTTCATGCCGATGTTGTCGCCCATATTCCGCAGGCGTGATACCGTGCATACGGCGGAAATCGGCGATGAAATGGGAATAATCTCCAAATCCTGCGTTGGTGCAGGCTTCTGTGACAGATTGACCTTGCCGCAGGAATTCTCGTGCCGCATCCATCCGGCGGCGGATGATGTATTCTCTCGGCGAAAGTGTCAGCGAATTGCGAAACATCCGCGTCATGGTAGACTGACTGATGCTGAATTTCTGCGCCAGATCCGCGACCCGCAGCGGTTCGGTGAGATTGCTGCCGATGTATGCGATCATCTGACGCAGCATTTCCGTCATTTCATTGGTGCCGGTCGATATGTCCGACAAATAGTGCCGGTTGAGCAGCGTGAGAAACCGGATCATATCCGCAAGCTGAAGGGACTGCCGCTCCGGGAGTGCGCTGTCTTTTTGCGAGAGGATGCTGTCCAGCAGCCGGAATGCCTCACGCCGATCCTCCTCCGGCAGAATGATCATGTTATGCGTCCCGGCTTCCCGGTCGAAGAGGCACCGCAGCAGCTCCCGTCCGCCGGGGAGCTTGAAGAAACTGTCCTGATGCAAATCCATGGTATACCGCTCGTGCCGCCCCGGCTTGCTGTGAATGGCATAGTGATACTCACCGGGGCGGAAGGTGAAGATGCAGGGTGCTTCGGAAACGTACATGGTATCGTTGACAAACAGGCATTTCAAGTCCTGCAGATAGATCGTGATCTCGCAGAAGGGATGCGTTTCTGAATGGCTGGCGTTGGTTGTCCAGTGGGCGTTGCATTTATGTGAGAGGACGAAATAATCCGCCACGCTGGCAGTGTAGAAAAAAATGTCCGGCCATGGGTATTCGATCGGTTTTGACTGATTTTTCATGTTCAGTTGCATGGAAACTCCTATTTTTCGTTGAAATATCATGCTATAATTATTATAGGAAACCTCGAAAATTTAGGTTCCAGTATTAGAATTTGCGATTCAACGACAAAAAATGAAACAGAAGCGGCGAATCGCGTACCGACCTCGAATTTCATGTGTG
>SVSO01000162.1 GCA_015064195.1 Oscillospiraceae bacterium
CATCAAGTTTGACTACGGCCTGCTGCCCTATCCCAAGTGGGACGAAGCGCAGAAGAATTATCAGTCCCGCCTCCAGCGTTCCGGCTATGCGCTCATCCCCGTCAGCGCCGACATCGAGCCTGCGTCCGCGGTTTTGGAAGCTCTCGCCAGTGCATCTCACCGCCGCCTGGTTCCCGAATACTGCGAGGTCACGCTGAAGACCCGTTATGCGCAGGATGACAACGTATCCCGGATGTACGATCTGATTCTTTCAAACATCGTCTACGATCCGGGCGAGATTTTCTCCGATCTCATCGGCACACCCAGCGCGGAATTCTATCTGGCAGTTTTCCAGAACGATCCCAACTGGGCATCCAGAATTGCTTCCATGACGGAAAACCTGCAGAATCAGATGGATTCCATCGTGAAAGCGGGATAATAAAAAAAGTGCTGCACATTTTGTGCAGCACTTTTTGGCGTATGATGGGCTTTACAGTCCTAAAAGCTGTTTTTTCTTGGCGGCAAACTCTTCTTCCGTGATAATCCCCGCATCAAGCAGCTCCTTATACTGCTTCAGATCCTCGATGGTGGAGGATGAAGATGGCTGCTGTGGCTGTGCGGCCTGATAGCCGGGCTGACTTTGATAAGTATGGGCAGTACCTGTGCCGGTGCAGATGTTGTTGACCTTGTTCTGCTGAATGATGGGCGCGGCGATCGGCACGAAGAAGGACAGCACGGTGGAAACAGTTGACGAATCCCCGCCGATACCGACTTGGCGTCCGAGATAATCAATGCGCAGGGAGGTGTGATATGTCCAGTAGCAGAAATAGAAGGGAACGAACATACAGAGCAGCAGCTTGTTGGTGGGATTGCGGTCTTCAAACACCTTCGCACGGTTGGTGTAGGCGGTCATTTTGTAGATCCAGATGTAGAGCCAGATCCAGCCTGCAAAGAGGATGAGGATCACATGAGTGACCATGCTGATAAAGCCGTCATCGGCGGTGGAATTGTTGGAATGATACGAGGAATAGGAATTGTTCTGCACAGGGTTGTCTCTCCTTTCTTGTGCAAGCTTTCTCAGATGTAGGGTCATAACAGCAAAAGCGGCGACGAGAATTGCACCGACGATGAATGCAAAAAAACTGTACAATCTCGAAATGCAGCCTAAACCAAGCAAGCCGACCGAAACAAAGCCGAGAACTGTAATGGCTGTAACTGATGGTTTTTTTGTAACTGTAAGAAATGCGGCTATCGTGATGGGGATGAAGAACAGAAAATCTGGATTGGAGAATGCCATGTAGAAACTTGCGATCAGATTCGATATATACATCATATCGTAGAATAGCATAAAGATGATACGCAGTATTTCACCAATGATGCTGATGCCGATACACATGAGAAAGGATAGCGGAAGCATAAAGTCAGACTTTTGCTGGATCACGCAGTAAGCCATGAGAAGATAGGGGAATAGTGAAATGATCGATGCGATAAAATAAACGATAAACATAAACGCATCCAGATTCGCATGACTGATTATCCTCCACAAAACTTCCGCGCCCGCATACACAAGCAGCATCACGGCCGCAAGCGGGATTTTCTTTTTCGTTAATTCATTCATAATAAACCTCCGATTCATACAGCATTTCGCTGTGGATTTATCCATCTTTAAGGACTCCATTTTCGCGCAGCAGGTTCTATCCCGATGCAAAAAAATATATTCCCCGGCTTCACATTCCTGCAATAATTCCATGCTATAATAGAACCAACGAACTGCCGGGAGATGATTCCATGAACTATATTCTGCTTGTCGAAGACGACACCGCCCTGCGCGAGGGACTTGTCACCGCTCTGCAAAGCGATACCGTCACCGTCCATGCCGCCGCCGATCTTGCATCTGCGCGCCGCATTTTCCGCGAGCGCAGCTTTGATCTGCTGCTGCTCGACGTGAACCTCCCCGACGGAAGCGGCATCGATTTTTGCCGTGAAGTCACCGCCGCCGAAAATGTGCCGGTGATCTTCCTCACCGTGCGCGATGCGGAGATTGATGAAGTGACCGCCTTCCGCGCCGGTGCCTGCGATTATATCAAGAAGCCGTTCTCGCTGACGATTCTGCAGGAGCGCATCGCGGCGGCACTGCGCAAGCGTTCACCGAACCATATTTATGAGGATGCGCGATTCCGCTTCGACTTCACGGAGCTGACCTTTACCGCCGATGGGGTGCGCGTGATCCTGTCCGCAACCGAGCATAAGCTGCTGGCGATCTTCTGCGCCCACAAGGGACAGATTCTGGAGCGGCAGACGCTGGTTGACAAAATCTGGGCGTGCGAGTCCGATTACATCGACGAAAACGCGCTGTCCGTCACCGTCAAGCGCCTGCGGGACAAGCTGGGCGCGGACTGCATCGGCACGGTCTACGGCATGGGCTACGTCTGGAAAGGTGCGAAGAAATGATCGTTTGTGCAGTGGCAATCGCCATTTTGTCGGCGGCATTTTTCCTGCTGTGGCAGTATTTTGAATCCCCTTGGCTGATTCTCGCCTATATTTTTGCGGTATTTGCCGTCTGCTGTGTGTACTTTATCATGGAACGCCGCCGGAATCGCCGCATTCTCCACCGGTTCGAGCGCATCCTCGGCGGCGAAAGTGCCGACCACATCGCCGATGAGCATCTCACTCCAACCGAGCGGCGGCTGATCACCCGGCTGTGCGAGCTGGAAACCCGCGAGGCGAAGGTGCGAAGCGGCTACAAAAACATCTCCTCCCTTGTCGCCGACATCGCGCATCAAAGCAAAACGCCGCTTTCGTCCATCCTCATGTACACCGAAATGAGCGAAAACGGCGAGATCATCCGCGCACAGACGGAGAAGCTGACGTTTCTCATGGAGTCGCTGACCAAGCTGGCGAAATGTGAGGGCGGACTCATTGCGGAGAATCTGTCGCCGAAGGAAAATTCCGTGAAGGAGCTGCTGCGGCAGGTGATCGAAGCGAATTATGCGCCAGCCGACATGAAGAACATGAAAATCCGCTGTGATGTGCCGGACGAGCTGACCGCGAAATTCGACCTGCGCTGGACGGCGGAAGCGGTTGGCAACATCCTCGACAACGCCGTGAAATATTCGCCAAACGACAGCGAGATCACGATATCCGCCTGCGCTTATGATATGTTCGTGCGCATCGACATTGCCGACCACGGCTGCGGCATTGCGGAAGACGAGCTGTGCCATATCTGGAAGCGATTCTATCGCGGGAAGAATGCGGAAAATCACAGCGGCGTGGGTATCGGGCTGTATCTGACGGCGAATATTCTGAATACCGAAGGCGGGCGTGTTTCCGCGAAATCCGATGAAAACGGCAGTGTCTTTACCGTTTTTCTGCCGAAAAACTGAATTCTTACCAAACTGTAAGATTTCGTCACATTTCAGTAAGATTGTCTCTGTAAAATAGAAGCATCACAGAAAGGAGGCAGTTTCATGCTGATTCAAACTCAAAATTTAACCAAAATCTACACCACGGGAGCCGCAGAGGTGCGCGCACTGGACGACGTATCTCTGTCCATTGCCCGTGGTGAATTCGTCTCTGTCGTCGGTACCAGCGGCAGCGGCAAGTCCACACTTCTGCATCTGCTGGGCGGACTGGACATTCCCACAAGCGGCAAGGTTTTCATCGATGGGACGGACATCTACGACCTTGCGCCCGATCCGCTGACCGTATTCCGCCGCCGATGCATCGGTTTCGTGTTCCAGCGGTACAATCTGATTCCAAATCTGAATGTGTGGGAGAACATCACGCTCCCGCTGGGGCTTGATAACATGGATGCGAACCCGGACGAGGTGGACGAGCTGCTCGTCACCCTCGGCATTGCAGACAAGCGCAATTCCATGCCGTCTCAGCTTTCCGGCGGACAGCAGCAGCGCGTGGCGATTGCACGGGCGCTTATCACCAAGCCGCACATTATTCTCGCCGACGAACCTACGGGCAATCTCGACTCCAAAACCGGCATGGGCGTGATGCTGACGCTGGCACAGCTGAACGAGAAGTTCGCGCAGACGATTGTGGTCATCACCCACAATGAGGAGCTTGCGCAAATGACCTCGCGCCGGATCCGGATTGAGGATGGCTGTATCGTGAGCGACAGCGGGGTGGCGGGATGAAGATTGTTACCAAGCTCGCTGTGCGTTCGCTGAAATCCCACCGCGGCCGCTCCGCCGTCATCGGTATGGCGATCATTCTGACGCTGGTGCTGTTCATGACCGTCATCAGCATTGCATACGATATTTTCACAAGCTCCCAGCTCTCATTGATGCTGGCGACCGGATCGGATTTCCATTCGATGGTCTACAGCGGCGGCATGACCCTTGAGGAAGCGGCACTGCTGGAAGCCATCCAGTCGCGGCCCGAGGTAAAGGATGCATATCTGCTCACGGATCGGATGAACCGGATCGCCGCAGACGGCACGGAAACGGAAGCGCGTATCTGCTCGGTCAGCGAGGAAGGCATCCTGCCCCATCTGTTTTCCAAGCTGACAGAGGGCGAATTCCCGGAAACAGCACAGGAAATTATTCTCAACAGTCTGCATTTTCCGGATGCTACGCCCGGCGATTCGATTGAAATGACCGTTTCCGGCTATCCTGTAAAAAATGCCGACGGCGGATATGAGATCACATCGGACGGGATGCTGAAAACGGAGTCGCGTACGCTGACATATCGTGTGAGCGGACTGTTTGAAAGCGAAGCGGATCGTCCGGCGCAGGTGGCAGGCATGGTGCTGTTTGATCTCGATACCCTGCCGGAGACGACGGGATATTCGGTGGTGCTCAGCTATAGAAACACGCTGAACATGATCGGCAAGCACAATGCGCTGGTGGAATCGCTGGGGGCATATACCACGGCGGCCGGCGAGGTGCGCGCGAACATCAACAATGCCTATCTGTCGGCAGGTGACGGATTTTTTTCGCCGGCAAATGTTCTGCTGGTGGTGGTTTCCGTATCCGTCATCTTTTTCTGCGCATTTTTCCTCATTTATAATATATACTCCATCTCGCTGACGCAGGATATGCAGGCATACGGTCTGCTCTCCGTGGTGGGAATGACCTACCGGCAGATCCGCGCCATGATCCGCCGGCAGGCACTGATCCTGTACGCGATCTTCGCGCCGGTGGGACTTGCGCTGGGCTATGCGCTCGGCTGGTGCCTGATCGCGCCGATTTTCATGAGTATGTCCGGCAAAAGCATGAACTACCGGTTCAGCGGCTGGATCCTGCTTGTCAGCGCGGTACTGACACTCCTCACGCTCCTCTTTTCGGCCATGCGTCCGGTGCGGCGCATTCGCAAGCTCAGCCCCATCGAGACGGTGAGCGGAAGCAATGCTGTCAATCTGAAGCCGGTACAGCGGACGAAAAAGATCACGCCGGGCGTCCTTGCCGCACGCTTTGGCGCACGCAATCCCCGGCGTACCGTCGTGACGGCGCTGTCCTCCGCATTCTCGATCCTCATTCTGATCCTTGTATCATCGCTGGTGGGACTGGTGAAATATGTGGGCATGGATGAGATGTCCATCCACGATGTGCAGATCTTCACTTACGGGGAGCGGCAGGTCATGCGCGGGGGAAGCAATGTCGTCTCAACGCAGGAGACAAAGCTGACGCTTGGGGCGGAGAATTCCATGATCGATGCGGCACTGCTTGAAAAAGTCCGTGCAGTGGAGGATCTGGAGAGCGCACTGCCGGTTTATTTTGCTGAAACGGTTGTGGATGCTTCGCCGGATGCACAGGAATCGGCGCGGGAGCTTCTGCCGATCTTGTCTGAGCATGAGCAGGGCAATGTACAGCTGGAGCAGATCGCGGACGGAAAAATCCAAGCGATCTTCCTCAGCATTCCCGATGAGTGGCTGGGGGAGATCCGCATCGGTGAAGGACAGAAATACGAAGGCAACGAGCTTGCGGCTGGAACGCACGTCATTTCTCTATCCGGGATGAATAGTTTTTCCACCACACTTGACAGCATTCGGCGGATGACGCATCTCAACGAGCTTGTCAAAAACGGCGACACAGTGCGCTCGGCGGATCTGCAGCGCGAATACACCGCCATTGTGCCCGATTTTGATATGTCATACAAAGCGCTCTATAATCTCCTCGGCTATGTTTCATGGAGCAAGGGTGTGCAGGTGTTTGTCATGCCGGAGAGCGTGTTTATGCGCGAATTCGACGAATACGGCATCTACGCGATCCTCTGCGACTGCGCGGACGAAACCGGCAAGCAGTCGGGACTTACCGAACACCAGCGGGAATTACGTAAACAAATCGACGAGATCGTGTCATCCTATCGCATGGAGGATAAGGGCGGGCAGTATTATGTCCGCACTGCCGGGCGTTTTGACGGGCTGGAGGAGCTGCAGAACCGTCTGCTTGCCATCTCGCTGACCGGCTACAGCCTTTGCGCCATCATTTTCCTCATCGGCATGATGAATACGGTCAATTCTGCGCTGTCCTCGGTGATCGAGCGGCGGCAGGAATGCGCGATGCTCGAGGCGGTGGGCATGACCGACCGGCAGCTGATGCGCATGATGCTCATCGAAAACTTCCGGAACGCGGGGCTTTCGGGATGCATCACAGCCCTCGTCGGCATTCCGCTCATCACGGTACTGCTCCGTGCGGCGATCCGGGAACCGATACCGATCGCATGGCTGCCGGGACTTCTCATGCTGGCACTCTGCATCGCGGTGTCGATCCTGTCCGGATTTGCGGCATACCGGCTGACAAAATCGTCATCGGTGGTGGAGCGGATCAAGGTGGAATAACGATAAAGAAGCACAGAATTCTGCGGAATTCTGTGCTTCTTCGCTGCGCTCATTGCGGATTTATAAATGATGCCGCCGCTTCCGAAAAAACGGAAACAGCGGCGTTTCTTTGTGATTATTCCTGCTCGAAGGAGGCGAAAACCCTACGATTTAGCACAGT
>SVSO01000163.1 GCA_015064195.1 Oscillospiraceae bacterium
GCGGCCTGTTTGCGGTTGGTGGTGGGAATATGCTTCTTCAGCAGCTCTAACTTTTCGCGGCAGTATGAGGCCATTTCGTTATCGCCCAGCTCATCCAGCAGATAAGCCGCCGCGCTCATGGTCATGGCATACAGACCCTGAATGCCGGCATGGGATGCGGCTTCATCCGAGCGGGTAGGCCAGTCGAGGAACTTGTCGGGAGAGTTCTCCGCGCCGTCCTCGCCGATGAATTCGCACAGCAGCGGGATCAGACCGCGCATATACTCATGCTGCTCCCGCAGATAGTCCAGATTGCCGTTGTGACGGTAATATTCGTGATGGCACATGATCCACCACATGGAATAGGTGGGGAAAACCATCCATTTTCCGAGAGGGAAGATGCGCTTGGAGGTATCCATACTGCGGGGCAGAACCTCGTTGTCGCCGAAAATGGCGCAGATGGAGACGGATTCCGGATGCATATCGCCCTGCCATACCAGACGGTCGCGCTTGATGCCGTCCCACAGATATTCCTGCATATTGAGATGAACGGTGTATGCCGCCGTATCGAAGATATTGTTCAGCAGAGGATCGCTGCACTCGAACGAGCCGATGTAGTCGAGATCACGGACGATGAGGATGGCCTCGATGCCCTTGAAGTTGACAGCGGTGTTGTCATCGACAAGCTCGATATAGACAAATCGGAAGCCGGTTTCGCTTGTGTCCATGGCACCCATGAAGCTGATGGAGAACTCATAGTCGCGGCCGACATGATCGTTGGTCGCACCCTTGCCGGGCGTCGGCGTGATCGCCTCGGAAACCGATTCGCCGAAGCGGAGACGGAGCTTTGTCTGACGGGGCTGGCAGGCTTGCGTGAGAATGCGGAGCGAGCCGTTGATCTCGCGGCCGAAATCGAGAAGCACGGATGCGCGCTCGCCGTCCTTGTTGGTGAGGATGGTGTTGCCGCCGCGATCAAGCGTTACCTGACCGTCGTGATCGCTCAGCAGGGCGTCGGCGTGCTGTACATCGCCCGTGGTGCGGAGAACGCGGACGGGGCGGAGATAGAAGCGTGTGCGGGGGTCTGTGGTGGTGGGGCGGAAGCCCTTCATTTTTTCGATTACGTTCATAGCAGTTTACCTCTTGATCAAAGTTTTGTAGGCATCAAAATAGCGTTTGCCGAATTCGCGCTGAGCGGCGGCGGAGAAATGCAGGATGTCACCGCGATCCTCAAGACCTTCGGCAGATGCGATGGCGATGTTGTCGTTTTCATCGGCAAGCTCATGGAGCTGCTCGTTCACCAATCTCCAGTATGGCATGGGCTTCTTGCGGTTTTCAAGGAAATAGCCAAGCTCGCCCACAACGATGGGCAGCCTGACACCGAGCCGCGCCTGAAGCTCGTTTACCATGGTGAGAAAGCGAACCTTGTAGGTGGATGCCTTCTCGGGATTGCTGGCCTCAGCCTCACCCTGATGCCAGATGATGCCGGAAAGCTCGCTGACATTCATGGCAAGCTTCGCCTGATAATAGGCGTGCAGGAACAGCTGACCGTCGATCTTCCACTCCTCCAGCGACGAGCCGCCTTCCGCACAGGGGATCATGCCCACCAGATCGTCGAAATAATTCGCCGCACAGTCAGCAAAGGAGCCGCCGGGATTCACGCCGGAGCAGATGTCGTTGACGGTATCCTTCATGAACACCGGGCGATCCACATTGATCGGCTCGCGGAGTGGCTGCCAGCGTCCGTTGCGGAGCATGAAGCATTTTTTATTGTCAATTTTGGGTACAGCGTTCACATCGCCGCGGCCGGCCATGTTGGACTGTCCCATCATCAGGAAAGATCTCATAAATTTGCCTCCATTATTTTCTACCATTATACCATGTATCCGCGGCGTTGTCAATAAAATTGGTGAAAAAGTTCACTTTTACTTTTTTTCACAAAGGGCTTGACAACGGCGGAAAAATGTGGTATACTTACCTATGCAGATAGGTAACTAAGCAACCCGGAGGTGATGATTTGGAGTTTACGGACGATAAAGCCATATTTTTACAGATCGCGGACATGGTGGAGAATGACATCATGCGCGGAATCCTGCTTGCGGATGAGCGTGCGCCGTCCACCAATGAGCTGGCGGCAATGTACGGAATCAATCCCAACACAGCGGCAAAAAGCCTGACGACGCTGACAAACGACGGCATCCTGTACAAAAAACGGGGCGTGGGAATGTTTGTTGCGCCGGGCGCAAAGGAGAAAATCCTCGATAAGCGCCGTCGGAAATTTGCCGACGAATATCTGATGCCGATGGTCAGGGAAGCGCGGCTGCTGGGACTTGACACGGCGGAAATTTGTACGATGATCGAACAATACATGGAGGATGAGAATGAAGCATAAACTGGAATGCAGAGAAATTACCAAGAAATACGGCACAAAAACGGTGCTGGACGGCGTGACTCTGACGCTGGAGCCGCACCGCATCTACGGTCTCATCGGCAGAAACGGTGCGGGCAAGACCACGCTCCTTGGCATTCTGTCGGGACAGAATGGGGCAAACGGCGGCGAGGCCATGCTGGACGGACAGCCGGTGTATGACAATCAGGCGGCACTGGATGAGATCTGCTTCGCCAGAGAGCTGAACACCACGGTCATGTTCGGTCGGGATACGCGGAAGGTGAAGCAGCTTCTGCTTGCGGCACGGATGCTGTTCCCGTATTGGGACGAGGATTACGCAAAAACGCTCATCGAAGCTTTCGAGCTTGACATAAACAAGCGGGTGGCCGGTCAGTCCAAGGGTATGCTGTCCGCGCTGACCATCGTCATTGCACTGGCTTCCAAATCGCCCATCACCTTCCTTGATGAACCGGTGGCGGGACTGGATGTGTTCATGCGGGAGAAATTCTACAAGCTTCTGCTGGACGAATACATGAATTCGGAGCGCACCTTTGTGGTGTCCACCCATATCATCGATGAAGCGGCTAATGTGCTGGAAGATGTGATCATGCTGGACGGCGGAAAGATTCTCCGGCAGGAAAATACCGACGAGCTGCTGTCCCGCCACCGCATGGTCAGCGGACTTGCGGAGGAGATCGACAAATTCTGCGAGGGCAGGAAGGTCGTTCACAGCGAAACGCAGGGACGGTCGAAAACCGTGTGCGTTGAGATCGACGACATGGCAGCATTCAAGGCGGATGCGGCGGCTTACGATTTCGACATCTCCAAAGCAAGCCTGCAGAAGCTGTTCATGCAGCTGCTCGGATAGGAGGGCGCGATGGAAAAAAGAAAATATCACGCCATTTTTCGCAGTGTCCGCTATGATGCGGCCAGCTTCCTTCGTACCGTATGGCAGTTTGCGCTGGTCATCGCCGCATTCATTCTGTTCTGGCGGCATACCGAAACGACGGGGCTTGTCTGGCCGATCACTATGATCAGCGCCATCATTCCCATGGCCATTCAGATGCAGCGGTATACAGTCAGCTATTCGCAGCTGGTGGGCTATGGGCTGACAAAGCGGAGCTTTCTCCTCGGCGGTCTTCTGGCAAAGCCCATGTATATGCTCTTTGCGGTGCTGATGGTGATAGCCGTGGGACTGATTGAAACAATGCCGGCAGGTGAGCTTGGAGCGTGCTGCGGCATTGCGGCCATGATCTCCCTGTTCGCCGGATCCTACGGCGATCTTGCGGGTTCGATGATCCTCCGCTGGAATCGGGTGGGATTTGTGCTGTATATGATCCTGTTCATCGGCTTATATTTCATCGCAGGCGTATTTATGGGGATCCTGTCCGCATCCGGTATGCCCTATCTGTCGGAGCTTGTGAGCCTTCCGTCAAGCGGTACACTTCTCGGCATCATCACAGCGGTGTCGCTGGTTCTCAGTGCGCTGTTTCATGTTATCGCCGCACTCCTTCTGCGGCGTGTGGAGGTGAAGGGTTGATGGCACGGATGAAAGCTGTACTGGCACTCACATGGCGGCAGCGAGGACGCCTGCATCTGCTCGTCACCGGCGGCGCATGGCTTGTGGGATTGCTTTTCGTGATGATCATCATTCCCGTGGCTCATGCCGACACCTACGTCACCTTTGCTACCTTCGCCGGTCTGTTCTGCAACATCCTGATGACGCTGACCGATACAGTTGTCACCTACACCCAGGATTACAAAGAGTGGATCCGCCACGGCACATCCCGGCGCACGTCACTGGCAGGCTGTGTGGTCATGACGGTGGGTCTGCCCCTCGTGACAACGGCGGTGCTTCTGCTCCTCTATTCCGGTGAGCGGATGCTCTGGCACGGCGTATTTCACGTGGCGCAGGAGATGAGCATGAGCGTGGGCGCGTGGACCGCCGTTACTGCGGCAGTTCCGGCCATGTGGCTGTTAGGCGCACTGGCGGCGGTGATCATCAACCGCTTCGGATCAAACGGCATGATGGTCATCTATTTTGTTTATCTTGGCATCTCCCTCTGCCTGTCGCGCGTTGTCCATCTGATCGCCCCGCTTTTTGCGGTGTATACCCTGCCGATTCTCATTGGCGGTGCGGTGATCGCCGCGCTGGGATGCGTATTTCTCATACGGACACTGTACCGGACACCGGTGTAAATACACATGAGGTGCTGCACATTTGTGCAGCACCTTTCCTGTGCAATTGAGAAACAGGCGAAATAATCATAGGATCGTACCATTTTTGCATATGATCATCACTGTTCAATCAGATTCATTATGCTATAATTGATTTGTCACGAACATTAATATTATCATAAAAAATAGCAAGGAGAGAACGATTATGCAAAAAAATGTATTATCTGTCATACTGCTTATGACACTGCTGGCATCCTGTGCGGTCGGATGCGGCGAAAGCGCACCCACTGGCGATGATCAGACAAGCGAATCAACGACCGGCGCTGAAACGGTATCGGTGGAATCGCTGGTAGGCTTTCCGATGGAGGATAACGGCGGCGAAGTCTTTACGGTTTTAGCCGATTCAAACAAGCCCTACGATTTCAACGCGGAGGAAGCGAGCGGCGATGTGGTGAACGATGCGGTGTACGAGAAGCTCAGCAACGTCGAGGAATATCTTGGCATCACCATTGAGACGCAGTTTGAACCCTGCGGCTGGCAGGAAAGGGGCGCATTCAATTCGTTGTTTATCAATGCGGTCACGGCGGGCGATTCGACCTATGACCTTGTGGTGTCACCGATTGTCTGTACCATGCCGACAGCAGTGGAAGGTTACTTCATCGAGGGCAGCGGGCTGACCTCCTGTGATTTTTCGCATCCGTGGTGGATTGACAATATGTATGAAAACTATTCAGTGGCAGGCAAGCTGTACGGCTTCCTCGGCGATTTCACGCTTGCGACTTATAAGGATATGACCGTCATCTATTTCAATCAGCGCATCTGGAACGAATATAGTGCGGAAAATCCCTACGATCTGGTGCGGTCGGGGAAATGGACGTTCGACAAGATGGCGGAGCTGACTGTCGGTATGGCGAGCGACCTCAACGGCGACGGTGCATGGACGACGGATGACGATCAGTTGGCATATTTATTTGATCAGGTCCCGAATGGCACGTTCCAGACCTCGTTTGATCTGGATGTTCTCATGAATAACGGCGATGGTATGCCGGAATATCTGGGACTTACCGAAAAGTTTGCGGCCGCGCATGAGAAAATGGCGGCGTATATCAGCCACGAAGGCATTGTCGGAATGACAAATGCCGACAAATATCCAAACGATCTTGTGACGCTGTTCGGTCAGAACAATGTGGCGGCAATGGTGGGATTTCTCTATAATACGGAATATCTGCGCGATATGACCGACGATTACGGCATTGTGCCCATGCCGAAATATGACGAGCAGCAGAAGGATTACATCACGCAGCTCGGCACATCGACGCTGATGGCGTTTGTGCCGAAGCTGGCATCCAGTGCAGATCTGACCTCCAAGGTGCTTGAGCTGTGCGGTTATTATTCGCAGGAGCTGGTCGTGCCGAAGTATTATGAGGTCGCGCTCAAGGATAAATATGCCCGTGACACGGATATTCCGGAAATGCTGGATATCATCCGAAACGGTGCGATGATCGATTTCTTGTTTGTATACGGCACTTCGCTTGAAAATGTACCGTTCACGCATTTCCGCTTCGGTGGAAAATCCACACCGAGAGCACAGACGATTAAATCCTCGGTTGCATCCGAATTCGCAAAAAATGAAAAGAGCTTCATGGCATCGGTAGAAAAGCTGTATGAAGCCTATGTTTCCCTTGAATAACCGAAGAAAAGAGGTGCTGCACAATCTGTGCAGCACCTCATGGAATTCTATTCTTCTTTCTCCTCCGATTCCGGCTCAGCTCCGGCATCGGGTTTTTTCTTTTTCAGCATCTCGCGTAACTTTTCGGACAGGGTTTTCGGCGTGATCATCTCGGTGTGCTTCTTGATGCGGGCGGCGAAGGAATGCTTGTTTTCCTCATCCTCCGTGAAATCGCGTATCTCCCGGTCGGTGTAATATTCCAGCGTATCCGCCGGCAGCTCCTGCGCGGTCAGCCGTTTTTCGACAAACAGCTTGAGGAGCATATACAGGATCGCGAAGATCGGAACGCTGATGAACATTCCGAACACGCCCCACAGACCGCCCATGACGGTGATGGAGAACAATACCCACAGAGAGGAAAGTCCGGTGGTTTCGCCCAGCACCTTGGGCACAATGATGTTGCCGTCGATCTGCTGAACCACCACATTGATGATGAGGAACCAGATGACCTTGGGCGGGTCAACGATGAAGATGATCAGCACGCCCGGGATCGCACCGATGAACGGGCCGATGACGGGGATGACATTGGTGATGGCGATGAGGGAGCTGACGAGGATGGCGTAGGGGATCTTGCAGATGGCGCAGGCG
>SVSO01000164.1 GCA_015064195.1 Oscillospiraceae bacterium
CTTTTTCATGATGATTCTCCTTTATAAAATAAATTCTTTTTTATAATCAATCTCCACACCGCAGGCGGCGAGGATGATGCGGTGAAGCTGCTCCTCATAGGCGAGCGTGTAAGGATTCACCGCCACGCCTCGCGCCATTTTTGCGAAAAATGCGAACATTCCGTCGTAGCGGTCGAAGGCTTCGCTGGCATCGTATACCCCATCGTTCCAGCCGGGCGGTGAACAGATGCGTCGGCGGGTGAGCTGGAGTCCGCCAACGCAGTCTTCCTCCAGCGGACGCAGCTCCACTGTCTTTTTCGTACCACATACGACCAGCTGCCGTCGCAGGAATCCGCCCATCTCGTTGGCGGAGGTCTTAACGAAGGACAGTCCGTTTTCGTAGCGCATGGCCGCCATGCCGATGTCGAGTGAGGTCACGCCGTCAAGCTTCGAGCAGACGCTCATGGGGATAATCTCCTGCGGCACGCCCTGAAGCTGTACCACGAGGTCGATGAGATAGCAGCCCAGATAATAGAGCATTCCGCCGGGGAAGTGATCCAGCCACTGCCGCTTTTCGGGGGTATGGATGCAGTCCATGTGCGCTTCTACTGCATGAAGTGTGCCAAGCTCACCGGCGCACACATCATTGATCAGCTGGCGGATAAAGGGATTATGCCGATACATATAGCCCACCTGAAGCGGCACATTCCGGCGGTGCGCTTCCCGGCATAGCTGTTCAAACTCGCCGTGATCGGGCGTGCCCGGCTTGTCCATCTCCACAGGCAGGTCGCGCTCTACCGCTTTCAGTGCCCATTCGGTGAGATTCCAGTCGTCCGTCTCGATGCACACCGCGTCAAGGCCGGGGATGTTCAGCGCCTCCTCCGGTGAAAGCCGGGGCGCGCTTTTGTAAACGTCCATGATGGGACGGTCAGCTTCATCGCCAACAGGTGCCCAGCCCACCAGCTCAAAGATGTCCGTCTGCTTCTGCATACTCCGGAACGCCGCCGGTGCATGGTCATGTCCGATGCCGATCTGCACGATTTTCAGCTTTTTCAAAATATCACTCTCCGTTGTGTTGGAATATGGTATTATTATACCATATTGACAGCCGCGTGAAAATGTGGTATACTATTATTAACAAAACAATACTGCTATATTTGGGAGAAAATCATGAATTCTGCTATTCTGTTTGAAAACAAGCTGGAGATGGAAAGCTTCGGCGTATCCCATTCACATTGGGAAAAAACACTCGTAAACGACTTCTTTCGCGGTTATCAGCAAACCAGCTTCGGCTATATCATCAAGGGCTGTGTGGAACTGTATACCCACCGCGGACATATGCATCTGACGGAGGGGACGCTCTTTCTCGTGCCGGAAAAGATGCGATACCGCTCCGAATGGCACGGCTCACCGGAGATCGAATATATCAGCGTCCACAGCCGCAGCCGACGCTTCACCGTATCCGGCGAAGATTATCAGCTGCAGGCCATCCCGGAATATTCCGGTGAGCAGACGGAGGCGTTGTTTCGGCAGATCTTTTCGCTTTGTGAATCGGGGACACGAGCGGATAAGACCCGCGCACTGGGGCTTTACTGCATCTTTTTTGCGGATGTGCTTCCCTGCCTTGAAAAAACCGAGCGGTCGCGGATGCATCCGGCGCTGTCGGATGCCATGACCTTCATGAGTGAGCATTTCCGCCGGGATTTTTCCATGGACGAGCTGGCGGAATTCTGCCGCATCAGCGTGTCGCGTCTGCATCACCTGTTCGCGGAGGAACTGCACACCACGCCGTTGCGCCGCAGGAGTGAGATGCGCGTTGAATGGGCGGTGCGGGAGCTGATCGGCTCAGGTAAGACAATAGAAAAAATCGCGGAAGAGGCGGGATTTTCTTCCGCCATTTACTTCCGCGAAATATTCAAAAATATCACCGGCATGACCCCAAGCGCCTATCGCAGTGAAGCAATACGGACGAAGGACATATGATCCGCCCAAATCAGACTCCGATTCCTGCTATGTACCGTACCGTCACCTCATGCCCCGGCGCATTCCGGTCCGCCCGCACAAAGCTCGCGCTTCGTACGGGCGTCATCTTCTTGAAGTTGGCCGCCGTCACCGCGCCCACCGTCACAAGCTCGAGGAGCTTGTTTTTCTTTTGCTCAGCAAGCATGGTGATGGCATCCGCTTCTGTACAGTTAAAATCCTTCGATGATCGGATCGGCCGGCATCAGTGGATTGGATGAACGTCGTTCAATGAGCTGGAGCGGAAGCGGGATCCGCTCGCATTCCGACGGAGTTTGAATGGCTCGAAGAATGGCTGCTCCTGCCTCTTCGCCGAGACGACGCTTGGGAATGTCAACCGTTGTCACCGGCGGTGATGTGAGCGCGGAGATGTAGGTGTTGTCAAAGCCGACCACCGCCACATCCTCCGGTACCCGCAGTCCATGGGCAGTCAGCGCTTTGATCGCACCGACTGCCATCAGGTCGTTTGCCGCGAAAACGCTGTCGAACGGAATGCCTGTCGCGATGAGCTGTTCCGCTGCCAGATAGCCGCCATGCAGTGAGAAATCGCCGCGCACTGTCAGCGCGGGATCCAGGGAAAGCCCTGCTGCGGTCAGTCCTTCCGCAAATCCGTCGAGGCGATCCTTCGACCACGGTGCGGATATTCGGCCGCAGATGTGCGCCGGATGCTGTACGCCTCGTGCGGCAAGATGCGCTGCTGCCAGGCGTCCGCCGCGGTGATTGTCCGCGTAGATGCTCGATAAGCCGAGGCGCGTCAAATCGCGCTCCAGTGCAATGACGGGAACACGCTTTTTGCTGTATTCGAGCGCGGAGAGGGAGCGGAGAAAGGTTTCATCCGTGCTGACCGAGTCGAGAACAATGCCGTCCGCACGTCCCGCAAGCAGGGAGCGAATCGCTTTTTCCTCCCGTTCCGCCGTAAAATCCGTGGCGTAAAAGTTGATGATGTAGCCCGCCTTTTCGAGCACGCTCTGCAATCCGCCGATGACGGCCGGGAAGAATGCGCTGTCTATGGAAGGCACGATAAAACCGATGATGTGCGAGCTGCGCGATTTCAGGGAACTGGCCAGCGGATCGACCTCGTAGCCGAGCCGTGCGACCGCGGCGAGAATGCGTTCACGCGTCTCGGCGGATACTTTCTTTTTCCCTGTGAGCGCATTGGAAACAGAGGCGATGGATACGCCCGCCTCGCGGGCAACGTCAAAAATGGTAGCTTTCATGAAAAATCTCCCGAATGATTGTGTTATATCCATTTTAACACATTTGGAACGATTTTGCAAGGAATATTAAAAAAATGACAAAAAACACTTGACAAGGCATAAAAAATGCGCTATAATAGGATCAGAAAAACGTTTAACAACAATTTTACGAACGCTCCATTCAATGTAACCAAAGGGAAGGACTGCAAATCATGACAAAAAACAAGCTCAAGATGTTTCTCGAAGAAAACAACGGTATTCTCCGTCTCACGCCAACCTGGGTACCGCGCGCATTCTGCCGTCCCGGCAAGCGCATCAAGCTGCATCCGGATGATTATTACGCGCTCGGTGCGGCACGCGGCGGCATCGACGAGCGTTGGTTTGCGTCCACAACGCACGCCGAAAACGGTCCCGAAACGCCTGCCGATGAGGGGCTTTCCTATATCGCGCTCAATGAGGATGCCTCCGAGAAAATATTATTAAAGGACGCAGTGGAGCTTCTCGGCGCAGAGCTGATCGGTGAATATCTGTGGGAGAAGTACCACGGCTGGGCGATGTTCTCGAAGTATTTCGACAATCTCGGCCCGCTGCCGCATCACATCCACCACCGCGATGCACATGCTGCCCGCGTCGGCTGCAAGGGCAAGCCGGAGATGTATTTCTTCCCGTCGCAGGTCAACAACCATCCCGGCGAATTCGGCTATACCTTCCTCGGCCTCACGCCCGATACCACAAAGGAGCAGGTGAAGGAAGCTCTCGAAAACTTCACCAAGGGCGACAACCGCCTGCTCGATCTCTCGCAGGCGTATATCCTCACGCCCGATACCGGCTTTGACGTGCCGCCCGGACTGCGCCATGCGCCCGGCTCCATGTGTACCTATGAGCCGCAGTTTGCGTCCGATGTTTACGCCATGTATCAGTCCGTGCTTTACGGCGGACACACCGTTTCCGAAGATTTACTCTGGAAAAACTGCCCCGATGAGGAGCGCGGCAATGTGGACTACCTGCTCGATGTCATCGATTGGGAGCTGAACACCGATCCCGATCTCTATAAAAACCGCTTCATGAAGCCCATCCTTGCGGGCGATGTGGACGCGATGGCGAAGGATGGCTACCTTGATGAGTGGATCTGCTACAAGTGCCCTGTCGTCTCTGCAAAACGCCTCACCGTTTATCCCGGCGCGAAGGTGACGATCAGGGACGGCGCGGCGTACGGCTTTATTGCCGTGCAGGGTTCCGGTATTATCAACGGGCAGAAGATCGAAACGCCCACCCTCATCCGCTATGGCGAGGCGACCCGCGATGAATTTTTCGTCGCCGATTATGCCGCGAAGGAGGGTGTTGTCATCGGGAACACCTCCACCTGTGAGCCGCTGGTGCTGCTGAAGCACTTCTCGGAGAATCCCGAGTGCCCGGCTGTTAAGAAATCGTAAAGGGGAAGCATCATGGCAAAGGAAAAATGGTATTCCAACGTCTACCGACGCAATCTGGTGGATATGCATATCGAGGACTGGGACGCAGCGTTCCTGTCCGAATTCAGCCCTGAGGATTACGTTGCCAACTTAAAAAAGGCGCACATCGAAGCGCCCATGCTCTATCTCCAGTCCCACGTGGGCCACTGCTACTGGCCCACAAAGACCGGCCATATGCACAACGCCTTCAAGGGCAGAGAGGACATGATGAAGCGCCTGGTCGATCTCTGCCATAAGGAGGGGATGTATGTCGTCGGCTACTACAGCCTCATCTACAATACCGTCGAGGAGGACAGGCATCCCGAATGGCGCATTGTTACCGGTGAGGACGGCTCCTCCGCACGTTCCCGCGGCGGACGTTACGGCCATTGCTGTCCGAACAATCCGGACTATATCGCCTTCGTCAAGGCGCAGATTGCCGAGATGGCGGAATATTTCGACCTCGATGGTATGTTCTACGATATGACCTTCTGGCCGGGCATCTGCCAGTGTGAGCACTGTAAGGCGCGATACCTCGCGGAAACCGGCCGCACCGAGCTGCCGGACTGCAAGCTGCCTGCGGTCAACTGGAACGATCCCAATTTTCTCGAATTCCAGAAGCTGCGCATCCAATGGATGGGCGAGTTCGCGGCAATGGCCACCGGCGAGATCAAACGCCTCGTCCCCGGCATCTCCGTCGAGCACAACTACGCCTGCTCCATTGCCGGTTCGCCGCTGGTCTGCAGCACCGAGCTGGTCAATGATCAGTGCGACTACGCAGGCGGCGACCTCTACGGCGACCTGTATAACCACTCGTTCACGGCGAAGTATTATTACAACGTCACGCGGAACCAGCCCTTCGAATACATGACCGTCCGCTGCGACAAGCTTCTGGCGGTGCACACCAACAGTAAGACGGAGGAGCATCTCGCCACCGAGGTCATGCTCACGGCGGCGCATCACGGTGCGTCCTTCATCATCGATGCCATCGATCCCGTCGGAACCCTCGACCCGCGTGTCTACGATCGCGTCGGCAAAGTCTTCGAGCGGCAGATGCCCTATGAGAAGTATTTCTCCGGCGATCTGGTGCAGGATGTGGCGGTTTACTACACCACCACCGGACATTATAACAGCCGCGGGCAGAATTACGACAACAAGACCTGCTCCGTGAACCTTACCCGCGCGCTCATCGAGGAGAATATCCCCGTCGGTGTTATCGGCAATCGCAAGACCGGCGACATGGCGCACTACAAGATGGTCTTTGCGCCGCAGATGGCGTTTATGGAGGACGAAAACATCGACGATATGGTGCGCTATGTCGAAAACGGCGGCGTGCTGTATCTCTCGGGCGTTGAGGATACGAAGGTCATCGAGCGCCTGCTCGGCGCACGCTTCATGGAGTGGACGGATACCGGCATGGTTTACATGGCGCCCACGGATGCGGGTGCGGAGATTTTCTGCGACTTTTCGAAGAAGTATCCCTTCCCGACGGAAATGAGCCTGCCCGTCATTGCGGTTGAGGGCGCTGAGGTGCTGGCCACCATGACCTTCCCCTACACCAGGACCGGCGAGCAGAGGTTCGCTTCCATCCACTCGAATCCGCCCGGCATCCCGTCCGACATCCCCGCGATGCTCACGAAGAAGCTGGGACGCGGCACCGTCATCTGGTCGGCGTGCCCCATCGAAAACGACACCCGCCGCTCCCACCGCAAACTGCTGAAGAGACTCATCGCGCACTGTATCGACCTTAACGCGCTGAGTGTGCGCACCAATGCGCCGCGTCAGGTGGAGCTTGTCACCTTCCGCCGGGAGAGCGACACGCTCATCAGCGCAGTCGATCTGCTCTGCACCGACGAGCTGCTGCCCGTGGCGAAGTTCACTGTAGAGGTGAAATGCACGAAACCTGCGAAGGTGGTGCGCATCGGCGGAAAGGATCGCGCGGATGCGGAAATCCCGTTCACATGGTCGGGCGGCTATGTGAAGTTTGACGTGGAAAATCTCGTCATGTTTGAGATGTACCGGATTAAATACTGAAACAAAAAATACAAAAAAGCAAAGGAGCCTTACTATGAAAAAAACAAAAATTATCCGCCTTATGTCCGCCATGCTGCTCATTGCCTTGCTTGCATCCTGCGGTGAGAGCGATATATCCGCCGATACAACCGCGTCGGATACACTCGATGCGG
>SVSO01000165.1 GCA_015064195.1 Oscillospiraceae bacterium
CCACCGACATCATGCCCGGCCATATGTGGCACGGCAGCAGTCCGCTGGAATCGGATAAAAATGCGGGAAATAATTTCTATCTGATGCATTCCACCGGATTTTACAAAAGCGAGGATTACGGTGCCAGCTGGACACTGACAAGCACCGTTCCCAAGATGAAGGCGCAGGAGACGGGCATTCAGGTGCTGACCTATGAGGATGCACCCGGCGATGTGTGGGTATCCTCACAAAGCGGCGTCTGGTATTCGTCCGACTACGGCGTGAACTTCACACAGATCGAGGGACTGAAAAACGGTCACATTTCTCTCGGAAAAGGAAAGAATGCGGGCGATTATGTGCTGTATTTCCTCGGTATGATCGGCAAAAACAAGCGCGCCATTTACAGCTCCCACGATAAGGGCGAAAGCTTTGCAAGACTCACCGATTACGAAAAATATACTTTGGCAAAATCCGGCAGAATTTACGCATCGAAAAACACATACGGCAGAGTTTACATCGGCTCCAGCGGACTGGGATGGAAATATCTGGATGCGCAGTGAGGCGGCCGGATTCAGAGGAGGTTCAAATGAATACAACGCTATATTACAACAAGCCCGCAGAGCCGTGGACGGAAGCACTTCCCATCGGTAACGGCAGGCTGGGTGCCATGATTTACGGCGGCACGGCTCATGAACAGCTCCAACTCAACGAAGAAACGCTGTGGAGCGGCTGGGAAAACGAGCTTGCCGACAATCCCGAATGCGCGGCGAAAATGGACGAAATGCGCGCACTGCTGTTTGCCGGGAAGATTTCCGAGGCGGAGAAGGTTGCGGCGGAATATCTTGTCTGCACAAAACAGGAGGGCAGTCACTGCCATGAGGGGCATCCATGGGCGTACGGCAGCTATCAGACAGCGGGAAATCTCTTTCTTGATCTGGTGAACACCGGCGAGGTGAGCGGGTATGCGCGGCGGTTGGATCTGCGCACCGGACTTGCGGTGACGGAATTTTCCATGGGCGGCCAGCGGTTTACAAGAGAAGTTTTCGCTTCCATCCCGAACAATGTGATGGCACTCAAGCTGACATCCGACGGCAAATATTCCTGCCGATTCACCTACGAACGCAAGGACACCGTTCAGACTTTCGACGGCAACTGCCTGAAGGTTCACGGCGGCATCGACGGTGAAAAGGGGCTGGATTTCGCCCTCGCCGTGAGATTTGTCACCGACGGCAGACTGTCGGCGGCGGATGGCGGTGTGCTGGTGGAAGATGCCGGAGAATGCGTGGTCATCGTAAATATCGTCACTACATATAAAAAGAACATCGACGTGGATGCGGCGGCATTGGCGGCGGTGAGCGGGCTTTCCTATGAACGTCTGCGAAAAGCTTCCCTTGACGAATTTGCGGCATTATCCGATCGTGTGTCTTGGGACATCGGCGGTATTGATTCCGGGCTTCCGATAAACGAGAGGCTGAAAATGCTTCGCGACGGCACGATCTCTGACGCGGATCTGACCGCGCTTGTCGAAACATACTGGATGTATGGCCGCTATCTGAGCATTTCATCCTCCTATAAATCCGTGCTTCCCGCCAATCTGCAGGGCATTTGGTGCGAGGATTATCATGCGATCTGGTCTGCGGATTATCACATCAATATCAATATTCAGATGAACTACTGGCTCACGGAGACGCTGAATCTGCCCGAATGCGCCGACGTGTTCCTGCGCTACATCAAAATGCTGGCGGAGGCTGGCA
The DNA here is from genome assembly GCA_015064195.1 of Oscillospiraceae bacterium. The sequence goes on from SVSO01000165.1 coordinate 1,734, forward strand.
AGGCGACGGCGAAGATCCAGTACAACTGCGGCGGCTGGGTGGCGCATACCATCACCAATCCGTGGGGCTTCACATCTCCCGGCGATGCCGTGTCGTGGGGCAGCTTCATGTGTGCCGGCGCATGGTGCTGTGCGCATATCTGGGAGCGCTGGCTGTTCGGCGGCGACGTGGAATTTCTTCGGGAATATTATCCCGTACTCCGCTCGGCCTGCGAATTTTTCCTCGATTTTCTCTGCGAAGATCCGAAAACCGGCCATCTTGTCACCGCGCCCTCCAATTCGCCGGAGAATCATTACCGCGATCCCGTCACCGGTCAGACGGTGGCAATCTGCGCCGGCCCGACCATGGACAATTCCATCCTGTACGAGCTGTTCACCAACACGGCGGAGGCGGCGGCAATCCTCGGCATCGACAGCGAGTTCGCGGCGGAAATCATCAGGACACGCGACCGTCTGCCGCCGCTGAAGATCGGCAAATACGGCCAGATCATGGAATGGCAGGAGGATTTTGAGGAGACGGAGGTGGGCCATCGCCATCTTTCCATGCTGTATGCGCTCCATCCGTCAAGTCAGATCACCAAAACCAAAACGCCGGCGCTGTTCGATGCGGCAAAAATCTCCATCGCGCGCAGACTTTCGGCGGGAGGCGGTCATACGGGCTGGAGCCGGGCATGGATCATCAACTTTTACGCCCGCCTCGGCATGGGCGACGACTGCCTCCATCACATCCGCGCCTTGCTGGAAAAGAGCACCTACGACAACCTGTTCGATTCCCATCCGCCCTTCCAGATCGACGGCAATTTCGGCGGCACGGCGGGCATGGCGGAAATGCTCATCCAGAGCCACGACGGCTTCATCGAGCTGCTTCCCGCACTGCCGGATGCATGGAAGACGGGAAGCTTCAAGGGATTCTGCGCCCGCGGCGGCTTTGTCGTGGACGCGGCTTGGGAGAATGGTGCGGTGACGGCATTCACCATCGCAAGCAGACACGGCGCAGCCTGCGAGGTTCGCACAGGCGGCAAAGTTTATCCCCTCACCATCGCCAAGGGCGAGCGCATCACCGTCCTGGTAAAATAAAAATTCCGCCCAAAATGAAAATCCGGGCGGGGAAGCAATATCAGAATCCACAACCATCGGCAGAGAATGCGAAATCGCATCTCTGCCGATTTTCACATGGACGGCGGCCGGTCATATACTGCTAACAGGCGAGCGGAAAACCGCTTGCCAAGTAAGCAAAAGGAAGGTATCGGTATGACCGGAAATGAAATGCGGCGGCCGTGTGAGTGCGGCATGGAGCAGCATTCGCTGGAGAATTTTCCGCTGGCGATGGCCTATGTGAGATGGCAGAAGCTGGACCGGATGTATCAGCCGGAGCTGGCACTTTGCCGCGGGACGCTGTTCCCGGAGCTTGATAAGCCCTTCTGCGGGCGGACTGTGACGGGGGGACGAAAATGAATCAGGATACGATGATGAAGGATTACGCGATTCCGTTTTCCGCGTGGGAGCTGCGGCTCTATCTGGATACGCATCCCTGTGATGAGCGTGCGCTGGCGGCGTATCGTCAGCTGTGCGCGGCAAATCCGGGCGGAAAGTGCAACTATGCCTGCGCCGTGAACGATGGCGGCGGATGCTCATGCGGCACGGACGACAAGGTCTGGCGCTGGATCGACGACCCGTGGCCGTGGGAGCCGGAAGCCAACTGCACAGGAGGGGATCAATAATGTGGATTTATGAAAAGAAGCTGCAATATCCGGTGAAGATCAAAAATCCCAACCCGCGCCTTGCCAAGATCATCATCAGCCAGTACGGCGGCCCGGATGGTGAGCTTGGTGCATCCCTGCGCTATCTCAGCCAGCGGTTTTCCATGCCCTACGCCGTTGCCAAGGGCGCGCTGACGGATATCGGCACCGAAGAGTTGGCTCATCTTGAGATGGTCGGCTCCATCGTGTACCAGCTGACGCGCAATCTTTCGCCGGATGAGATTGTGAAGCAGGGCTTTGATGCTTACTTTGTGGATCATACCACCGGTGTGTATCCGCAGGCGGCATCCGGCACACCCTACACGACGGCGATGATGCAGGTCAAGGGCGACCCCATCACCGATCTGCATGAGGATATGGCGGCGGAAATGAAGGCGAAGACCACATACGACAACATCCTGCGGCTGTCGGATGATCCGGATGTGAACGATGTCATCAAGTTCCTCCGTCAGCGTGAGATCGTGCATTATCAGCGGTTCGGTGAGCTGCTCCGTCACGTGCAGGATCAGCTTGACTCCAAGAACTTCTTTGCCATCAACCCCGCATTCGACAAGAATTGCAAATAAAAAATGGAGGTGTTGCACCGAAGTGCAACACCTCCTCGCTGTTTATTCTTTGCCGTTCCAGCAGTAGGTGCAGAGCTTGCAGGCGGGGAGTCCCACCGATTCCAGCATATCGTCGAGACGATGATACTGGAGGGAGGTGAATCCCAGCTCCAGCCCGATCTCCTTCACCATCCGTTCATATTCCGGCGTGGTGGGATCGCTGTACAGCGGCAGCTTTTCCTGCATGGCTTCTTCCGAGCCTTCCAGACGAAGGATGACCCGGCGGGTGATGAGATCCATCTCGCTCTTGCTGCGGGAGAAATTGAGATATTTGCAGCCATAGAGCAGAGGCGGGCAGGCGGTACGGATGTGCACGCCCTTTGCGCCGCTCTGATAGAGGAATTCCGTGGTTTCGCGCAGCTGCGTTCCGCGGACGATGGAGTCATCGATGAGCAGAAGCTCCTTGTTCCGGATAAGGGAATCCACCGGGATGAGCTTCATTTTTGCGATGAGGCTTCGCTGCTCCTGCATTGTCGGCATAAAGGATCGCGGCCATGTGGGGGTATACTTGATGAATGGACGTGCAAAGGGAATGCCGGAAGCGTTGGCGTAACCAATGGCATGGGGGGTGCCGGAATCCGGAACGCCAGCCACGATGTCGGGATGTACCTGACCGGAATCGCGACGTGCCAGCGCACGTCCGCAGTTGTAGCGCATTTCTTCTACATTGATGCCTTCATAATTGGAGGTTGCATAGCCATAATAAATCCAAAGAAACGTGCAGATGCGCATTTCGTCACCGGGCGGCGATACGGTCTCACAGGATTCGGGGGTGATATGAACGATCTCTGCCGGGCCGAGATCCTTATAGTGTGTGTATCCGAGATTCAGGTACGCGAAGCTCTCGAAGGATGCACAGAATGCACCGTCCTTGCAGCCGATGGCGATGGGCGTGCGTCCAAGCCGGTCGCGGGCGGCATACATTCCGTCCGGCGTGAGCAGGAGCATGGTCATAGAGCCGTCGATGAGCTGCTGCGCGTAACGGATGCCCTCCACGATGGAATCCTTCTGATTGATGATGGATGCCATCAGCTCAGTGGGATTCACATCGCCGCCGCTCATTTCAAGAAAGTGCGTGTGACCATTATCAAAGCAGAGCTTAATCAGCTCGTCCGCATTGTTGATGCGGCCGACTGTGGTGATGGCGAAATTACCGAGATGGGAGCGCACAATGAGGGGCTGAGGCTCGGTATCCGAGATGCATCCGATGCCGGACCAGCCCGACATTTCGTTCACGTCTGAGTCGAACTTGGTGCGGAATGGGGAGTTTTCAATATTGTGAATGGCGCGCTGGAAGCCATCTTCACCAAAGACCGCCATGCCGCCGCGCCGTGTGCCGAGATGCGAATGATAATCCGTACCGAAAAAAAGATCGAACACGCAGTCTTTTTTCGATACGACGCCGAATAATCCACCCATATAATAAAAAATAATCCTTTCCGAATAGTTGCTGATGCATTATTATTATACCATAAGTTGGCGGATTTTTCAAGAGGATTCTGCAAGTTTTTTATCCGGCGTCAGAAGTCGTTCCCGGGAGGGGGAGTGCTTTTTCATATACTCCGTCGGTGACATTCCGATGAGGCGCTTGAAATCGTGGGTGAAATGGCAATAATCGTCAAATCCGACCTTCGATGCGATTTCGGATGCGCTCAGCGTACACGCCGCATCTTCCATGTACAGTCCGCGCGCCAGATTGATGCGGTATTCTGTGAGATAGGTGTAGAAGCTACAGCCGAAATGCTTTTTGAACAGCCGGCAGAAATAGCTGTAGTTATACGAAAAATATTTGCTGATCTGATCGGTGGTGATATTTTCGGTGTAATGCTCCGATAAAAAATCCACGGTCTTTTTTACAAAGGGCGGCAGCTGTTTCTCTCTTTCGCTGGCATGGTGAATGCAGCCGAGCGCATCAAGCTGCGCAAGGATGCTGTAGAATCCCGCCAGCATGGCAAGCTCCGCGCCGCCGCTTTCTCCCGTCCGTTCGTTCATCTCCGGCAGTACGCGCATCTGCGCGCCGATTGCCTCATCCCGCACACATCGCTCGCAGCGGGTCTTCGACTGTGCCAGTGCTTCCACCAGATTCTTCCGTGCCATGGGCGCAAGCTGCGTCAGATCGGCGGTCATTACCGCATATTCCACATCAGGATGCTGCTCATTCACATAGCCGCAGTGCGGCTCATAGGGATTGAAGATCACCGTGTCACCCGGGAAGGCGATCAGCCGCTCATCGTCTGTCTCAATAAAAACCGCACCGGATATGATATGGATCATTTCAAACGCGCTGTGGATGTGCTCAACAAAGCAGTACCGCATCCCCTCCGGCGTGCCGGGCGGATTGTAGCTTTTGATCTGTCTGCCGAACTGATACACGGCGGCGAACAGGGGAATGTTGGTATAATTCTTGCGCTCGCAGAAAAGCTGAATATTTGTCATCACGCACCTCCGGTCAATATCCGATACGGTATTATACCATATTTTCGCTCATTTGTCAACAAGAAGTCAATGACATACAAGAAAATGTCAACCAGTGTATAGTTGTCGGCAAAGAAGATATGGTATACTTATGGGAACCTCTAAATATTCACAAATCAAATATCCCCCTTGAATAACGATCCCTCCCGAAGATAATTCATACAAAATTCATATAATTTCACCATTTGTTAACAGTATATATATATATATATACTGTTGT
>SVSO01000166.1 GCA_015064195.1 Oscillospiraceae bacterium
AGTGGTAGTTGTGCTTGTTGTCCGGCATGACCTGCTGACGCCAGTTTGCTTCTAAATAAAAGAGCAGCATATTCAGCGCCGTGAGAATCGCCGCCGCAACGAGAAGCATGGCAAGAAGCCGGCGCGGTCGTCGGCGAAGCTCGCGGATTGCAAAGTAAAAAGATACTTTCATTGGCAAAACCTCACAAAAATAATCGTCCTTAACTAAAGTATACCATAGTAAGGACGATTTGTCAAGGTGATATTCTAATTTTGTAGATTTAATAAATTGTTTACAGAAATCTGTCACAAACCGTTATCTTGTCCGGTTTGCCCACAGGATGTAGCGGTTGGGAATGATGCAGCCGCCCTCGTGGAAGACCACGCGGAAGCGATAGGTCAGGGTTTCGCCGGCCTTCAGCACGAAGCCGCCCTTGAAGTAGAGATTGTTGGCCGCAAACAGGCCGTAGCTGCGGATGTGCCATGCGGTGGGGAAGCGTTCGTTCTGCTCATCGTCGAAGGCCGCGATGCCGTAAGGATAGCCGGAAAGGGTGCCGCTGTAGTCGCACCAATGTGCGCTTTTGCCCCAGCATTCGCTCTCGCCAACGCCGCCGTAGGAGTTGACCAGCACGCCCGTGCCCTTATCTGCGCGAAGCTCCTCGTTCATGCGGATTCCCAGCGGGCCGGCTTCCTTGGTCGCGCCGAAGGTCACGTCGCCGTAGGTCGCGGTGAAGGTCTCCTCGATGTCAAGATACCGGCAGGAGTGGCTCTGATTGTACAGCGTGAAGCGGCGGGCTTCATCGATCTGCGGCACGCCGTCGATGCTCTTCCACACGTTTTTCGCCGTGAATGCCGCAAACGCCGCGCCCTCCGTGAAGTTTTCAAAGCCGTCGGGGATCTCAAGTCCCCGGTTTTCCGGCTCGTTCCAGAAATCGATGCCGTTGATGTCGCCAATCGCGAGGAATACGGAGCGGTGGTGGGGATGCTCCTTTGTTTCAAAATCGAGACGGGTATAGGTTTCGCCGTTTCGCGTGTACATGGGGCCGAGGTAAGGCTTTGCGAGGCCGTCCTCATAGACGTATGCGGTGAACAGCTCGCCGCCGATGGTGATGTCGATGCGCTTCTTTTCCTCATCCTGCGCCAGCTTGACCGCAGGTTCGGCATCGCCTTCCACCAGCGTATAGGAAGCTTCACCGGCAGGCTGGGTGGCGATGACGATAACGCCGCCCTCCGTCGCCTGAGCGGGGCAGGCTTTTGCGCCGGAGATCGCCGCAATGACGCGGGGCGATACGGCTTCCTCGGTTTTGATGAATACCGGCTCTTCGATCATGTCGCGGATGGCTTTGATTTTGATCTGCATGATGGTTCTCCTTATCATTAAAATTCTTTATTTACGAATGCAAAGGCCGCGCCGGAATCGGTGACAAAATCGCTGAAGGTGCATTCCACGGACACGCGGGCACGGTAGGAGGTGGCGGCAAGTGCGGCGGAAAATGCGCGCAGATAATCGCCGCCGGACGCGGATTTGCCGGGGTAGCTGCGATCCGGCTCGGAAATGTGTACGTGGACGAGGATGTCCTGCACCTTGGCCAGCACGTCGGTGGATTCGCCTTCCTTGGCCATATGATACGCATCCGCCAGCAGCCTCACCCGGGGCAGAGCCAGCCGTTTCGCGATGGCGTAACCCTCGGCAACGCTGGTCATATAGTTCGTCTCGTCCCGGTTGAGGGGTTCGAGCGCCACGGTCACGTCATGTTTTTCTGCCATTTTATTGCAGAGACGGAGAAAATTGTCAAGATATTCCTCCGCTTCGGCGCGATCCATGGCTTCCGGGATGCGACGTGCCGCGCCGCTGCCGAAAATGACCATTCCACAGCCCAGCAGCTTCATGCGGCGCATGGCTTCATCCACGTAAGATTCCAGCTTTTCCGGCGCATTTTTCATGGTCTCGCAGATGGGAAGCGTTGGCGGAATGAAGCTGTTCGCCACCTCGAAGGTGAGGCGATTTTCCACGGCGCGGGCAAGCTCCTCCTCGGAAAGCTTCATAATCAGTCCGACGGTCGCCTCCGCGAAGTCGTAGCCGTGGGATTTTGCGGTGTCGTGACCGCCTTTCATGATGTCGTATGCGGTTTCGACAGATGCCACCCCTTGGGGCATGAACGATCCGCCCGGCACACAGCAGCCTTTTCTGAACATGGTAAAATCCTCCAGATTTATATATTACAAAAATTGATCGATGCCGCTTGCCTTGGCATCCGCATAGCCGCGCTCATACAGGGCGGTGAGCTTTGCCACATCCTTTTCGATGCGGGAAAAGCCGATGGGCGCGGACGGACGCAGGCAGAAGATGCCGCCCGACGAAACGCCTTCATCGATGACGGCCAGCGATTCGTTGTAGTCGATGTGGCGATTTTTCGCGGCTTCCACGAATTTCGGATAGCGGGCATACCGTGCGGCCACCAGCTTCGCCGAGGAGCTTGGCTCTTTTTTGAAGCCCCGCGGCTGAGTCAGCACCACCACGGCGCGTTTGTATTCCGAGAGTGCGCGGCGGACGGGGATGGAGTCGCAGATGCCGCCGTCCAGAAGCTTGCCCCGGGGGGTTTTCACCGTGCGGCTGACGAGGGGCAGGGAGCTTGACGCGCGGACGTACACGATGTCATCCGCGCCGTCGGTGATCGGCACATACTCCGCCTTACCGGTGACAAGATTTGAGCAGACGGCGAACATTTTCGCGGGATTTTCCCGGAATGCGGCGTAATCGAAGGGGTACAGCTCGTTCGGCAGACGGTTGTAGAGGAAATCCGCGCCGAACAGATCGCCGGTGAGGATGAGACTGCGCACCGAGCAGTATCGCCAGTTGTCGAGATAATCCACGCCGATGCGGAACGCCCGTCCGCGCTGGCGGGAGAGATAGCTCATGGCGTGGCAGGCACCTGCGGAAACGCCGTAGACCGCCGGAAATTCGATGCCGGCATCCATAAAATAATCCAGAACGCCGATGGTGTAAAAGCCGCGCATTCCGCCGCCTTCCAATACCAGCGCGGTGTCGGGATTTATCATCGCTTCACGCCTCCTTCGGCAAGCAGCTGATTTTTGCAGTTCCACAGCTTTTCGGACAGATCGACGTAGTAGGTATGGGGATTTTCAAACCGCTTCACCTCGTCCCACAGTCTGCCGACCTCGGCTTCACAGTAGGCGCGGATCTCAGTGAGGGCGGGGGAATCGTAGACCCGGCGGCCGTTTTTGAAGATGGGGACGAGCAGTTCTTTTGCCTTAAAATTCTCCAGCGTTTTGGTCTTCCATGTGGCCAGCGGATCGAAGATGGTCAGCGGCCGGCTCTCGTCGATGATCTCGTCGTGGATGCACAGCTGATCGGCCAGCGCCATGCCGGACTCCTTGTCGATGAGCCGCCACACTTTTTTGAAATGGGGATTGGTGATCTTGCCCACATTTTCGCTGATTTTGATTTTGGGGATGATCTCGCCCGCGTCATTTTCCACGGCGGTGAGCTTGTAAACGCCGCCGAACACAGGTGCGCTGGAGGCGGTGATGAGCCGTTCGCCCACGCCGAAGGTGTCGATCTTCGCGTCCTGCATGATGAGGTCGCGGATGAGGTATTCGTCGAGGGCGTTGGAAGCGGTGATGCGGCAGTCATAAAGTCCCGCATCGTCAAGCATTTTCCGCGCTTTTTTCGACAGATACGCGATGTCGCCGGAGTCGAGGCGGATGGCGAATTTCGTGATGCCGCGGGGGATGAGCACCTCCTTGAAGGCACGGATGGCGTTGGGCACGCCGGATTTTAAGGTATTGTAGGTATCGACCAGCAGAGTTGCGTTGGTGGGGTAAAGCTCGCAGTAGGTTTTGAACGCCTCATATTCGCTGTCGAACATCTGGATCCACGAATGGGCCATGGTTCCGCCTGCCGGTACGCCGTAGCATTCATCGGTGAGCGTGCAGGCCGTTCCCGCGCATCCGCCGATATACGCAGCTCTTGCGCCGATGATGGCGGCATCTGCGCCCTGTGCGCGCCTTGAGCCGAATTCGAGAACGGTTCGGCCGCCTGCCGCCCGCACCACGCGATTGGCTTTGGTTGCGATGAGGGACTGATGATTGAGGGTGAGCAGGGTGAAGGTTTCGATGAGCTGGGCATCGATTGCCGGTGCGCGGACGGTGAGGATGGGTTCGCCGGGGAAGATGGGCGTTCCCTCCGGCACGGCCCACACGTCGCCCCGGAATCGGAAATTCTTCAGGAATGTGAGGAAGTTTTCATCGAAGATGCCTTTGGATCGCAGGTATTCGATATCCTCCGGCTCGAAATGGAGATTTTCCAGATAATCGATGAGCTGTTCCAGGCCTGCTGCGATGGCGAAGCCGCCGTTATCCGGCACTTTGCGGAAGAATACGTCGAAGTAGACGATGCGGTCGGCCATTCCGCGGCGGTAATAGCCGTTGGCCATTGTGAATTCGTAGAAGTCGGTGAGCATGGAGTTGTTCATTGGTTTTGTTCCTTTCGGGTGTTGCTGGTTCTTTTGCTTACAGCGGTGATCTGTACCTGTATTTGTTTCTGCACACGTATGGAGGGGCGGAAACCACCGGCTCAGGCCGCCGGAGGTTCCCACCCCTCCACCCCCCCTCCTTAGGCCAGAACGCGCTCCCGCGCGAGTCGCTGTTATGTCGTACTGTGCTCGCGTCCGGTTGTTTGTGCTTGGGGATTGTTTTTGTGCTCGCGTTTGGGGAGGATAGGGCGGTGGGGCGTAAAATTACAAAATGAAGTGTAGGGACCGGCGTCCTCGACGGTCCGCCATTGGGCGTTCGCTATTCCATGGACAGCTTATATTCCATGGAGTCGCAGAGGGCTTCGAAGCTGGCTTCGATGATGTCGTTGGATACGCCTACGGTCGTCCACACGCGGCGGGAGTCGGTGGATTCGATGAGGACGCGGACGCGGGCGGCTGTTGTGGAGTTGGATTCGATGACGCGGACCTTGAAGTCGGTCAGGGTCACTTCGGAGAGCACCGGGTAGAAGACGGACAGGGCGCGTTTGAGGGCTGCGTCGAGGGCGTTGACCGGGCCGTTGCCGAGGGATGCCGCCATTTCCGTTTTGCCGTCCACTTCCACCTGAATCATGGCGGAGGCCTGCAATTTTCCGTCGGTGGACGGGAAATCGTCGGTGGCTTTATACATGACCACGTGGAAATGGGGTCGGTAATTCATGACCTGTTTGCGGATGAGCAGCTCGAAGGATGCGTCCGCCGCCTCGAACTGGTAGCCCTCATGCTCCAGCTCCTTGAGTTTATCCGTCAGCATGGCGGTTTCCGGGGAGCTTCGATCGAGGCCGGGGATGATCTGCCGTGCTTTTTCAACGACGGTAGCGCGGCCGGACACTTCCGACAGGAGCAGGCGGCGTTTATTGCCCACCAGCGCCGGATCGATATGCTCGTAGCATCCGGGCAATTTGGAATTGGCATCGATGTGCATTCCGCCCTTGTGTGCGAATGCGGATTTGCCGGTATAGGGCTTGGTCGGGCGGATCACGTTATTGGCGATATCGGACACCCGTCTGGCGGTTTCCATCAGCGATGCCAGCTTGACGGGATTTTTGCCGCACTGCAGTCCGCATTTGAGGGTGAGATTGGGGATGATCACGCTGAGGTCGCAGTTTCCGCACCGCTCGCCAATGCCGGTGAGCGTGCCCTGAACCATGGTCGCGCCGGATTTCACGGCGGCCATGGCATTTGCCACGGCGAGGCCGCTGTCGTCATGGGTATGGATGCCGATGCGCCGTCCGGGGAAGGCATTGGCGACAATTCCGGTGATCTCCGCGATCTCGTCGGGAAGCGTACCGCCGTTGGTATCGCACAGGGTCACACAGTCCGCGCCCGCTTCAAAAGCGGCATCGATGACCGCCATTGCGTGTTCCGGATCGTACCGGTAGCCGTCGAAGAAATGCTCCGCGTCGAAGATGACCTCCGCCATTCGTTCGCGCAGATATTCGATGGTGGATGCCACCAGCTCGATATTTTCCGCCGCATCCACGCCCAGCACCCGCTCGGCATGGAGAAGATGCGCCTTGCCGAAGATGGCGGCGGCCTTTGCACCGGAGGCCAGCAGACTTGCGAGGCCGGCATCCTCTGCCGGCGTGATGCCGCGCCGTCTGGTTGAGCCGAAGGCGGTGAGCTTGGCGGACAGGAGGGGAATTTCCGCCGCTTTTGCGAAGAATTCCGCATCCTTTGGGTTGGATGAGGGATTTCCGGCTTCCACATAATCCGCGCCGAAATCATCCAGTGCCCGCAGTATCAGCAGCTTGTCTCTCACGGAGAAGGAGATTCCTTCCCCTTGTGCCCCATCCCGCAGGGTCGAGTCGAAAATTTCGATTTTTTTCATGTTATGAATCCTCACGATCATTTGTGCGCTTTGTCGGGGGGAGAAGGACCGGAACCATCTCAAGCAAACCGCAAGCGGTCTGCTATGCCGAAGTTCCTTCTCCCCCCGACACCCCCCTCATCTCCTTGGCTGCGCCGAATTCCCGCCGCGATGGCAGGGGATGGCCGCGACTGCTTCACAGCGCGGTGACGGCTGTGCGTAGTGGAAATATTATGCGTATCGAAACAGCGTTGCGATGCAGCGCGTCGGTGCGATGCCGCAGCTGTGCGCGACGGAAACTTCGCGAGCCAAGGAGGTGGGGATGAGG
>SVSO01000167.1 GCA_015064195.1 Oscillospiraceae bacterium
CTTAAGCACCGCGTTGTTTTTTGAAGCGAAAATTATTTTTTTCATAATGAATTCACCTTTACAATAATAATGTACACAATAATTATATCACATATTTTGTGCAAATTGCAATAGCAAGTTGCACTTTTTTATTTTATCTGTTTGATAAATCGGAATTTGTTGAGCTCACAGCTTCTTTTACCAAAACATACTCGCTTTATGCCATTTGCTTTTGCTGCTTCACATAGAAGCAGCAATCCCTTGCGGCCATATCCCTTTCCACGATACGGAGGCCTTTCTCCGACGAAATGATATGCCGCCTCACATTCAAGATATCCAGATGCACGCGTGGATTGCTTTGCTGGAAAAGAGCACATGGAAAATCGATCATATCCGACTATACTGTGGGAGTGGAATCCATATTCTGGCGGCGTATCCGTGCCGGCGTCATGCCGTAGTGCTGGTGGATGAGCTTGGTAAAATGGCTCATACTGGAAAATCCTACTTTATCGCAGATATCCTCATACCGATCGCTGCTCCATGCGATCATTTCGTAGGCGTACTGAAGCCGGAGCTTTGTAATATACTCCCCCGGTGTCATATCAAGATACCGCTTGGTCAACCGGCACAGATGGGGATAGCTGAAATTCGACAGCCGCAAAAATGCTGGGATGCCCTCTGACACCGTTTCCAATGTGTTGACACGCGAGAGCAGCATTTCAAAGCTTTGCGGCATTTCGCGCTTTTGTTTTATGCCTTTGCTCAGCAGATATGACAGCAGCTGCCCAAGCAGTATCCGGATCAGCTTACTGTTGTCCCCGGCGTTCGCCATGGAAATCTCAACACAGCTTTGACGGATCTGCCGTATGATTTCTGCGTCGAGCAAAACAACTTCGTTTTTCGCATGAACACCATAAGCGTCGAGAAAGAGATTCATAATAGCCGGTTTCACCGACAGTGCCAGAATATTTGTATTTTCTGATTGATCATAGAGCAGATGATAGCTTCCGGGGCAAATAAATGCCAGCTTCCCGATATCAAAGTGCCATTTTTCATCATCAATGCAATGTGTGCATGAGCCGGATAAAACACACATGATTTCGTAAAAGTCATGGTCATGATAGGATTTTGACAGCGGGCGGCCCATGGTCAGCTGAAAGTACAGTCCGCTTCTTGTCAGCATATCAAAGTTATGTGCATATAAATGGTTTTTATCAAAAGAACAGTGCGTTTCTGCGGGAGATTTCATGGAGGGATTCTTCTTTCTTTTTCTTTCCTCCATTATACAGGATTTGTTGAAAGCTGTCAAGTATATGGGAACATTCATGATAGAATATCGCACTTTTCTGAGAGATGAGCGACTTGAAAAACATAATCCGATGGATTATAATGTAGATGTAATCAGCTGGCTACCATAAAACCGATTGGGGTGATATTCCATAACATATCTTTTGCTTTTTGTCTCAATTGCATTCGCCTCGGCGAACAATCTGCTCCTGCACGGATTTCGCAACAGAGGGCTGCGCGGTCTCGGCGACATTCTTCTGTTTAACTCGCTTGTGTCCTGCATCTGGATTGTCATCCTCGGCACGCTCCACGGATTTGCCGGAGTCAGCATCGGTGCGCTCATATGGGGACTCTGCTACGGTGGTGTCATCGCGGTGTTCCTTCTCTGTAAAATGCAGGCGATGGCAACCGGTCCGGTCTCCATTACGTCCTTCGTCGGCTGTTCCTCCTTGCTTATCGCGACAGCAGCGGGAATTGTGATCTTCGGGGAAACCGTAACGCCGATTCAGATCGTGGGCGTGATCCTGCTCATCGCGGCGCTGTTTCTGACCGTTTCTCCTAAGGCGGAAAAATCGAAGCCCGGCTGGAAAATCTGGTGCGCATTCTTCTTTTTATGCAGCGGCGCGACGGGCATCATTTTCAAGCTGCATCAGGCATCTGACAGCGCATCCGAAGCCGGCGGCATGATGCTGACGGCGGCAATCACATCGGCGATCCTGTTTGCGGCGGCCTCCGTGATCGTGTCCAAAAAGCAGGAGCATTCCATGCCGCGCATCCCGAGAGGTGCGATCCCCTATCTCATCGCCTGCGGTATCGTGAGCTGCGGCTACAACCGGCTGAATATCACGCTCAGCGGCAGGCTTCCCAGCATTGTATTTTTTCCTGTATTCAACGGCTCGGTCATCCTGATCGCCACGCTGTCCGCGGTGTTCATCTTCCGCGAAAAGCTGAAGAAGCCTCAGCTTGCCGGGCTGATCCTCGGCACAGCCGCCCTCATCATGGCAGCCGGCGTCGTCGACGGACTGCTTGCACTCATCTGAATTCTATTGGAGGTACAATACCATGAACAAACTTATCGCATCCACCATGACCCATTCTACCCACACGCTGGCCGAAACGCTGGAACTGCTGAAGGCTGCCGGCTTTGACCGCGTGGAGCTGTGCTCTGCAGGCAAACTGGCGCCCCATTTTGACATAGGGGGCGCGACGGCGGAAACGGTCGCAGAGACTGCGAAAATCATCAAGGCTTCCGGTATGGGTGTGCATTGCATCAATATCGGCGGTGTTCATCCGATCGACAAAATGGAGCATGTTTTCAGCCTTGCTGAGATGGTCGGCGCGAAGATCGTCACCTGCGGCTGCGGCGATGTCAAGGAGGGCATTTCCGATGAAGAACGGCTGAAGATTCAAACGGAGCACAACGCAAAGCTGGCTGATCTCGGCGACAAATACGGCATCATCTGCTCCATCGAAGCCCCCCACAAGAATTCGCTGGCATCCAACACCGCGCAGGTTGACCGGTACTGGTTCATGCAGGACGAGCGTGTCAAGCTGACCTTCGACACGGCGCATCTCACCTACTGCGGCGAGGATATGCTGGCACTGGCGAAGCGGTATGCACACCGGATGGTACATTCCCATCTGCGCGATGCCATTCCGGGCAATTCCCTGATGCGCTACGGCGAAGGCATTGTGGATTTCGCAAAGTATCTGGAAATCGTGAAGGCGGGAGGCTATGACGGCTGGTTCTCCATGGAATATCCGTCCGATTCCGCCGAGGATGCGGCAGAGAAGCTGGCGGCATCGGTGAAGTATCTGTCGCAGTTTGATATTTAAGGAGGAAATGAGTATGAGACGCATCAAAACCGCTGTTGTGGGTCTGCATCGTGGAAAAATGCTGGCGGACTTCATTCTGAAATATGTTCACAGCCTCGAGCTTGTGGCGGTGGCAGAGCATGACCGCATTCTTGCAGACAAATACGCGCTGGAAAACAACATTCCTGCCGTGTATTATGAGCTGGACGATCTCTTAAAAACCGACGTGGAAGCGGTCATTCTGGCAACCCCCATTCCCGACCACGCCGAGCACGTCATCAAGGCGCTGGATGCCGGCAAGCATGTGCTGTCCGAGGTCATCTCGGCAACCACCATCGAGGACTGCCAGCGTATCGCCGATGCGGTGAAGCGCTCCGGCAAAAAGTATATGATGGAGGAAAATTACTGCTACTATCTGCCTCTGACCATCGTGCAGGAGCTTATCAAGGCGGGAATGTTCGGCGAGATGTATTACGGCGAGAGCGATTATCTCATGGATTTTGAAACGCGCGCGGGCTTCCCGGAAAGCGTTCAGCCGTGGCGCAAGCGCGTCTACTTCGGCCGCCGCGGTCATCCCTACATCACCCACACCCTCGGCCCGCTCTGCTACACCATGGGCAGTGATATCAAAACCGTCACCTGCATGGGCGCGGGCAAATTCGACGGCATTACCGCTGACCGAACCTGTGTGCTGATGCTTCAGACCCACGACGGCGGCA
The DNA here is from genome assembly GCA_015064195.1 of Oscillospiraceae bacterium. The sequence goes on from SVSO01000167.1 coordinate 3,801, forward strand.
TGATCCGCCTGCGCAACAGCTTCATGGGGCCGCGGCCCGATCTCTACACCTACTACAGCGTTCAGGGTACCAAGGGCTGCTATCAGGGCTCCATCGGCGCGACGGATACGCACAAGATCCACATCCGCGATATCTGCGGTCCGCAGGAATGGCGGGACATCCGGGATTTCAAGGGACTTTTGCCCAAGGAATGGGACATCATCCCCGAAGGCTTCGATCTCGCAAAGGATAACGGCACGTCCTTCTACGACAGCGGCACACCCCTGCTTCTGGAAGCATTCGGCAAGTGTATTATCAATGACACCGAGCCGCCGGTGAGCGCAAAGCGTTCGCTCAACTGGACGGCGGCAGGCATTCTGTCCGAGCAGTCGATCATCAACGGCGGCGAGCCGGTTGACATTCCCGATTTCGGGCTTTGATGGGAGGAAATTCAATGAAAAAACTGAGAATCGGCGTTGTTGGTCTTCAGCGCGGAAATATTCATGCACAGAATGCGCTCAAGGCAGAGAATGTGGAGCTTGCTGCAGTCTGCGACATCAATCGCGAAAAGGCGGATGCACGCGCAAAGAATTACGGCGAGGGCGTGAAGGTTTACTACGATCATCGCGAGCTGCTGGCTGATCCGGACATCGACGCGGTGGTCATGGCGACGCCCATTGATGTGCATGCAGAAACGGTCATCGATGCACTGAATGCCGGCAAGCATGTCCTTTCGGAGGTCATCGTGGCGACCACCATCGACGATATCTACCGCATCGGTGAGGCGATCAAAAAGAGCGGGAAATGCTACATGATGGCGGAGAATTACTGCTACATCCGCCCGCTGCTCATCGTGGAAAATTTAATCCGGCAGGGAAAATTCGGTGAGATCTACTACGCGGAGAGCGATTATCTGAAGGATTTCCAGGCGTATCATCCCAAGTTCCCGAACATCGGCGGATGGCGGCAGAAAACCTACTTCGGCCGCCGCGGTCATCCCTACATCACCCACACCCTCGGCCCGCTGCTGCACATCATGGACGAAAAGATCGTCACCGTCAGCTGTATGGCAGCCGGACACAGCTTTGATATGGCGGCGGACAACACCTGCGCGCTGATGCTGGAAACGGACAAGGGACATCTCATCCGCCTGCGCTCCAGCTTTGTGTCGCCGCGTCCCGACAATGTGACCTACTACAGCTTCCAGGGTACAAACGGCTGCTATCAGGCACCGCAGGGACCGCAGGATTTCCATAAGGTGTACATCAAGGGATTCAGCCGTCAGGGCGGATGGAACGCGCCGGGCGGATGGAACAACGTTTACGAATTCAAGGATGCCATCGATGACGAATGGAAGCGGTACTGGAATCCCGACGATTATGCCGCAGATTTGCTCGACAACGACACCTACGAGCTGTATGACAGCGGCGCGCTTCTGATGCTGGAAAAATTTGCCGACTGTGTGCTGAATAACAAGCCCATGCCCGTATCCTTCGAGGATGCGGCCAACTGGACGGCGGCGGGACTTCTGTCTGCCGATTCGGTCAACAATGGTTCAAAACCGGTGAAGGTACCGGTGTTTTAAAATTTTCAGGAGGAATGATACCATGAAAAAAGCGATTACTCTTTTACTGCTCTGTTCCCTCATCACATCTCTCGTCTCATGCGGAGAAGCCGCATCGTCCGGTGACACCACCGCCGACACCGATTCCGGTGCAGCAGACACCACCGAACCGCTGTCCTTTGCTGATGCCCATGCGCAGACGAAGGATGGTCTCCCCGCGATGGACTTCGGCGGGGAGGAATTCGTCATCACCATCAACAACTACACCGGCTGTGAGGCTGGATTCCTTGCCGAGGAAACCAACGGCGACGTGCTGAACGATGCCGTCTACAAGCGCAATACCGCTGTTGAGGAGCGATTCAATGTCAAGCTGAAATACGAATCGGGCGCATACGATGCGATTCCAGGGCAGGTCACGAAATCAGTCACCGCCGGCGACGATTATTACCAGCTGTGCAATCAGCATGCGGCAAGTGCACTGCCGTGGGTCACGGGCGGAATCCTCATGAACTGGCAGGAGATGCCTCATGTGGACTTCTCACAGCCCTGGTGGTCACCCAGCAACGACGCGGATCTGACCTACAACGGCCGCGCATATCTCGCCGTCGGCGACTTCGGTCTGACGACCATCGGACGCACCTACGCCATTTACTACGACATGGTGGAGGCGGAATCCTACAAGCTGCCCGACCTGTACGAGATGGTCTACGACGGCAAGTGGACGTTTGATACCATGCTCAGCTACACCAAGGACACTTATCGTGATCTGAACGGCAACGGCACGGAAGATACGTTCGAGGATTTATACGGCTTCTCCACATCCGTAGGAACCAACGTCAGCGCCTTCTACTGGGCGTTCGGCGGCAAGATCATGGACAAGGGCGAGATGGTGCTCGATATTGAGAAAATGGCAGATATTGCCACAAAGATGATCGATGTCTGCTGGAATTATCCCGGCACGGCATATGATCCGGGATATGCCAACGCATCGGGCAACAGAAACTATCTCGGCGTGGAAAAAATGGCGCAGGGTACGACCCTGTTTGCTGCGGCGATGATCGATTCCGGCATTCTTTATCTGCGCGATTCCGTCAACGATTATGGCATTTTGCCGTATCCCAAGTGGGACGAGGCACAAAAGGACTACTACACCGTGGTTGACCTTGGCTTCACCGTCATGGGCATCCCGAAGAGCGTTGTCAATGTCGAACGCGCGGGCATCCTCGCCGAGGCACTCTGCGCCGAGACCTACCGCACGGTCGTATCTCCCTATTATGAGATGGCGATCAAACAGAAAGGCGC
>SVSO01000168.1 GCA_015064195.1 Oscillospiraceae bacterium
CCAGTGCGCGGTTTCCATGGCACTGGTGCTGGGCATCGTCGCGCCCAATGAAAACATCCGCGCGCAGATGGTAAAAGTGCTGGAGCAGTACGATTATCGTTTCCACATCGGAATGCTGGGTATGCAGTATCTGTTCCCGGCACTGGATCTGCTGGGAATGCATGAGGAGGCAGTCAGACTGCTGACGGCGAAGGGCTATCCGTCCTACCGCGAATGGTTCGACGGCGGTGCGACCACCATGTACGAGCGCTGGCACGATGACGAATCCCGCAATCATCATATGTATTCCTGCCCCGTCGCATGGCTGCACAATACACTGCTGGGCATCCGTCAGGATGTGTCGCTGTATACGAAGCATGAGATCACGCTCACGCCCTGTATGATCGGCGCGCTGACTCATGCGGAAGGCGAATATATGACCGATGCGGGCAAGTTCGCGGTGGCATGGAGACGGAACGGCGAAACGGTGACGCTGGATGTGACGATCCCCGCCGGCATCACGGCGACGATCACACCGAGGCTGGCACACTTTGCCGACGGTGCTTCCGTCACCGTCATGGGCGGCAGACACTCTTTCACGCTGATTGCTGAATAAAAAATGCAAGGCCCTCGCTTTTGCGAGGGTCTTGCTATGCTTATTTCTCCACAGTCAGACCGTAGAACAGCACGTGATAACCGTTTCCGGCATCGCGCAGGGTGAGGGATGCCACTGTCTTTGCGGGATCTGCAGGGATCACGCAGTGGTTTGCGATGTAATGCTCCCAGTCGAAATCGTAGTGCCAGTAGAGCGCACGGGGACAGTTGGCCGCCACCGGATTGATGCGGGACGGGCCGTATTGTGCCGTTGCGATGGTGATCTCAAGACCGTTGCGCATGGGATGCACATCCGTCGTGCCGTCGGTGTAAGTGACGATATATTCCGCCGCCAGCTCGCCGTATGCGCCGTTCACGGGCCAGCCCTTGGGCATGGAGACGTTGCCGAGGATGTGGAGTGCCGAGCCGCTTTCGCCGACCGGAACGACAAGCTCGCCGTCGATGACATAGGGCACGGTGGAAAGCTCCGCGGGAAGCGTGCCGATGGACATGATCTCCCGGCAAAGCTTGGGGCCGTTGTCCATGCGGCGCGTGCCCTTGAACTTGTAGTAGAAGCGCGGATCATGAACGCGGGATGCGGCGATCATCTTGTCCCATGCGGGCTGCTTATCGCCGAGTGCGCTGACATCCACGGCGGTGCAGTCACCGGCGGGATGGATGGGAAGCACGCTCATGGCGCATTCCTTGGGCTCGGGCGGCATCCGGAGCTTGCGGAAGGTGTTGACGAATACATCAAGGTCGGAGGTGGGATTGCGCCATGCATCCACCAGACCTTCCTTCAGAAGACCGTCCGCGCATCCATTGGGGCCGCGGCTGAATTCGTAGATCTCCGCCCAGCACCAGTAGGTAGCACCGGCGATGACCGGCTCGTCATCGGAATGATTCCAGTAGTTCACGATGGTGTTGATGAACCAGCGGAAGGTGAGATTGTTCTGATGCACCGGCCATCCGCCCCATTCGGTGAGCAGCAGAGGCATATCGTTGAGGATATTGGCGGAATTGATCATGGGGTTGGGCGTCTCGTGATAGGGATGCATGGTGTAGAAATCGAAGCCGCATTTGGGGTAATTTTCCTTGGTCATCTCGTTGGACATACAGTTCGCGCCGGATACCATGTGATAGGGATCGGCCTCGCGGCAGACGCGGACGGAATCCAGCAGATATTCCATGGTGAAGATGCACTCGTTGAAGCTGAGCCAGAATGCGATGCTGATGTGGTTGCGGTCACGGAGGATGGTGCGGCGCATGACCTCCAGCGCACCGTCGCAAAGCTCCTGATTCTTCATGTCAGCCCACCAGAGACCCGGCTCCTCGGATACCAGCAGACCGATCTCGTCCGCCAGCTCAAGGATGCGGCGATGATGGGGATAATGCACGAGGCGGACATAGTTCACGCCGGTCTCCTTGATCATGCGCATATCCTGAACCATCTGATCTTCGGTCAGTGTGTGGCCCTGATCGCCCCACAGATCGTGACGGTCAACGCCCAGCAGGAACAGGGGCGAGCCGTTGAGAATAAACCGCTTCTTGGAAACGGTGAAATCCTTGAAGCCCACTTTTTCTGTGCGGATGTCATCGCCGGCAGAAACCTCCAGCGTGTAAAGCGTGGGCGAATCGGGCGACCACAGATCGGGGGATGCCACATCAAAGGTCAGTACGCCCTCACCGACTGCGCTGCCGACACAGGTTCCGCGCCGATCCAGCAGACGGACGGTGACGGGGGATGCATCTGCCGTTACCTCAACGCGGCAGTGAGCGGCGGTGTAATTCTCCTCGAAGGTGGTGCTCCAAACCGCGTCCTCGATGTAGTTTTCGCCCACATATTCCATGTAAACGCCGCGGACGATGCCGCCGTAGTTTTCCCAGCCTTCGGACGGGCCGAATACGGGGGAGATGTCCTCAATGACCACGGAGAGATGATTGTCCTCGGCGAGAATGTCCGTGACCTCCCACCGATATTCGCAGTAGGGGAGCATATCACCCAGCTTTTTGCCGTTGAGCGTGACTTCCGCGGCATAGGTGATGCCCTCCAGCACCAGGAATGCGCGCTTGTGTGCTTCCGCCTTGAAATTGAGAGCGCACTCACTGTGACCCACGGGAAGTGCGGAATAGGGGACTTGCTGTTTTGTCCATTTTCCTTCGCCGATGCGGTAATCCCACCAGCCGTTCAGGCTCTGTCTTGTTCTCATATGCTTACCTCACTTTCTCAAATTCGTGATAATAGGTCATGATCTGCTTTGCCAATGCGCTGTCCGGTGCAAGCCCGCCGACGCTTTCGAGAAGCTCCTCCGGCGACTGCTTGGCTTTCATTTCGCGCCATGCATCCTCGCCTTCGTTGTCATAGCGCAGCATGGCGGCGGCGGTCATGGCCAGCACGGAGGTGTCCTCACCATGCTCGAAAAGCAGGGTGAGAGGGCCGATGACACGCTCACCTGCGGCCATCTTTCTCTGGGGCTCGCGGGCATTGCGCGCGATGGTGTCAACAATGGTGCGGTCACGGAATTTCGTCTCGGAAAGAGCGGCGAATTCCGCCTGATCTGCCGGATCGTAGCCGTAGACCTTGCACAGCACGCGGTTGGTGGCATCGTAATTTTTGTGAAGCAGCGCCACGATCCGCTCATCGTTTGCCGCCTCGCCGTAATCGGTGTAGCCGTACAGCCAGCCCATGTAGGCGATGACACAGCTTGCCGCATTGTAGGTGTAAAGCTTGCGGGTGAGGAAGTTTCCGAAGCCGACGATGGGCTTCAGCGATGCCGCGGGGGGATTGTAGCCCTCATCCAGCAGCTCTGCATCGTACTGGAGATAGGGATAGGCCTCGGAGCTGATGCTGATGCCGTTCGATTCGATGGTGGTGCAGAATACGGTGGCTTCGCTGACAAGCACGTTGTCAAGCCCGATGGCATCCCGCAGACGCTGGGAGGGCTTCGATGCATTCTCGCAGGTGATGACCCGGTGAAGCTTGCCGTCATCCAGCTGCGTCCTCAGTTCGGCACCCACATCGGCGAGATTTGTGCCGCCGACAGAGACAAAGATCAGCTCACAGTCGGACAGCGCATCGCCCACCGTGTCCCACGTGTGTGCGCTGTAGTCGCGGATCACGACCGGCTCACGCTTGCCGCCGAAGAATTGCACCTCGTAATACGTGCCGAAGATGTTCAGAAGGTTGACTAAATCCTCGTTTTTGTCCACCATGACGAAGGGAAGTCCCGCTTCCGCCATCAGACGGCCGATGAAGCCGCGTCCGGTCTTGCCCGCGCCGATGATTCCGATTCTGCTCATAATTTCACGTCCTCCCTGATTAGATTTTCCGCCTTGAATTTGAGAATTTCCGCCTTGACCAGTGCGGCGATTGCACCGTTCGGATCAAGCTTGCAGACCTTTTCCAGCACCGCATTGACGCCTTCCTCGCTTCTCATCCGGTGAAGCTCCACTGCCGATTCATCCGCATCGTTGGTGTAATAGATGGCGGCGGCGATGGCGATGGCCAGATGCTTCGGCTCGATGCCGCAGGATTCCACAAGACGCGCCGAGCCGACAAGTCTGTCGTCCGGGCCGAGCTTGCGCAGGGGATCGCGGGCGTTGCGCTCGATGAAGTCCACGATGGTGTAGTCCTGCAGCTTGCGCTTGGAGGTCAGGGTGAAGGCTAACTGTTCATCCAGCGGGAAGTTGTGCTTGATGGACAGCGCGCGTGCCGTTTCCTGATACACGCCCTCGAGAATGCCGAGGATGCGTTCATCGTGCGCGGCATCGGCGATCTTTTCATAGCCGAGGAGTGCGCCGACGAAGGAAGTCGTGCCGTTTGCCGCATTGTAGGTGTAGAATTTGCGCTCCAGAAAGCCGGTGAAGGCTTCGATGGGCTTGAGGCCGAGAATATCCGGAAGCTTGCCCTTGACACGGGATGCATCCAGCGGAAGCTCCCAGAAATCCTGCACATTCACGATCAGCGGATCGATGGCCAGCAGTTCCGCCGGCGATTCGATGGCACTGCGCATGATGACCGCCTCGGTGATACCCACGTTTTCGTTAAAAAACTCCCGCGCATCCTCGGAGATGCCGGCCTCGATGCCACGGCGGAGAATGTCGGCGGGCTGCTTCCAGTTCTCGCAGGTGACAAAGTTCAGCTTGCCGCCGATTTTTGCCTTTTTCTCGATGCCGCGGATGTAGTGAGGGATGATGGCCTCAAGGTTTTTGCCGCCCACCGCGTTGAATACCGCGTCCGCATCTGCAATGGCATCGGCGATCTCCTCCGCCTGATCGAAATTCAGCGCTTTTACACCCTTAACCACACAGTTTTTGTCGGGATTTCCGAGAATGTTGACGGTATACTCGCCCCGTTCGTTGATGAGATCCACCAGCGCATCGGCTTTTTCGACGAATGTGAACGGGATGCCGCTTAAATACAAGAGATGCCCGATGAAGCCGCGGGCGATCTTGCCCGCGCCGAAAATTACACAGCTCATTTGATTGTTTCCTTCCATTGTTTGAATTGCGCTTTGAGTGCCGGATACAGCGACTCATAGATGTGAAACCGGGGAAGCAGCCGCTCGCGGAGGCTTCCCGGCTGATAGCAGCCCGCACCGCTTTCCGGACGTGCCGCACCCGCAAGAATAGCCGCGCCCAGTGCGGAGGTGTCGCCCTCCCGCAGTGCATACACGGGACAGCCGAACAGCTCCGCCTTCAGCTGACCGAGCACCCGATCCTTTGCCGCACCGCCGCTGACGATCATCCGGCGGCAGACCGGCTCGCCCAGCGCCCGGTAAATGCTGTACAGGCTGAACACATTGCCCTCCAGCACCGAATAGGCGAGATCGCGATTATCACAGCCTGTGGAGATGCCGAAAAAGCTGCCCCGTGCGTCGCTGTCAAAGATGGGCGCACGCTCACCGCCGAGATAGGGCAGAAAGATGGGGGCGAGGCGGTCGAGACTGCGGAGAATATCCACCCCGGAAAAGCCGAAATTCTCCATGCCGAAGTCCATGGACGGCCCGCCGGATGCGGTCACTCCATAGTGGACGAAGCCGTGAAGATAGGGGCCGGACACCATGGGCGTATCCGGATAAAGGCGCGGCCCGATGCTGCCTAAATGCTCGCTGGTGCCGGTGATGTCAAAGAGGTCACCCTCACCAACGCCCATGCCGAGAAGCGAGCAGTAATAGTCGTTCATGCCCACATAAAGGGGAGTGCCGTCGGGAATGCCGGTTTCGGGAGCGTGGATTCTTCCCGCCACAGCATCCGGCGTCAGAATGGGCGGCAGGGCTGCGGTGATGCCAAGCTCCCGCAGGAAAAATTCGCTCATCCCATGCTCCGGATGATACAGTCCGCGCCACGACCACGGATCGCTGACAAGGTGTCCCGTCAACCGTTCGCACAGCCAATCCTTGGGCTGGCAGACGGATTTTGCACCGTAATGCCGCGTGATGTGAAGCAGTCTCGGCAGCGGATAGGAGATGATCTGCGGATGGGGCATGGCGATCTCGCGGATGAAATTTTCCTTGGAATAGTGCGCGGTCAGCTCACAAAGTTCTTCGCGGCCGACGGGAGCGTTCCAGCCGATCACGTCCTTGCCGTCGATGATGTAAGTGCCAACCTGCGAGGACAGTCCCACCGCCGTGATGCGTGTGAGATCGAGGGCGTTCAGCGCACGGCAGAGCGCGGCATACCAGCCCTCCGGCGAGATCTCATCGTATCCGGCTTTCGCCTTGGCGATGACCGCACCGTCCCGCACGATCAGCGCCTTTACCGACGATGTGCCGAGATCGATGCCGAGAATCTCACTCATGGACGAACAGCGCCTTGATGAAGCCGAAGGGGCGCTTGCGCACGTGCTCAAGGCCGAGCGCGTAGTCGTCAAGAGAGATGCGCTCGGAGATGAAGGGCGTCAGATCGATGGTGCCGTCCGCTATGTAGGAGATGGCATTTTTGTGCTCGTTCCAGTTGTTGCCCGCGCCCACAACGCGCAGATTGTTGATGTGGATATCGTCCATGCGGATGTTCATCACCTTGCCGCGTCCGTATCCGGCAAGTG
>SVSO01000169.1 GCA_015064195.1 Oscillospiraceae bacterium
GGGACTCTTCGCGGGAAGCCTCGGCGTGATCCTGAACCGATACCGCACGGCGGTCAACATCGCCACAGGCGCGCTGGTGATCCTGTTCGGACTCTCCTATCTCGAGGTCATCCGCCTGCCCTTCTTCACGGGCATGAAGCGGATGGGGCAGGTCAAAAGCGTATCCGGCGCGTTTCTGTTCGGACTCATCTATTCCGTCAGCCTGACACCCTGCGTCGGTGCATTCCTCGGATCAGCACTGATGCTGGCATCCTCCGCGGGAAGCGCGTGGATGGGCGTGCTGCTGCTCCTATGCTATTCGTTGGGGCTTGGCGTACCGTTCATCATATCGGCGATGCTGCTCGAACGGCTGGGCGACGTGTTTGGCTTCATCAAGCGCAACTACCGCACGGTCAACGCGGTCTGCGGCGGATTTCTGATCCTGCTGGGACTTTTGATGATGACCGGACTTCTGGGACGCGCGATGGCGCTCCTGCAATGAGGTGAATGATGAAAAAAATAATCCTGTTTATTCTCGGCGGAGCATTTCTGGTGCTGCTCATCGCGGGCGCATCGGCTGCATACAGCAGTCTGAGCGCGAAGTATCAGCCGGGCGGAGATTTTCCGACCATAGGCGATAAAGTCGCCGTCGATACCACCGCCGGGGCGCATACCCACGATACCGACGCGCCGGGCGATGAAGAAACCGTCGCCGCACCCGATTTCACCGTCTATGATACCGACGGCAACGCCGTCAGCCTGTCCGATTTCGCCGGAAAGCCGGTGGTTGTCAACTTCTGGGCGACATGGTGCCCACCGTGCAAGTCCGAGCTTCCCGATTTTGAGGCGGCGTGGAAGACCTACGGCGATGAAGTGGAATTCCTGATGGTCAATCTGGCGGACGACAGAGATACGCCGGAGAAGGTGGAAGCGTTTATGGCGGACAACGGCTATGAATTCCCGCTCTACTACGATTCGGAGTATGACGCGGCGTATACCTACGGTATCTACTCGATTCCCGTATCGCTGTTCATCGATGCCGACGGCAACCTGGCGAAGGGCTACATCGGCGCGCTGAATGCGGCGGTCATCGAATCCTGTATCAAAGAAATACTGCCTTAACGGAGGAACCTATGAAAATCACACTCAATCCCGACGCCGAGATCGTGAAAACGGTCAAGGAAGGCCTCGCCGCGAAAGGCGGTTACTGTCCCTGCCGTCTCGGCAAGGACGAAGACAACAAATGTATGTGCCGCGAATTCCGCGAACAGATCGCAGACCCCGATTTCGAGGGCTACTGCCACTGCATGCTTTACTACAAACACAAATAAAAAACAAAGGAGAAACAATCATGGCTGAAATTACGATCAATGCAAAGAATTTTGAAGAAGAAGTATTAAAATCCGATCTGCCCGTCGTGCTCGACTTCTGGGCAAGCTGGTGCGGCCCGTGCAAGATGCTGGCTCCCGAGCTTTCGAAGCTCGCTGAGGCGTATGAAGGCAAGATCAAGGTCGGTAAGGTCAACGTGGACGATGAGGGCGAGCTTGCGATGAAGTTTGGCATCATGAGCATCCCCACGGTGATGGTATTCAAGGGCGGCGAGGCGGTCAGAACAGCCATCGGCTACCGTCCGATGGCGGAGCTTGAAAAGCTGCTTGACTGAATGATAACAAAATCTCCGCGGAGAAATCCGCGGAGATTTTCATTTTCCTTCCCGATAGGCGCTGGGGGTCATGCCTGTTCGCTTTTTGAAGATACGGCTGAAGTACAGGGCATTGTCGTAGCCGACAGCAGCTGCGATCTCAGCGATGGTTTTGGTGGAATTTTCGAGGTAGCCCTTCGCTGCCGCGATGCGTAGCTGGGTGATATACTGCATCGGCGGAACCTTCATGACGCTCTTGAAGCTGTGGATGAACCAATTGACGCTCATCAAGTGCTCCTCGGCATACTGCTCAATGGATATGGGCTTTGCATAGTTTTCGTTAAAATAATGAATCGCCCGCTCAATATCGTTGATGGTATCGTTTTTGGTCTGCTGGCTTTCCTTGATGTATCGGTTGATTGTCAGGAAAATATGGTGCAGGAACAATTTGATGACATCCTCATAATTGGCACGCTGCAGCTGCAGTTCACGGATGATCTGATTGTAAATCCACGGATAATCGGGCGACACACCGGTGAAAAATACGTTCTCATCCTTCGGTAGCTCGTAGCTGTCCAGATATTCCTCGATTTTGCTGCCAGTAAAATGTACCCAGTAGACTTCGGTCTTATCCTCAGCATAATAATTGTAAACCTGCGGCTCCTTCGGACGGAAGAGCACCATATGCCCCTTGGTTACTACCGTCGCAGTCTCGCTTCCTTTGAAATAGAAGTAACCCTTTCCGGAGGCAATATACAGCAGCTGATAATCGTTTCTGCCTTCCGGATGTGGCGTTTCGATATCCGGGCCGGAGTGGATACGGTAATATCCGCAGTTGTTGATTTTAAGCGGTACGGTGAGATCCTCCAAATTCGGATTCTCATCATCGACATATGCTACGTTGATGTACATAAAAACCTCCACAAAAGTGATTATGTCTATATTCTACCACATTTTGTGCAGTATTTCAAGGGGAATGGGGGATTTTGTATATACTTGCGTTAATTTTATATATTGACCCGATGATAAAGTGATGGTATAATAGAAATGCAAGGTTAAGCCCGGCAAAATCACTGAAAAGGAGTACATCATGGAACAGAAAAAGTATCTGAAATGGTATCACAAGGTCGGTTACGGAACCGGCGACGTTGCGGGAAACTGTGTGTATGCACTGCTGACCGCATTTATGATGATCTATCTGACCGATACGGTTGGACTCAGTATGGGTATTGTCAGCACGCTGATCGCTGTATCCAAGATTTTTGACGGCGTGTCGGACTTCTTTTTCGGCAGAATGATCGATAAGACCCACACAAAAATGGGCAAGGCGCGCCCGTGGATGCTGTGGCCGTACATCGGCTGCTCGGTTTGTCTCATTGCCTGCTTTGCAATTCCCATGAGCTGGGGCGAAACCGCACAGTATGTGTTCTTCTTTATTTCGTATACGCTGCTCAATGCGGTGTTCTTTACTGCGAACAACATTGCCTATGCGGCTCTCACCGCGCTGATCACAAAAAATACGAGCGAACGGGTTCAGCTCGGCTCTGTCCGTTTCATCTTCGCATTTGCGACGAAAATCATCATCGAAGCGGTTACGGTGCATGCGGTAATCTGGCTCGGCAGCGGTGCCTCTGCATGGAGAACCATTGCGATTTTCTATGCGATTCTCGGCCTGATTGCGAACACCCTGTCTGTATTCTCCGTCAAGGAGCTTCCGGAGGCGGACGAGGGGATGGAGGAGGAGCGCGAGGAAGAACATAAGCTCACTTTCTTCAAATCCTTCCGGCTGCTGCTGAGCAATCAATACTATGTGGTTATCTGCATCACCTATATCCTGACTCAGCTGTATGCCTCTGTGATCGGTATCGGCACCTATTATGCGAAGTATATTCTCGGTGACGAAGGCCTCTTCGGCGACCTTTCTCTCGCTATCAATATCACTATGGTTGTATCACTGATTGCTCTGCCTATGGTGATTCAGAAAATGGGCGGTATGTATAAGCTGAATTTGCTTGGCTATCTCGTTGCCGTGGTCGGTAGAATTGGTGTGATGGCAGCCGGATATATGGGCAGCATTCCGCTGATGCTTGCGTTTACAGCGCTGGCGACTCTGGGCATTGCGCCGCTTCAAGGCGACATGAATGCGCTGATCGCGTCCTGCTCCGAATACACGACGCTGACCACCGGTCACCGTCTGGATGGTATGATGTATTCCTGTTCGTCTCTGGGCATCAAGGTTGGCGGCGCGTTCGGTACTGCTATCTGCGGCTGGCTTCTCGATGCGGCGGGGTATGTGGAGAATGCAGCGGCTCAGAACGCAGGTACCGTCGGCATGCTGCAGTTCCTGTATCTGTGGGCACCCATTCTCATCTGCTGCGTGATCACGCTGCTGCTCTCGCTTCTCAAGGTGGAAAAGGCAAACACAAAGCTGCTGGCTGAACGAGTCGATAAGACGGTTCCGGATGTGTATGGAAGTGTTTGAATGATAGCAGAATAACAAAGACGCTCCGAACCGGACGGTTCGGAGCGCCTTTCCTACTTCACAACAGCGCCGAAGGGCATCAGCGCCAGCTTGGCCAGCTTGAAGTGTTGCTTGCCGAAGGGGATGCCGATGATGGTGATGCAGAAGATCACGCCGAAGGTGGCATGCTCGATTGCCAGCGGCAGGCCGGAGGTGACGATCCAGATGATGTTCAGCAGCAGCGAAACCGCGCCGTTCCCGAGAATGATCTCCTTGCCGAAGGGCGAGAAGGAGAGCGCCGCGAATTTGAAGCACTGCAGGCCGATGGGAATGCCGACGATCGTGATGCACCACAAAAGACCGAGCAGCGCCCATGTCAGCCCGGCGATCAGTCCGCCGAGGAGAAACCAGATGATGTTGCCAAGACAGCTCATAAAATCACCTTAAATCATGTATTTTCGGAATGGCTGCCGAAGGTACGGCAGTTTCTTTCTTTAATTATACCATTTTTTGTTACAAATTACTATATCATTTCTTTGAACTTTATGATAAAATAATCGTAACACAATCTGCGAGGTACTGCACATGACGACTGCTAATGTTTTCAATATCAGCCGCTGCTGCGTGGATGACGGCCCCGGCATCCGCACAACGGTTTTCCTCAAGGGATGCCCCCTCCGCTGCCTCTGGTGCCACAATCCCGAATCCCAGCGCAGCACACGGGAGATCACCTTCGATCCCAATAAATGCACTGCCTGCGGACGCTGCGCGGCGGCATGCCCGAACGGCTGCCACGATATCGCGGAAGGCGTGCACGCGTACGACCGGGATGCCTGTATTCGCTGCGGTGTCTGCACCGATGCCTGCCGCGCGGAAGCGCTGTCGGCGGTCGGTCGTGAGATGAGCGTGGACGAGGTTGCTGCGGAAGCGGTGCGAGACCGCATTTTCTACCAGAATTCCGGCGGCGGCGTGACGATTTCCGGCGGCGAGCCGCTGGCACATCCCACGTTCACGGCGGAGCTGCTGCGAAAGCTGCGCGCGGATGGGATACATACTGCCATTGAGACGAGCGGATACGCCTCGCCGGCGGTTTTTGGCGAAATTGCGCCGCTCTGTGATCTGCTGCTGTTCGATTTGAAGGAGACGGATCCCGCGCTGCATAAGAAGTATACGAGCGTGGAGCTGGAGCCGATCCTTGCGAATCTGCGCATGGCGGGTGAGCTTGGCGTGCCGGTGCATCTGCGCATGCCGATCATCCCCGGCCTCAATGACCGGGAGACACATTTCGCCGCAGCGGCGGAGATCGCGCGGACGATTCCTACGCTGGTGACGGCGCAGGTGATGCCCTACCACAAGCTGGGCGCGTACAAATACGAAACCCTCGGCGGAAGCTACACGCTCTCCGACATCGAGGAACCGGATGCCGAAACGAAGAAGCGCTGGCAGACGATGATGGATGAGGGAATCAAAAAGAAATAAAGCAAAACACCGTCGGTATCGCGCTGCGGCTGCCGACGGTATGATTTTATTCGTTTCCTGTGTTTTTTTTCTGCATGTGGCGCTTGATCGCTTCAAAGGACGTATCGCTGATGGCATGCTCCAGACGGCAGGCATCTTCGGCGGCGGTTTCTTCATCCACGCCGAGGGCGACCAGCATCGCGGTCAGAATGGTGTGGCGCTCGTATATTTTTTCCGCCAGCTCCAGACCTGCTTCGGTGAGTTTCAGCACACCGTCCGCAGCCATCGTGAGATAGCCGCCGTTCTTCAGGAGTCCCACAGCACGGCTGACGCTGGGCTTGGAGTAGCCCATGTATTCGCCCACGTCGATGGAATGGACATTGGCATTGTCCCGACTCAGGATATAGATCGTTTCCAGATACATTTCGCCCGATTCCTGTAAAGGCATTCCGACACCTCCTCTCAGCGTATTCCTATTATTATGATACCATATAAATGTGAATTTTTCAAGCATTTTCGGCTGTTTTTCTGAAATTCGGCTGAGGCGGCCTTCGCACTCTTGACGAACGTGTCCGGTTGTGTTATACTAATGATATGGCGGAAATTTCCGCCAAACGTTTGCTTTACAGGAGAGTTGAAAATGCCCGGTCTCGGAACTCTTATCAACGCCGCGGGAATTCTTCTCGGCGGCCTCATCGGCATGCTGGCGGGGAAGCGCATCCCCGAACGGCTTCGCACACTGCTTACCTCGGTCATGGGCATCAGCGTGATTTTCATCGGTGCAGCCGGTGTGCTGTCACGGATGCTGGTCATCGAAAACGGCACGCTCGCCACGCAGGGAAGCATGATGATGATCTTTTCGCTGGTGCTCGGCGGCATTGCAGGCTCGCTGCTGCGCATTGAGGCGAGCTGCGAGCGCTTCGGCGAATGGCTCAAGAAAAAGACCGGCAACGGCGGCGATGCCCGTTTCA
>SVSO01000170.1 GCA_015064195.1 Oscillospiraceae bacterium
TTCCACCCCGATTCACACATGAAATTCGAGGTCGGTACGCGATTCGCCGCTTCTGTTTCATTTTTTGTCGTTGAATCGCAAATTCTAATACTGGAACCTAAATTTTCGAGGTTTCCTTATATCATCAGATCGAAAGGAGCATACCTTATGAATAAAAAACAATCATTCGCGCTTTGTCTCGCGCTGCTCATGCTGGCTTCCGTCGCCTGTGCAAACGAAACACCGGCAGACACGACCGATGCGGAAACCACCACTACGGTCGCACAGGAAGAAACCACACTCCCGCTTCCCGAAGTCGATTATGGCGGACAGGAGTTTAATCTGTATCTCTGGAGCAATGGCAAGCTTCCGGTGGAGGAGGAGAACGGCGACGTGGTGAACGACGCCATCTACCGCCGCAACCGCGCCGTGGAGGACCACTGCAATCTGAAGTTCGCCTACAACATTTCGCCTGGAGCAGTGGCGGATTTTGCCACGTGGTACAACACGCTCAGCGCCAGCATTTTAGCCGGCGATTCCTCGGTCGATCTTGCCGGCGGTTATGCCTATCGCCTTGCCAGCCATTCGCTGGACGGCAATTTCACCAATCTTCTGGAACTTCCGCAGCTTGACTTTTCGGCAGACTGGTGGCCGGGTAACGTGCAGGAGGCCGGAAATCTTGGCGGCGCCATGTACATGACCATCGGTAATATTGACATCGATTATTATGACAAAATTTTCGCCATCCTGTTCAACAAAAATATCGCACAGGAAATGCAGATCGAAAACCCCTATGAGCTGGTGAAGAGCGGAAAATGGACGCTGGAGAAGCTGTTTATGCTGGCCGAGGGTGCTTCCCGCGATCTCAACGGCGACTCCCGCATGACAGAAATCGATCAGTACGGCTATGCGATTCGCCCCCACACGGCCTTGGATGCCTTCCTGTTTGCCTGCGATGTTACCATTACCGAGCTTGACAGCAGCAACGTTCCGCAATTGGTGGGCCTGACGGAAAAATATGCAGATCTGGAGGCCTCGCTGCATAAATTTATGCGCGATTCCGTCGATGTTTTCTTCGATGACGGCTCTCCCAGCAAAACCTCCACGATTTTCTCCGAAAATCGCGCACTCCTTTGCTCCGGTAATATGGCGAATGTTATCAGCTACCGCAGCATGGATACCGATTTCGGAATCCTTCCGTATCCGAAATACGATGAAAATCAGAAAGAGTATTACACCGGATGCGCCATCGGCGATGCCACCTCGTTTGTCATTCCCATTACCGCCGATGCTGAGATGTCCGGCACCGTGCTGGAAGCCATGGCATACTACGGCTATCGGAATATTCTGCCCAACTATTACGAAAAGGCGCTCAAGGGCAAAGGCGCCCGTGATGACGAATCTCTGGAGATGCTGGATATCATCTTTGAAAATGTGAACTTCGAGTTCACCTATTTCTACAGCTACTGCTTCGGCGATCAGCGTGCACCGTCCGCCATGCTCCGGATGACCATCTTAAACAATCAGGAGCTTGCATCCACTTGGGCAAAAAATGAAGCCAATTTCACCGCCGTCATGGAGGAGCTTGTCTCCACCCTCAAATAAATTCGCAAAGCCGCTCGGAATCACGCTGGGCGGCTTTGTCAGTTTCCGCTCGCCGGCATAAACTGATAACAGCCGCGGCTCTGTCTGCGGCGGCAAACAAAATCAGGGAGGAAACGAATGAAATCCATCAGAAACAACAAAATCGCCGTGATCGGCGGCGATCCGCGTTTGCTCAGTGCGGCGGAAGCACTGGGTTCGGCGGGATATACGCTCACGCTGTACGGCTTTGATCCCAAGCCCCATCTTGTCGAGCGTCCGGCGGTGGACAGTGGATGCTGTTCCGACGGATGGCGGCCGCCGTCGGATTTTGAAGCGGCCATCGGACGGGCGGGGAAGCTTTGCAAATCGCCGGAGGAAGCGATCGCCGGATGCGGTGCGGTCATCCTGCCCCTGCCCGCATCCACCGACGGCGTACACATCACCATGCCCCTCGCGCCGAAGGATTCCCTCACGCCGGCGGATCTGGTGCGCATGATGCGGGATGCGGGAGTTTGCGTGCTGTTCGGCGGAAAGCTGGGGAGCGCACTGACGGCTCTCTGCCGGAATGTGGGCATCACAGCCTGCGATTACTACGAGCGGGAGGAATTCGCCGTGGCCAATGCCGTTCCGACAGCTGAAGGCGCCATCGCCATCGCCATGGAGGAGCTGCCCATCACGCTCCACGGCGCAACGGCACTGGTCATCGGCGGCGGGCGCATCGGAAAAGTGCTGGCTGACCGGCTGGCGGGACTTTGCGCGGCGGTGACAGTGACGGCGAGAAAAGCGTCTGATCTCATGTGGACGCGGGTCAGAGGCTTGACGGATGCCCGAACCGGCGCACTGGCAGAACTGCTGTCCGGGCGGAAATTTGATGTGATCTTCAACACCGTACCGCAGTTAGTGCTTGGCGAGCGGGAGCTTTCCCGCATTCCCATCGGCACGCCCATCATCGACCTTGCTTCAAAGCCGGGCGGCGTGGATTTTCACGCGGCGAAAGGAATGGGACACCGGGTGATCTGGGCATTGTCACTGCCCGGCAAGGTCGCACCGGTCACATCCGGCCGCATCATCGCCGATACGGTCATCAGCTGTCTTGCGGAGGGTTAGACCATGCTTATCGGATACGTATTGTGCGGCTCGTTCTGCACCTTCTCCCGCAGTATTTCCGTGATGGAGCGGCTGATTGCCGACGGCCACGAGCTGATGCCCATTATGAGCGAGACTGCGTACACAACCGACACCCGCTTCGGCAAAGCATCGGAGCATCGTTCGCGCATCGAAACGATGTGCGGGCGTTCGATCATTCATACGGTGGAAACCGCTGAACCCCTCGGCCCGAAGCTGTCGCTGGATCTGCTCATCGCCGCGCCGCTCACCGGTAATTCGCTGGCAAAGCTGGCAAACGGCATTACGGATACGGCGGCGGCCATGGCGTGCAAGGCCCATATGCGGACAGACCGGCCGCTGCTGCTTGCACTGGCCAGCAACGATGCCATGTCTGCGAATCTGAAGAATATCGCCGCCCTGCTCATGCGCAAAAATGTATTTTTTGTGCCCATGGAGCAGGACGATCCCGTAGGCAAGCCCCATTCGCTGGTGGCACAGTTTGAGCGCATCCCGGAGGCGGCAGTAGCGGCCATGGTGGGATGTCAGCTTCGACCGTTGTTCAAATAAAATTTGCTTGACAAATCGGCAGCGAGGTGGTATCATAATAAGGGGGAGTTTTTATGACCTATGATATCATCCCGCTGCCGCGCGAAAAATGGAAGGATCACGTCCTTCCCATCGGCTATACCACCGACCGGTACTACGAAGTGACCTTGGAGCAGGGGGACGGCTTCACCGTGAAGCTGCGGGAGCGCATCGCCGATCCGCCCATCGTGCATACGCCGGAGGAGTACGGCTTCCCGGATCGGCTGTATGAGGAGCACTGGACAGAGGCGGAGGCGTTCGGCATCCTGCGGGACGGCAAACTGCTGGCCGCCATTGAAACTTGCCCGGAATCGTGGGGCAATCGCCTGCGCATCACCGAGCTGTGGGTGGACGAGTCCATCCGCCGTCAGGGCGTGGGACGGGTGCTGATGGATCATGCCAAAGCCAAGGCAAAGCGGGAAAAATACCGTGCGCTCATTCTGGAGACCCAGTCCTGCAACTACAACGCCATCGGATTCTATCTCCACGAGGGCTTCACTCTCATCGGATTCGATGCCTGCTGTTACGCAAACAACGACCTCGAACGCCGCGAAGTGCGCATCGAGCTTGGGATCTTGTTTGACTTGGAGGAAGCATGAAAAAGCTGATAGCCGCACTTACCGCCGTTCTCGTCATCGCCGTCATCGCTCTTCTTATGGTGAATGCCCACATGACGCTGGGACTGCGGAATATCGTGTCCATCCGGCTGACCGCTTCGGAATCGGGGCAGACGGTCAGCATAACCGACCCGGACAGAATCGAGGAGATCCGCCGGGAGCTGAATGCCGCACGGTGGGAAAAACGCGGACAAGCCGAGACGGATGTGTGTGCCTATACCCTTGAAATGACGATGAAAAACGGCGAAACGCTCACGCTGACGCTGGCGGAATTCGTACTCATCCGGGACGGCGTTCTCTGGGTCATCGCCGATGACTGCGGCGTGAATACGCAGATTTTTGAAAAATATTTCCGGCTCGGACGAATCGGGTCGGAGGATGAATAAATGACAGGAGAAACCAACATGAACTACGACATTGTGATCGTCGGCGCAGGTCCGGCGGGAATCTTCACAGCGCTGGAAATGATCCGGAGAGGGTCAAAGAAGAAGATTATTCTCATTGAAAAGGGTCTGCCCATCGAAAAACGGCATTGCCCCAAGATTAAGACACAGAAATGTGTACAGTGCAAGCCCCACTGCCACATCACCACCGGATTTTCCGGTGCAGGTGCATTTTCGGATGGCAAGCTGTCCCTGTCCTATGAGGTAGGCGGTGAGCTGCCGGAGCTGATCGGCTGGCAGACAGCGCAGGAGCTGATCGATTATACCGATAAGATCTATCTGGAATTCGGCGCGGACGAGCACGTGGAGGGCGTTTCCGGCGATCCTTATATCAAGGAGATCCGCCGCCGTGCCATTCAGGCCGGCCTCAAGCTGGTGGACTGCCCCATTCGTCACCTCGGCACGGAAAAGGCGCAGGATCTCTATCTCGCCATCCAGCGGTATCTTGAAAATCACGGCGTAGAGATGCTGTTCGACTGCAACTGCAGCGACATTATCGTGAAGAATGACATCTGCCGCGGCGTTGTGACGGACAGAGGCGAGATCTTCGGCAAAGAGGTCGTCATCGCCACCGGCAGACGGGGCGCGGATTGGCTGGAGAAGGTCTGCACGGCTCACGGCGTTGAGCATAAGCCCGGCACAGTGGACATCGGCGTGCGCGTGGAGGTGCGCAACGAGGTCATGGAGGACGTGAACCGCGTGCTGTACGAATCCAAGCTCATCGGCTATCCCCGTCCCTTCAAGAACAAAGTCCGCACCTTCTGTCAGAATCCCGGCGGCTTCGTATCGCAGGAGAATTATGACAACAATCTGGCCGTGGTCAACGGTCATTCCTACAAAGAGCAGAAATCCGGCAACACCAATCTGGCCATCCTCTGCTCCCACAATTTCTCCGTACCCTTCAATCAGCCCATCGCCTACGCGCAGAAGGTGGGCGAGCTGACCAATATGCTGGCCAACGGACAGATCCTCGTCCAGCGCTTCGGCGATATTCTGGACGGCAAGCGCACATGGCCCAAGGAGCTGGCTCAGTCCAACGTGCGCCCCACGCTTCCCGATGCGGTGGCCGGTGACATCACCGCCGCCATGCCCTATCGCGCCATGACCAACATCATCCACTTCATCGAAGCGGTGGACAACGTGGTGCCCGGCTTTGCCAGCCCGGAAACGCTGCTCTATTCGCCGGAGCTGAAATTCTACTCCAACCGCGTCAAAATGGATGCGGAGCTGAACACGTCACTGCGCGGTCTGCACTGTCTCGGTGACTCCAGCGGCTGGACCCGCGGCCTCATGATGGCCTCTGCCATGGGCGTGCTGATGGGCCGTGCGCTGGCGGAAAATGAATAAGAACCATATAAGAAAAGACTGCCGCGAGGCAGTCTTTTCTTGTCTTTACAATATACCGTCCCGCCGACGGTATTCCCGGGGCGAGCAGCTCATGACGGCGTGAAATACCCGGCGGAAGTAGGTTTCGGATGAAAATCCCAGCGTTTCGGCGATGTCACCGATGGAGAGGGCGGGGGATTCCAGAAGCATCCGTGCGCCGCGACTCACAAGCAGTCTGCGTCGGTAATCGATGGGCGACGTTCCCATGGTCTCCCGGAAGCAGGCGTAAAAATGCGGCTCGGATAGACAGCATCGTGCGGCAAGCTCGGCGATGGTAACAGGCAGCTCCGGACAGCGTTCCAGATATTCTACTGCCGGGCGAATGCGGGGATCGATGCGCGGCCGGGGCTTCCATACCAGCCGGTCCCAGAATCTGGCGCAGGCATCATAGAATCCTGCCGTTATGGTAAAGGGATCGTCCTCCGTCCGAAAGCGTTTTTCTGCCCGTCGGACAGCATCTGCTTCCTCCGGTAAGATGTCCAGCTTTTGAATGGAATACCGCCGGTCGCCGTAATCCATGATAAAATGAAATGCCGTGAGCTGTCCCGGCTCATCCTGCCAATCCACCCGATAAACCGCATTCTGTGGGATAAAAAGCAGATCGCCGGGGTACAGAATGAAATCGCCGTCGGGAGATGTGTAGTGTGCCTCGCCAGCATCGCAGACGGCGAGGCTGGAGATGGGGCGCGGAATCTCAAGAAAATCAATTATCGTATGA
>SVSO01000171.1 GCA_015064195.1 Oscillospiraceae bacterium
CGACGAAGGCGGTGGCCAGTGCGCCGCCCATGATGTAAGCCATGATGATGGAGAAAATGAACATCAGCGGACTGCGGATGGCGGTGCGAATGAGCATCATGTAGGCCATCTGTACGTTGCTGACGTCGGTGGTCATACGGGTAACGAGGGAAGTGGAAGAAAATTTGTCAATGTTCTCAAAAGAATAGGTCTGCACACGGTGAAAAATATCGTGGCGCAGATTTTTAGCGAATCCGGCGGAAGCTTTGGCGCAGGTGAAGCCCGCGATGCCGCCGCAGGATAGAGACAGGCACGCCATCAGTACAAGCAGCAGTCCCACCTTGATGATTTCCGTCATATCCACGCCGCCCTGCAGACTGTTGACCAGATCCACGGTGACGAAGGGGATGAGCGTTTCAACGATCGCCTCGGCGACGATGAAAATCAGCGTAAGAATGGTAGGCAGCTTGTATTCTCTGATGCATCCGGCAAGCCGTTTGATCAAGGGAACACACTCCTTTAATGGATTTTGCCCGACGGTTAGGTATCTAACTAATCGTATGCGGACTGTACTATTATAGCGCAAAAAAAATTCCTTTGCAAGAGGTTTGCCGATGATTTAGCAAAAGTTTTACAATAAGGAAATAAATTGAGCTGACGCCATGCGTCAGCTCGAGGAGGTTATTTGATGACGGAGAATTTGTGCCCGAATTCGGAAGCGTACATCGCTGCCGTTGACCCGGCATGACCAATGGAAAATCCATCAAAAGCATTATCACCGATGGAAACCACATTGCATCCGAGTTTCATTTCGATGTTATCAGGCACATACGGCAAATTTTCATTTTGGAATGCAGAATCCTCAATCCATATCACACTGTCGGGGATTGAAATCTCTTTCAGCGTGAATTGCCAGATGAACGCTTCTTTTCCGAATATCACAAATTGAGATATTTGTCAATATCTCAATCCGAGATAAGCTATAATATTTTCGGAGGTGATGGTATGCGATTGAAGGATTTGCGGGAGGATGCGGATAAGCGGCAGCAGGAGCTGGCGGAATATCTGCACATCCGGCAGAATACGTACTCACAGTATGAAAACGGCAGCAGACAGATTCCCATTGAGCTGCTCATCAAGCTGGCGTTTTATTATGATGTTTCTGTGGATTATATTCTGGAACTGACCGACGAGCGGCGGCCCTATCCGCGAAGGATAAGCCGCCTGTAGCAATATAGATTGACAATCGGAATATTCTGTGCTATACTATAGAAAAAAGGAGGGATTCCCATGAAAAAACTACTGGCACTTACCATTCTCGGCGCGGCTGCATTGGCCGGCGTCTGCGCACTGCGGGCATGTTGCAAAAAGACACAGGATCCGAATCTGCTGTTTGAAGAAAACTTCGACGGCGACACACTTGATCTGTCCAAATGGGAGCTTTGCCCCGAGCAGATCCGTCAGGGGCCGCTTGACAAGTGGGACAATACAATGACCTCCCTTGACGGTGAGGGACATCTGGTTCTGCGGGCTGAATGGGATGCGGAAAATGGCCGCGTCCGCTCCGGCGGGATCCGTTCGCGCGGCCGGTTTGAGGAAGGCTATGGCTATTATGAAGCGTCCATCAAATTTCCCGTTGCGCCCGGAACATGGGGCGCATTCTGGATGATGTGCGGCAATGTGAACTTCGGCAAGGGCGGCGTGGAGGTGGATATCATCGAATCCATCTTCAACGATCGCGGCGAATGCAACCATGCACTCCATTGGGACGGATACGGCCCGGAGCACAAAATGGCAAATTCCGGCGGTCTGACCGATCACAACATCTATGACGGAAACTTTCACACCTTCGGCGTAGAGCGCACGCCGGATGGCTATGTTTTCTACATCGACGGCCGGGAGACATGGCGTGCAGGTGCGGATGTGTGCCGTCCCGTACCGGAGAAGGGTTACATGAAGCTGACCGTTGAGGCGGCGGAATGGGCAGGTGCGGGCACGGAAGCAAGCATCGCCGCGCTCCCGGCGGAAATGCTCGTGGACTGGGTGCGCGTTTACAAAAAGAAGCCGGAATAAACAGAACATCGCCCTGCACATTGTGCAGGGCGATGAGATTTTTTCAATTAACCAAGGCGTGCCTTGAGAGCGTTTGCATCAGCTTATGATAGTTATTCCATTTTCAGATACAGATCAGCCAGGTCAGCAATACCTTGAATGACGGCTTCACTGCTCTTGGCATACCAGGATGCGAAATCGTTGGATTTTGACGAAACAAAGGAGCGGTAGGAGCAAATACTTCCGCCGAGGATGGGGTAATAAGCATAGCCGAAATCGGTGTAGGCGGAGTCAGCAATCATATCAAGAATCTGGGACGATTTGTCATCGCGGGTGTACTTGACCTTCATCGCCACCTCAAAGTAAGCGGGTGTGACATACTTGTAATTATACAGCGCCATCGCTTCGCAGACTGCACTGACGATCTCCTTCTTATCTGAGGTCTTCGGAACAATGTAAATGGTCGTACCGTCATGAACCAGTGTACGGTATTCGGCCTTCTCGTCATATTTCGGGAAGTTGATGATGCCATAGTCGGTGGTCATCTCGCGAAGCTCGTCCGCCTGACGGAACCAGAGCGGTGCGAAAAGATACTCACCGCTGATAAAGGCGGCCACTTCGGTGGGGAATGCGTCATCCTTTGCCCATGTCATGCCAATGTTTTCATTATAATACTTATAAACTTTTTCGCAGAAGCTGATGGTCTTCTCATTGTTCATCGTGAGCTCCGGAATACCGTTGCCGTTTTTCGAGGTGGATTCCACGCCGGATGCGTAGAAGAAATGCTCCACGGATTTGCCTGCGCTGGCGAATGAGCCGAACCGGTCACCCTTATCGGCGACGGTGTTGCCATTGAGGTCGGCATAGGCTTCGGCGGTCATCTCGGCGAATTTGTCGAATGTCCATTTTCCGTCCAGCACAATATCGTACATATAATCCTTATCGCCGTAGATGGTTTCGCAAAGCTCTTTGTTATAATAGACGCAGGCGAGGGATTTGATGCGCATCAGCGAAATGTCGCCCATGAGGAAATAGCGGGTAGTATCGCCTACGGCCAGCTCGTTCATGTATTCGAGATTCCACCATGGCATTTCCCAATTGATGTAGGGGGCATCTGCCATGTTCGTGAAATATCCCTCTGCCACATGGCGGACAGTGTAGCCCTGATGAACGGCTGCAAGGTCGCAGTAGTCCTCGCCGGCCAGAATGGTGGGCCAAAGCTTGTCGGCGGTTGCCTTTGTAGTATCCTCGCCCTGAATGGGATTCCATTTGATATTCAGCGTTTCTTCAATCCACAGATTGCGTGCATAGACGGCTTCGTCCACCACATCGCCGGTCTGCTCGGCATACACATCCTGCTTGTCAACTGTGGTGTTGGAGTACAGCACATTGATGGTTTGTTCACCAAAATCAAGCTCAGGAAGCATCAGCTCTGCATTTTCACGATTGATTTCATCCGGCGTCAACACTTCAGCAGATGTCAACTCATCCGATTGTGCGGGAGGGGGGCTATCAGATGATGGCTCGTTTGCACAGGCGGCGGCTGAGATCAGCGACAACAGCATAAGAACCGATAGGGAACGTGTCAGTTGAGCGTTCATAATAAACCTCGATTTAAAATAAATTCTATAATATCAATTATTGATGATATTATAGTACAAATATTGTAACATACTTCGAGAGAAAAGTCAATAGTTTGGAAAAAAAATTTTATATAACGCAACAAATATCTAAAAACGAAATTGTCCCCTCATCCTATGGATGAGGGGACATACATTGTATCAATTAACCAAGGCGTGCCTTGAGAGCGTCAAGCTCTGCATAAAGCTCAGCGGGAACGCGCTCGCCGATCTGAGCGTAGAAGTCAGCGATGCCTGCTGCTTCTTCCTTCCACAGATCAACGTCAACGTGGAGAAGCTCACGAACGGTGTCAACGGTGATGTCGAGACCTTCGATGTTGATGTCCTCAGCCTTCGGAACGAAGCCGATGGGAGTCTCAACTGCATCCACTGCGCCTGCGCAGCGAGCGAGGATCCACATAACAACGCGCATATTGTCACCGAAGCCGGGCCAGATGAAGTGACCTTCGTCGTCGGTTCTGAACCAGTTTACGTTGAAGATCATGGGCGGATTGGAGATCTTCTTGCCCATTGCCAGCCAGTGTGCAAAGTAGTCGCCCATGTCATAACCGGTGAAGGGACGCATTGCCATCGGGTCGCGGCGGACAACGCCGACTGCGCCGGTAGCTGCTGCGGTGGTCTCGGAAGCCATGATGGAGCCTACGAACACGCCATGCTGCCAGTTTCTTGCCTGATATACCAGGGGAGCGGTCTTTGCACGGCGGCCGCCGAAGATGATCGCGGAGATCGGAACGCCTGCCGGATTGTTGAACTCAGAGGAGAGGCAGGGGCAGTTAGCCGCAGAAGCGGTGAAGCGGGAGTTGGGATGAGCGCCGCAGGTGGACTTGTCGTTCTTGTCGTACTTTTCGCAGTCCCACTTGTTGCCCTTCCAGTCCATTGCGTTCTTGGGCGGATTCTTGTCGAGGCCTTCCCACCAAACGGTATTGTTCTCGAGGTTGTGAACAACGTTGGTGAAGATGGTGTTCTTCATAGTGGTAGCGAGTGCGTTGGGGTTGGACTTGTCGTTGGTGCCCGGAGCAACGCCGAAGAAGCCGTTCTCGGGGTTGACAGCCCACAGTCTGCCGTCGTCGCCGACACGCAGCCATGCGATATCGTCGCCTACGCACCATGCCTTGTAGCCCTTCTCCTTGTAGATTGCCGGAGGAATGAGCATTGCGAGGTTGGTCTTGCCGCAGGCAGACGGGAATGCGCCGGTAACGTACTTGACTTCGCCGTCGGGAGACTCAATGCCGAGGATGAGCATATGCTCAGCCATCCAGCCTTCCTTGCGGCCGAGGTAGGAAGCGATGCGGAGTGCGAAGCACTTCTTGCCGAGGAGCACGTTTCCGCCGTAACCGGAGTTTACGGACATGATGGTGTTGTCCTCAGGGAAGTGAACGATATAGCGGTTTTCTTCATCCAGCTGAGCCTTGGCATGGAGACCCTTGATGTAGTCAGGGGAATCGCCGAGAGCTTCGAGAACATTTACGCCGACACGGGTCATGATGATCATGTTGAGAACGACGTAGATGGAGTCGGTCAGCTCGATGCCGTACTTTGCGAAGGGAGAGCCTACTTCAGACATGGAGTAGGGGATAACATACATGGTGCGGCCCTGCATAGCGCCGGTGTACAGCTTCTTCAGCTTTGCGTACATTTCGTCGGGAGCCATCCAGTTGTTGATGTTGCCTGCGTCTTCCTTCTTGGAGGTGCAGATGAAGGTTCTGCCTTCAACACGTGCAACGTCGTTGACTGCGGTTCTGTGGAGGTAGCAGTCGGGAAGCAGTTCCTGATTGAGCTTAATGATCTCGCCGGTGGAGCAAGCTTCATCGCGGAGAGCATTGACCTGCTCTTCGCTGCCGTCGATCCATACGATCTTGTCAGGCTTGGTCATTGCAGCCATTTCGTCGATCCAATCAAGGACAAACTTGTTGGTAGTAAGTGCCATAGTGGGTTCTCCTATCTATAATTTTATAAAAATTTTTTAAAACCTTGGCGGTTTACCATTTTTCCGCCATTATAATTATACACCATATCCCGTCAATTTGCAAGCACATCCGGCGGTTTTTTACATATTGTTAATATTATTACAATTTCTCATTCAGAATGTCTGCCAGCCTTGCGAAATCCGCGAGGGTCAGACGTTCGCCGCGGATGGAAGCATCGAGACCGCACTCTGCGATGGCGGCGGCGATGGCATCACGGCCGAGAGAGGAGAATTCGGTGGTGAGGGAGTTTGCGAGGGTCTTGCGGCGCTGGGCGAAAGCTCCCCGGATGACGCGGAAGAGCATCTCTTCCCGGGCAACGCTGACCGGCGGCTCGCGGTAAAGATGGATGCGCACCACAGCGGAATCCACCTTGGGTGCGGGAACAAAGCATCCGGCAGGAACGGTGAAGAGCCGCTCCACCTTGCCATAGTAGGAGAGGGAAGCGGTGATGGCACCGTATTTGCTGTCACCGGCAGGTGCGCACAGGCGGACAGCCACCTCCTTCTGGATCATAACAGTGATGGTGTCGAAGGGAATGCGGGATTCCACCAGCTTCATGAGGATAGGGGTGGTTATATAATAAGGAAGATTGGCGGCCACGGATACGCGCAGGCCCTGGGAGGTGAATTCCCGCTCGATCAGTTCGGCGAGGTCGCATTTCATCACGTCCTGATTGATGACGGTGACATTGGGGCAGTCGGCCAGCGTCTCCGCCAGCACGGGGATGAGATTCG
>SVSO01000172.1 GCA_015064195.1 Oscillospiraceae bacterium
TCATCGCAGGCAAGAACTATCTCACCAGCATGGACGGCCTGATCTCCGTCACTGAGGCATCCGTGACGAACGGCGTCGTCACCGGCCATACCGCCGGCACCATCACGCTCGGCGGCTCCACCTATGCCCTCGCGGACGGCGCGCTCATCTATAAGCTGAATGCAGACGATGAGGTCGTATCCGTCAAGCTCTCCGACACCTACATGCACAACGTCGAGATCATCGTCTCCGGCGACAAGGTGCAGGCCGTCATTCTGCTTGACAAGGCGGACTTTACCGTATCCCACGAGGCAGGCACCATCACCGTCACCGCCCGTGACAACTTCTCCGACGCGGACAGCTACGCGCTGACGAAGCTCGTGCTGCTCGACACCGAGGAGGAGACCGAGACCGAGATCGACATCGAAGACATCCGCACCGAGCGTGTGGACGGCGAGCGCTTCGCGTTCCGGTTCAGTCATACGCTGGAGGCAGGCACCTATGTGCTCACCTTCAAGGTGAACGGCGTCTCCTTCGAGGAAATGTTCATCATCGCGTAAGCCACGATAATTTGTTCTCCTTTATCTCTCCGGAATTTTCCGGAGAGATTTTTTGCAAAACCCCTTGACAAATCCGCCTCAATGTGATATCATTATGATACCACATTGATTGGAGGATAACACAATGAACGAAAAGATTCTCTCGACAAAGAAGAACGGCATGGCAGTGCTGATCCTCAGCATCCTCGCCTACCTCGCGGCCATCGGCCTCGTCATCTTCGGCGGCATTATGCTGGACAGCGGCCTTGCGCCTGTCGCCATCGGCGTCGTCTGCCTCGTCGTCGGCATCGTCTGGCTGTGCATCGGCTGGCTCCCCTGGTGCGGCCTGAAGGTGCTGAAGCCGCAGGAGGCGCTGGTTCTCACGCTGTTCGGCAAGTACATCGGCACGCTCAAGGAGGACGGCTTCTACTTCGTCAATCCCTTCTGCACCGCAGTCAATCCTGCGGCCAAGACCAAATTAAGCCAGAGCGGCGACGTCGGCGGCGCGCAGACCGCTCCCACACTGAACATCAACGCCTCCGGCGTCTCCATGGAGGCCGCAAGCAACAAGATCTCGCTGAAGATCATGACGCTCAACAACCAGCGTCAGAAGATCAACGACTGCCTCGGCAATCCCGTGGAGATCGGCATCGCCGTCATGTGGCGCGTCGTCGATACCGCCAAGGCCGTATTCAACGTGGACAACTACAAGGAATACCTCTCGCTCCAGTGCGACAGTGCACTGCGCAACATCGTGCGCATCTATCCCTACGACGTGGCTCCCGGCGTGGATACCACCGGCGACGGTCTGGCAGACGAAGGCTCGCTCCGCGGCTCCAGCGAGATCGTGGCGGCACGCATCCGCGACGAGATCCAGTCGAAGGTCGCCGAGGCCGGCCTTGAGATCATCGAGGCACGCATCACCTATCTCGCATACGCCCCCGAAATCGCGGCGGTCATGCTCCAGCGTCAGCAGGCATCCGCCATCATCGACGCCCGCAAGATGATCGTGGAGGGCGCGGTCGGCATGGTGGAAATGGCGCTCGACCGTCTGGCCGAAAACGACACCATCAATCTCGATGAAGAGCGCAAGGCGGCCATGGTCTCCAACCTGCTGGTCGTTCTCTGCGGCAACCGCGACGCACAGCCCGTTGTCAACTCGGGCAGCCTGTATTAAGGAGGTCAAATCATGCTGATTGTCACAACCGATACCATTTTCGGAAAAAGCCTTGAAATGCTGGGACTCGTGGAGGGCAGCACCATCCAGTCGAAGCACATCGGAAGCGATATCTCCCAGAGCTTCAAAACCATCGTCGGCGGCGAGCTGCGCTCCTATACGGACATGATGAACAAGGCTCGCGCGCTGGCGACAAAACGCATGGTGGAGCAGGCCGAGGCCATGGGCGCGGATGCCATCGTATGCGTGCGCTACACATCGGCGGCCGTGATGCAGGGCGCGGCCGAGATCCTCGCCTACGGCACCGCTGTGAAATTTGCGAACTGATATGGCAGAGAAAAAACAGGTTCCGCTGCGCCTGTCGGAAAAGCTGTACAACGAGATCGCGGCATGGGCGGAGGATGATTTCCGCTCGGTCAACGGTCAGATCGAGTACCTGCTCACCGAATGTGTGCGCCAGCGAAAAAAGAACGGCAAGTACGTCTCCGACGAGCTTGACAAGCCGCTGGATATTGACATTTCGTGAGGTGCGGTATGGGTTATCACATTGCAATGACATTGTGTGCCATGCTTCTTCCGATAACGATGATTGCCGTCGGCGCGTGGTATTTCTTTCATACGCCCACAGAGCTCAACCATTGGTCCGGCTACCGCACGCCCATGTCCATGAAAAGTCCGCAGACATGGTTTTTTGCCCAGAAAATGATCGGCAGATTGTGGTTCCCCGCCGGTATGCTCATGACACCGCCCACGCTGATTCTCATGCTCCTCCTGCCGGACGGCACGGAAGCTTCCGTGGAATCAGCCGTTATGCTTGTCATAACGCTTCAGACAGTCATCCTTTTGGGCACGATCGTCATCGTCGAAATCCTTTTGTACAAGCATTTCGATAAAAACGGCAATCCGCGTCTATAACCAATAAACCTCTGAAAGGATATCGTCATGGCAAATCACATCATCATCGCCAAAACCGACTCCCATCCCACAACCGCCTTCGCCTGCGAGGAGCTGGGCAGGTATCTTTCACGGATGGATCAATCCATGGATTTCGAAATCGGGGACTTCAGCACCTGCACGATCCCCGAAAACGAAAATATGCTGCTTGTAGGAAGAAATCCTCAGCTTGACCCTCTGGCTCCCGCAGTGAAAAATCCGGAGCTTGATGATGCGATTTTTATTCGCGTCAAGGGAGGCAGCGGCATCATCACCGGCTGCAATCCGAGAAGTGTGCTGATTGCCGCTTACCGTTATCTGCGTGAGCTTGGTGCGGCATTTGTCCGTCCCGGCAAGGACGGCGAGGTCATTCCGGAGATTTCGCTCCGGAACAGCGAGGTGCAGGTCTGCGAAGCTGCCTCTAACCGTTACCGTGTCGTCTGCATCGAGGGTGCGGACAGCTATGAGCATATCGCCGATATGGTGGATTGGATCCCCAAAGCCGGCATGAACGGATATTACACCCAGTTTTTCAATCCGTATGAATTCTTCGAGCGCTGGTATTCGAAAAAATCCGATGTGCCGTTTACCTTTGAAGAGAGCGAAAGGCTGTATGAAAAGCTGTGCGGGGAAATCTGCCTGCGCAGTCTGATGCATCATGCCGTGGGACACGGATGGACCGCAAAAGCCTTCGGCATCGAAGTAAACGGCTGGGCAAAGATCACGCCCGATCAGTATGATCCCTCCATCAGACAATATCTGGCAGAGGTTGGCGGCGTCCGCGCATTCCGGTTTGATATGCCGCTGAATACACAGCTCTGCTTTTCCAATCCCACCGTGCAGAAGCGGCTTGCCGACTGCGTGGTGGAATACGCCAAAAAGCATCCCGATGTGAGCCACATCTGCTTCACGCTGGCTGACGGACGGAATGCGCACTGCGAATGCGAACAATGCAGCACCAGAACGCCCTGCGAATGGTATGTTGACATTCTGAACCGCATTGATCGGGAAATGACCGCCAACCACCTGCCGCAAAAGATTACATTTACCACCTATCTTGATACCCTTTGGCCGCCCAAAACCGCGCGCCTGCATAATCCCGACCGTTTTCTGATCAAGCTTGCCCCCATCACCCGCAATCTTCATCACTCCTTTGACGAAATCGACCGGAGCAAAACCTACAAATATCCCGAATATTCGCTCAATCACATCGAAACCACGGGCGATGCCGGCGTCATCATGCAAATGCTCCACGATTGGATGGAAACCTGTGGCGAGATCGACGCTGCGGATTTTGACTATCATCTCTGGCGCGGACAGCTGACCGATTTCGGCTTCACCACAATCTCCAAAATCCTGTACCGGGATATCCGGGCTCTGCCGGACTTCCGGCTGAACGGTCTGATCAGCTGCCAATTGAATCGCTGCAGCATGCCCAGCAATCTTCCCATGGAAACCATGGCGCAGACGCTCTGGAACAGCAAGCTGTCCTTTGAGGAAATCGAAAATGCCTATATGCGAAATGCCTTCGGAAACGGCGCAGATCTTGTCCGGGACTATCTGCACTGCGTGAGCGAATATGTCGCCGCCGATCCGTATGACATCATGCGCTGGGAAGCGCGTGTTTCCCCGACCTTCGGCAAAACGCTTGCAGGCAAGATGACATGGAGCCATGACGAAATGATGCGGAGAATTCAACACGGCAAGCAGATCGTAGAAGCGTTCAAGGCGACCACCGCAGAATATATCGAAAAGAACAGCATTCCCGCGCAGAAGCTGTCCTGGGAATATCTGGCATTTCACGCAGAGATCACACTTTTATATGCCAATGTTCTTCTTGCGCTTTACGACGACTGTGCCGACAACACCGTCCTGGAGACGGCAAAGAAATGCCTGTGCGATTATTTATGCGCCAACGAGGATCAATTCCACCCGGCACTGGATGTCTGGGGATACCTCCTCCATATGGACAGGCCGCTTTACAAAAAAGCATAAGCGGCTTCCGGGCATTCTCCCTCAAAATTCAAAAGCATCGTAAGGAGAACCATTCATGACATCCGAAAAAATCACAATCGGCGAAGGCACCGCCTTCCCGCTGAAGGGCATGCTGACGCTGCCCGACGATCTCACCGAAAAGGTGCCCGCCGTGGTGCTCGTCCACGGCTCCGGCTCCTCCAATATGGACGAAAAGGTGATGGCGCTCACGCCCTTCCGTGACATCGCGGAGGGTCTCGCCGCCCGCGGCATCGCCGCTGTGCGCTACGACAAGCGCTCCTTCGCGCATCCCTTTAAGCTGCTTCGTAATAAAGAACTCACCGTCCGTGAGGAGACCATCGAGGACGCGATCCTTGCGGCGGAGCTTTTACGGAAAGATGCGCGCATTGATCCCGCCCGCGTCTTCATCGCCGGTCACAGCATGGGCGGCATGCTCGCCCCGCGCATCGATGCGGAGGGCGGAAACTTTGCCGGTCTCATCCTGCTCGCCGGTTCGCCGCGGAAGATGGAGGAAATCCTTGCCGAGCAGACCTCGGAAATGCTCGCCGAGATGAAGGGCTTCACCCGCCGCATCATGGAAAAGCAGGTGAAAAAGCTCCTGTCCGGCTTTGACGGACTGTATGATATGAGCGATGCGGAAGCCAAAAAGAAAAAGTACGGCGGCGGCGTGACCATGTACTATTTCAAGGAAATGGGCGAGCACGACGTGCCCGGCTATCTTGCGAAAACCGTCAAGCCCATGCTGATCCTGCAGGGCGGGAAGGATTTCCAGGTGAAAGCCGACCGCGATTTCGCGCGCTACAAGGAGCTTCTTGCCGGACGCGATAACGTCACCTTCCGACTGTACGAAAATCTCAACCACGTCTTCGTGCCGTCTGTATACGGCAAGATCTCCATGGCGAAGCAGGAGTACAAAAAGAAGCAGACCGTCTGCAGCGAAGTGATCGACGATATCGCGGCGTGGATCCACAGCATCTGAATGAAAGAATCCGACCGGTGAACCGGTCGGATTTTTCATGTTATACGGCTGAATTCCCGTGCAGGATGCACTTCACGCCTGGATCCGATACAGCGGCCGAGACGCGCCCGCCCTCCACCGTGATATCGAGGGAAATTCCTTTCTCCAGCTGCAGACCGTGCAGCGTCAGGGTTTCCGCCGCAAGCTCCGCCGGAATGTGCGGCGTGATCGTCACGCAGCGCTCGGCGGCGTTATAATCGATGCCGAAGATGACCTCAATGAGCAGCTCCAGATACTGCGATGCCGTCCAGCCGTACCGCTTGACACCATGCCCGCTGCCGTCAAAGGGATGCAGGAATTCCGCGCAGTTTCCACGGAAGGCGCGCAGCGTCTTCCACGCCAGCTCCGCCGCAAGCGCATGCTCCCCACAGTCGCAGAGGCCGCGCACCACCATCTCATTGATCAGCGTCCAAACGCTGCCGCTCCAGCTGGCATTTCCCTGATATTGCCCGGTCGTCGCTGTAAATGCGGCATCCAACTTTGAAACCGATGTGAGCGGGAGGGTATCCCAGCCGAAATGCGCCTGACTGCGCATCAGCGTGAGCATCCGCTGCCGTCTGTCCGCCGGAGCGATCCCCATGCGCAGCGGGTAGAATGCAGATGCCATCAGGCAGTCTCCCAGCCGCCGCTCCCTGACAAAATACGGGTAATATGCCCCCATTTCCTCATTCCACAGGAAGCG
>SVSO01000173.1 GCA_015064195.1 Oscillospiraceae bacterium
CAGTTGCCTTCGACGTCATGAACCCCGATCTCGACTTTGAAGCCGCAAAACGCGCCGTTGCCGAAGCGAAGCATCTCACGCACTACTGGCCGGGCGATTTCTACCCGCTGACCGCGCCGACGCTGGACGAAGACGGCTTCGCGGCGTATCAGGTAGCGGACGGCGACCGCGGCTTTGCGATGATCTTCCGCCGCGAGCTGTGCGAGGCAGACATGTTCACAGTGACGCTTTCCGCCATCGACCGGACGGCAGAATACGCCGTGACGCTGACCGACGAGCAGTACCGTAAGACCGAGACGATCGTCTCCGGCGCGGCACTCGCGGACGGTTATGCCGTCATACTCCCCGACGCACACACGAGCGCGGTGCTCGAATATAAGAAAATTTAATGAATGGAGGATAAACACCATGAAAAAGATCACAGCATTTACCCTTTTACTCGCAAATCTGCTGCTTTTAGCAGCCTGCGGCGGCTCGGAGGTGTCGAACGACACAACAGCGTCGGCAGGCGGTGATACCACGGCCGCACCGGTCGAGACGGAGGTCACCGACGATATTCCGGAGCTGGATTTCGGCGGCGCACCGTTCCGCGTGCTGACGGCGGACTTCTCCGGCTATCCCACCCGTACCTTCTCCGCAGAGCAGACCGGCGACATTCTCGACGATGCGCTCTTCGCACGCAATCGGTATCTGGAGGAGCGCTTCAACATTGAAATTGAGGAGATCACGGTTTCCAACTTTATTAAAGACATCTCCCCGGCCATCCGCACCGTCGTTCTCGCAGGTGACCCGGCTTACGAGATGGCGATGATGGTCGACCGCTTCGCACTCAACATCGGCATGGAGGGCTGTCTTTACAGCTACAACGATCTGCCGTACATCGATCTGGACAAGCCTTACTGGAATCAGCAGGTCAAGGAGGATTTCTCCGTGGACGGCAAGCTGTTTTTCTGCTATGGCGACGACAATCTTGTGTTCTTCCAGAACACCACCATTCTCACGTTCAACAAGCAGCTCGCCGAGCAGTATAAGCTCGACGACCCCTATCAGCTCGTCTACGACGGCAAGTGGACCTACGACCGCTTCATGGAGATGAACGCGGCCGTTACAAACGACCTCAACGGTGACAGCGTCATGGATATCAACGACCAGTGGGGCACGATCATGGCGACCAATATGTTCTACGCGAACTTCTGGCTGCAGGACGGCCTCAAGCTGGTGGAAAAGGATGAGGATGATCTGCCGTACTTCAACGTCCCCGGCAACGATGCACTGCAGTCGATTCTTGTAAGACTCGCCGAGGATTCCAAGAAGGGCTACTTCTACGATATGGATACCCGCACGGATTACAATGAATTTTTGAACACCTCCGCGCCCGCGAACTATGACGGCTCCCGCCTGGACAATCTGATGAAGCTCTTTACGATGAACAAGTCGCTCTTTGCCAGCGCGACCTTCATTCATGTTATCAACGCGCGCACGATGGAAGCGGACTTCGGCATTCTCCCGTTCCCGGCAACGGAGGAGAAGGAGCCGGGCTACATCTACGGCAGCCGCACCTTCGGCGGCTTCCCGTACGTCGTTCCGGCCAGCACGGAAAATCTCGAAATGGTCAGCGCCGTCATGGAGGCGTCCGCGTACTATGCGCATCAGAACGTCATCCCCGTGCTGTACGATAAGGTTCTGAAGGTCAAGAACACCCGCGATGAGGATTCCGTCAACATGATGGACATGATCCGCCGGAACCGCATCACCGACCTCGGCGAGACGTACTGGTGGGACAACGTGGAGAACACCTACGAGCAGGCGTTCAAGGAAGGCGATGTCAACATGGCATCCCGCACGGCCGCCGTGGAGGAGCTTGTCAACGCCGACCTCGAAAAGGCGATCGAATTTTTCAAGGCGCTCGATTGAGCGCAGAACGGGATACAGCAGAGCGCCGGATGCAGGCTTTGGCCTGCATCCGGCCGTTTGTGCGTTTACCATCCCGGCAGACCGCGCATCCGCAAAAAATGTCTGCTTTGCGGAAATCCGTTGCAATTTTTGCAAATGTGTGGTATAATGTGCAGATTGCCACCAAAACGGGCCAGCAGGGACGGCTATATGCAATCGAATCTTTATAATAAGAGATTGGATGACGCTTTTAACAAAAAAGGCTGCTGCAAATAAACAGAATTTGCAGCAGCCCCGCTGTTTTCTTGGAGCGGAGATGTCCGAAGCAGAATACCGTAACCTGGTAAACGATGTTATGCATAAAACATGATCTCTCCGATAAAAGTATCCACCATGGTACAGTACTTTGATGATGATTTATCCCGCATTCACGATGGAATCCATCTGATTCTGCAGGGTTTCCGTCTTGGAAGCGATTCTGGATGCCCAGTTGGGATCGTTCTGGAAAACTGCCAGATAGAACTCCGCGCTGGGAGTGCCGATCAGATCGGAGAAGATCTCGCCCGGATCGTAGACGATGTTTGAAAGGATCAGATCGTACATCCGGGATACGTTGTCGTCCTGCGCATAGCGGGTCTTCAGCGTGACCTCGCAGTATTCGGGAACCAGGCGGCGGTGAGATGCACTGCCAAGCGCTTCCAGCACTGCGGACGCAGGCTCGATGTCGGCGCTGACGGGGATGAGTGCATAGCCGGAACGCTGGAGGCGGGACTGATAATTCTTCTGCGCTTCGTCCCACTTGGGATAGGGCAGCAGGCCGTAGTCAAACTTGATGTCGCCGAGGATGGCCGGTGCATTGGCCAGCGTATCGCAGGTGAAGACCGAGCGGCCTTCGATGAAGATCTTGCTGATGAAGGTTCCGCCCACACCGGCTGCATGGGAAGCGTCATTGTTCTGTTTGGCCGGATATACGTTGGAATTTTCGTGGACGATCTCGCACAGCTTCTGCACTGCCGACACCGCGCGATCGTTATCGTAGGTGAAGTTGTACCGATTGCCCTCCTTCACGAACATATTCACCTCCAGCGCGGGCATGAATCCCAGCGCGTAGGTCATGCCGCCGAACGCAAGACCGTACTGGTCCTCCGGGCTGGCCGCCGTATCGCCGTTCAGGTCAATGTACGTGTTGGCGATCAGACGGTTCATGGCATCCAGCGTCCACTTGCCCTCATCCACCAGCGCGTACAGGTCTTCGTTGATGTTCATGGTCTTCATCAGCGTGTCGTTGAAGAACATACCGAAGTTGTATTTGATGTTGGTCAGTGCAAAGCTGCCGGCGGTGAAATAGATATAATCGGTGGGCATATTCTCGGTGATGGATTTGATGTACCACGGCTTGTCGAGATCGATATAGGGCGTGTCGGCAAGATTGGTGAAATACTGGTCATCGCTCACGCTTCCGGCAAAATTGCTGAGACCGATCACAAGGTCGATGGAATCGTCATCCGCCATGATATTGCCGATGATCTTGCTTTTGTAGGTCGGGATGCCCTCCCACTTGAAATCCTCCGAGGTGTAAGCGAGCTTCACATTCAGCCGCTCCTCCACCTCTTTGCGGACGGCATAAACAGCATCATCGAGACGGTTGCCGGTTTCGGTTTCGCTGTACAGATCGGTGAAATAAGCATTCGCGTAATTTCCGACACTGATGCCCACTTCCTGTCCCTGAAGATCAAGGTCAGCGGGCAGATCGTCATTGTACGCATTTGCGGTGTCCGCAGAGCTGTCGCCGCCGGTTGTGGTGTCCGCCGATGTGCCGCCTCCGCAGCTGGCAAGGAGAAGTGCGCAGAGAAGAATTGTGCTTACAGCATTCTTTTTCATAGTGCCTCCAATAAATGTATTTTTTCACAGGGTTCGAACCGTTGCTGTTTTCAGTATACCACACTCTTCCCGGAAATACAATGAAGTTTTTCCACGCACTTGACTTTTTCGCCACAAAACCGTAAGAAATTTTCTCCGCCGTCTTGACGAATCCCCCATTTTCATGTATCATATTATTGAGAGATGCCGGAGGTGATTTTTCATGAAAGAGTTTATGGTGCACGATTTCCACATTACGGAGATCGACGGTGCATGGTGTGTCCGCGGCAATGAGGGTGCGCTGATACACCGGAATCGGCCATTCCACGGCCTTGTGCTGATGACGGCCGGCGAAAACCAATATATCTTTGAGGATGGGCAAACCATCAGTTCCACAAAAAACAAGATACTCTATCTGCCGAAAGGCTCGAACTACCGCGTGGATCGGGTGGAGCTTGGCTGCTGCTATGCCATCAATTTCCAGCTTGCCGAGCCGCTTCACTGCCCGCCCTTTACCTTCAAGATCAAATCGCCCATCCATTTTACAGAGTGCTTCAAGGCGGCGGAATACGCATGGCGCACCCAATCCTTCGGTATGCATATGCTCTGCAAATCCCATCTGTGTGCCATCATCGGCGCCATGCAGACGGAATACGGCCTCGGCTATGTGAACAAGGAGACGACGGCACTGCTCACGCCGGCACTGGAGTATATGCAGCGGGAATTCAGCCGGACGAAGATCAAGATTTCCGATCTCGCCGCCCTCTGCGGCATCAGCGAGAGCTATTTCAGGCGGATCTTTTACAGCTCCATGGGCTGCTCACCCATCCAGTACATCCGGAATCTGCGGCTCAACTGCGCAAAGAATCTGCTGCGGTCAGGGATGTACACGGTCAGTGCGGCGGCGGCACTGTCCGGCTATCAGGACGACTGCTATTTCAGCCGCGAATTCAAGAAATCGGCAGGGGTTTCCCCCTCCGAATATGCGAGAGAGAGGGACAGCGATGAACTTTCGGAATTTATGGAATGATAAAACCTATCTCGAAAACAAATATCACCGGACGGATGAGCCCTTTGACGGATACCGCCGCCGGAATTATCACGGCTACGAATTCGATCCGGCCACCGGCCCGGACGATGGGCAGATCGTGGAGGGACTGCGCGCGCTGTCCTCACAGCTTGCGGGGCTTCCCCACCCCGTCGCCAAGGCGAAAATGGTGGAATATGTGCTGGACAATACGCGCATCGATGTGAACGAGCACGACTGGTTCGTTGGCATTTATTCATGGGGGCGGCTGATCTATGTCCCCGTCTGCTACACATGGCAGGGCGAGATCTATACGCAGAAGATCCCCGAAACACTGGCAAAAATGAAGATGCTGGATGAAGCCAAGGCGTCGGTCATCTGGGCGGATTTTGACCATGTCGTGCCGGACTGGGAATCGCTGATGGAGCTGGGATTTCCCGGCATTCTGGCGCGTGCGCGGGAGTATCGCCGCCGTCGGGAGCAGGAGATGGGGCTGACGGATGCCCAGCGTGCCTATTTCGACGGCATCGAGATCACCTACGCCGCCATTCTCCGGCTGATCGACCGTCTGCATGATTACGCCCTGACAAAAACCCACGCCAAAGCCGCGAAGATCGCCGAATGCCTGCGTCATCTGCATGACGGAGCGCCCACGAACATCTATGAGGCGATGCAGCTCATCTACCTCTTTTTCATCATCTCGGACGGCATCGAATGCTATCAGGTGCGCTCCCTCGGCAACGGGCTTGACCACACGCTCCTGCCCTTTTATCAGCGTGATCTGCAGTCCGGCACATTTTCGGCGGACGAGATCCGGGAGCTGCTGGGATATTTTCTCATGCAGTGGTCGGCCATCGGAAATGTGATGGGACAGCCGCTGTATCTGGGCGGCACGGATGAGCATGGCGGGACGAAATACAATGCGCTGTCCCACGATATTCTGGATGTCTACCGCGCACTTGAAATTTTCGACCCTAAGATCCAGCTGAAAATCAACAAAAATACGCCCGACGAGGTGCTTGATAAGGTGCTTGGCATGATCCGCAAGGGACAGACCAGCTTTGTGTTCTGCTGTGAACCGGGCATGATCCGCGCCGCCATGGAATACGGTGCGACCTATGACGAAGCCCGCACCATGGACATTCGCGGCTGTTACGAGACGGGCATCCGCGCAGCCGAGGTTTCCACCGGCACCGGCTACATCGATGCCCTCAAGCCGGTGGAGTATGCCCTTTCCAACGGCTGCGACCGGATGGCAGGACGGCAGATCGGCATCAAGACCGGCGAAATTTCCGAATTCCACACGTTTGAGGATTTCTATGGGGCGGTGATTCGGCAGTGGGAATATCTCATCGAAGCCACCATGGAGATCGCCAA
Source organism: Oscillospiraceae bacterium (assembly GCA_015064195.1). The sequence continues at coordinate 6,158 of SVSO01000173.1, forward strand.
CGCCTATGAGCCGTATTTATCCGAAATGAACCCGTCATCCATGTATTCGGCCACCATCGTGTCAAGCCTGAAAGCGGCCCGGGACGGCTATCAGGACGCGGTGAAATTCAACAATTCCGCGATGCTCAACTGCGGCTTTGCCAGCATGGTGGATTCCATT
>SVSO01000174.1 GCA_015064195.1 Oscillospiraceae bacterium
TGTTTGAAAATTTGCTTATACTTGCCGTTGCTATACTTATCATAGGTTTGGTGATTGGCTTAGGTTGCATTGTTGCAGTACAAAAAAAGTACAATAAAGGAGTATTCTAAATTCCAATTTATCTGAAACATCGGGAACACAAAAAGTAATTGGGAGAAATGATTTCGGGTGGTAGTCAGGATGACAGAATTATTATATGCAACCAAGGGAAACGCATCTCCCAAAAACAAGCCGCGGGTGTATTTCACCTGTCACCCGGAGGATTTCCCGCATTGCTTTGAAAAAATTTGCGGGGATATCTTCCAAACGCACGACTGTGCGATCTATTATACCGGGGATATGTGCGCGGAACTGCCGGAGGAGGATCGTGCGGCTGATCTCGGCAGGATGAATCTGTTCGTGGTGCCGGTCACCTATCGGCTGCTGTCCACGCCCAATCGCGCCATGGACGCGGACATTGCCTATGCGGTAAAAGAGCACATTCCCGTTCTGCCGTTTATGATGGAGTCGGGGATCGACGCGTTTTACGCAGCACCGGACAAGTTTGGCGAGCTGCAGTATATCAATCCCTATTCACAGGATCGGACGGAGATCAGCTATGCGGAAAAGCTGAAAAAATATCTGGATTCGGTGCTGATAAACGATGATACGGCAAAGCGGATCCGGGCAGCCTTCGATGCATATATTTTCCTCAGCTACCGCAAAAAGGACCGGTGCTATGCCAATGAACTGATGCGGATCATCCATGGGAAGCCGGAATGCAGAGATATTGCCGTCTGGTATGATGAGTACCTGACGCCCGGCGAAAGCTTCAACGAGAATATCGGACGCATGCTGAAGGAGAGCCGTCTGTTCACGCTGCTGGTAACGCCGAATCTGCTGGAGGAGCCGGATGGCAAGCCGAACTATGTGATGGCGAATGAATATCCCGCCGCACGGGAAATCGGCATGGAGATCCTGCCCGCTGTGATGGAGGAAACCGACCGAAGACGTCTTCTGGAAAAATTCGAGGGGCTCCCCGAGTGCGTGGATCCGAACGACGACGAGGCATTCCAAAAACGGCTTCTTGCGTCCCTGTCAAGGATCGCCCTCACCGCCAATGACGACGATCCGGAGCATAATTTCCTGATCGGACTTGCCTATCTTGACGGTATCGATGTGGAGAAGAATCGGACGCGCGGTCTGGAGCTGATCACCTCGGCGGCCGGTGCATCCGTACCGGAAGCGATGAAAAAGCTCCTTGATATATACAGCTGCGGGCTGGATGGCGCGGTTGATTATGCGAGGGCGGTGTACTGGGCGGAAAAGCTGACGGCGTATTACACCGAAACGCGCGGCGCCGATCATCCCGAGACGCAGACGGCCGCCATGGAGCTTGCGCAGGTTTACAATTTGCAGGGCGCGTATCAGAAGGCCATCGCGATCGAGGAAGCGGTCTATGAAGCAAGACGCGGAACTTTGGGGGAAGAGCATCCGGATACGCTCGTCATCGCCGGCAATCTGTCATTGACCTACAGCCATGCGGGCGAATACGCCAAGGCGCTGGCACTTCAGGAAAAGGTATATGACCTCAAATGCAGGATCCTCGGTGAGGAGCATCCCGAAGCGATCATCTCGCTCGACAATCTGGCGCTCCTGTACGGTGCGTGCGATGCGTATGAGAAGCTGGCCTCGGCGGAATCGTTTTCGCAGCAGGCCGGCAAGGCGGCGGACTTTGGCACCGTGATGCGCGGGCTTCGGAAGGTCGTCAAGGGACAGATGGCATCCGAAAACTATGAAAAAGCGGCGGCGCTCGGTGAAAAGGCCTATGCGCTGAAGTGCAGGGAATACGGCGAGGAGCATCCGTCCACGGTATTGAGCCTCGGAAACCTCGCTGTGGCTTACGGAAGGCTGCAGGAATATGGGAAAGCCGTCCCGCTTGAAGAAAAGGTATATGCATGGAACTGCAGACAGTATGGTGAGGAGCATCCGTCCACACTGCGGGCGCTGGGCAATCTGTCTGTAACGTACAGCAATCTTTATCGGTATGAACAGGCGAGCACGCTTTGCAAGAAGGCATACCTGCAAAAAGCCACCGTTTTGGGCGAAGAGCATCCGTCCACGCTGCTTGCGCTGTCTAACTTTGCATGGAGCTGCGGACTGCAGGGAGACTATACGGAAGCGCTTGCGCTCCAGAACCGGGCGCATCAGGCGCAGCTGCAAAAGCTGGGCGAGAATCATGCAGACACGCTCCGCTCACAGGCAAACATCCGGCATTATAAAACCAAGAAGCTGTTATTGAAGATCAGCATGTTTGTCAGCATCTATACGCTGTTTCTGGCAGTTATGGAGGGATTCTATCAGCTGCCCGTGATTCAGCCGCTGATGCGGGAATGTGAGAAAATCGCTGGCTTCGGTTTTGCGCCGATCTATATCGGCGGCATGATATCGGCGTGCATATTTCTTGCGGTCCACGCAATCGTCATGGTATCATTCCGCCTGATGAGCCGGGATCGCTGGCGGATGAACCGGATCGCGGCCGTCTGCATGAATATCCTGTCGGTTGTTCTGCTGCTGTATGCCGCCGCGGTCATGTGATGCCACCGCATACGGAATCGTAATAAATGCCCCGCATTCCCGTTCACGGGAATGCGGGGCTGTTCTTTGCGGCGGATGAATTCGTTATGCCTGTATGCATGAATCCGTCTCCGGCATCCGCCTGCCGTTAAGGCTTCTTCTCGATCTGATATCCCAGCGCGACGATCAGCCGAAGCGTTTCCAGCGCGGTATTCCGGTCATAGTCCTTTTCACTTTCCGGCAGCGCATCGTACGGAACAAGACACGGTGTCGTCTTTTTGGCATCATCGCGTGTTTCGCCATAGGTCCATCCGGCGGCGATGCATCCCTGCGCCCAGATATCGTGAACCTGTGCGGCGATCTGTTCGGTCAGCTCCGCCAGATCATCGGGAAGCCGGATGTGATCTGTCTTGATCGGATTGGGCTTGTACATTTGTGTTCCCTCCTGTTTCGTCCGTCGGGATGCTGTTTTTTCGGACTTCCTTTTCTTTCTTTTTATTCAGCGCAGCCCAGCTGCAGAGATCGCCGTGAATCTTTGCGCGGTGGCAGGTATGCTCCAGCGAGATGAACGTATAGCCGAGTGTGCGCATGTATGCATTCCAGCGGATATGCTCGTTCCTTGCCTGCTTCTCGCATACCGCAGAAGGATTCCGGCACACCGTATTCCCGCAGCTGCCGCAGTTCAATTTCCGGAATTGGCTGTGGTATAAACCCTGCGCGGCGGACGAGAGCCGGTTATATTCATGATCCTCAAAATGGGAGTTGTTCCCGCTGATCGTTGACCAGGAGCTGTGCCGGGCGAATGCCTTATCCTCCGTATCCTGATCGTAGATCATGTCGTGACGGTACATCGACTGCATGCCGCCGATGAAGTGGATGTCAAACGAAATCCCCTTATGATCTGTCAGGTAAGCCGGGCCGGCGGAATTGTCGGCTTCGTCATGCAGCACACCGGATTTCAGCTCGTCGTAAACGATTGCGTAAATCTCAGGCTTCGAGGTGTGCTCCATGAAGTGCGCACCTTCTGTTGCATTGCAATTGTCCACTGCGGTCATCCGGCGCTTGCCTTGGCCTGCGTGCACACGATCAAAGAGAGATCGCAGATACAATGCGGCTTCGATGTTGGCATCGTCATCACCGAGCGAAACAATGACAACATCCGTACGCTGCAGGCGATTCTCAAATAAAATGCGATCCTGCAGTGCGTCCGTCTGAATATCAACGCCTTCATAGAAGCTGATGTCGTAAATGGCATCGTCATGGGGCGCCGCTGTGCTTGTTTCCTGCAGATCCGGGAAGTGCCGGCGGAAAATCGACCTTGCGCCCTCGCTGCCCTCACGCCGGTCGATGATGTTGAATTCCAGCTTGCGGCCCTCATACTGGCAGTACCACAGGATCATCTTGAAAAACTCCATGCCATAGGAGCCCATGCCGACGATCATCACGGAAAGCGGAGCGCTGCTGTCCCCATTCTGCACGGTGTCGTAGAGTCCCATTTCCGGAACAGCGACAGTACGTTGGTGAATGTAAGAATCGGTGCCAGCACAAACAGCGCGGTGGAAAATACGGTATACAGCACATAGATGGCTTCCGGCTGCTCTGCTGCAGCCCGCACAGTCCCGGCAAAATGTTCAAAATCCACGTCCACGATAAACACGCGGAGTGTGCTGTGGACTGCCAGCAGCAGCGGCCTGAGATCATGATACGGATCGCCGAAAACGATGCTGCTTTCCGTGTAGCAAACCGGGATAAAAATTGCCAGAACCGCAGCAAAGATGCCGATCGTAAACCAATGAAGCGCCGAAAGAACACGGGTTTCCCGTTCTGTTTTTGCCAGACGAACCGCCGTGATCACCGACAGGATCACAAGGATCACCCAAATGATGCCGAATATGAAGTACGCAATATCCTCCTTCTCATTATCTATGGATGTGACACCCATGTCAGGGCAGGGCACAATAATATTAACACAAATCCGTTGAATCTTCTGCCGGGGCGTGGTATAATTATGAAGGTGCAAAGGAAATGCTCCTTGCAGAGGAAGCTGAGGACAATGCGTTTTAAGAGGGAAAGATGAATTGTTGTAAAAAAGAAGCATTTGAGATCATAAAGGAATACGATCCCACGCCAAAGAATCCCGATGGCAGTATCCGATGGTTCCTGTTCCGCTGGGACGACGGAAAAAACGGTGTGCGCCGGTTGGTACGCTGCCGTGTATGCGGCACGCTTTATTTGGTGCAGGCGTATCATCTCCACAAATTCTCCGGGCAGAAGGATACTCTGTTTGAGGATTATTATGCGGTCAGGGACGAGAAGCAGGCGGATTATTTCAACAGAACCTATACCGGCATGCAGCTTGAGCACACCCGGACGCCTGATTTTCAGATTGCCGCGAAATAATCGACATCAGTTTTTCAGCATCGTGCTTCCGCGCACGGTCAGCGCCTGATTGACGAAAATATCCTCGTGCAGGACAGGCTCCGACTCCGAGAGCAGGCGCAGCATCAGCTCCGCAGCACGCTCGGTCATCTGATCGTAGCGATAGGAGATCGTCGTCAGCCGCGTTCCCATGTAATCCGCAGACTGCAGATCGTCAAAACCTGCGACGCCGACCTTACCCGGCACGTCGATCTCACTGCGGCGGCACATCTCCAGAATGCCGAACGCGAGCAGGTCGTGATAGCAGAAGATGCCCACCGGACCGTCCAGTGCACGGATGCGGCGGCGGATGAGGTGCAGATGCCCATCCTTCGCAGGATCGGCGGTATTCAAAGTGAAAATATTCTCGGTCGGCAGGCGGTATCCGCCTGCCGCAAGCTGTTTTTGGAAGCCGATCAGGCGGTAATCCTGCTCCGCAGGCAGGGCATCCGTGCCGACATAGAGAAAATGCCGGTATCCCTCCTCCAGCATATGCGCCGCCATCTGTGCGCCCGCGCCCTTGTTGTTGACCTGCACAGAGTTGCCGCCGATGACGCTCCGGCCGAGGCAGACCACCGGAAGCACACAATTGGCGTACACATTTTTTCTGCCCGGACAGGTGAAGATGCCCGCCGCGCCGAGCTCGATGAAGCTGTCAATGATCCGCCGCTCGGCTTCGGGATCACCGCCGGAGGACATGACGATGAGCTGCCAGCCATGCCGTTCCAGAATGGGGATCAGCTGTGCCGCCAGCGAGGAGAAAAACAGATTGTCGATCCGGCTGAGATGCAGACCCAGCCGGTGATCGGTGCCGCGCAGTTCCCTGAGCACCTGTGCAAGCGGCGCATCGGCACGCATGGCACCGGTCGTGAGATAGGTATGGTGGCCGATCGTTCGCAGATATCCGGCCGTGCGCAGGGCGTTGAACGCCCGCTGTGCCGTGACGTAGGAAACATCGCATCGCACTGCCAGCTCCCGTACCGTAGGAAACCGGTTGCCGGATGCGCCGTATCCGCCGGCTTCGATTTCATCGGTCAGCCGTTTTGCAAGCTGTGACTGCTGTCGCATGAACATCACTCCTTTTCTATAAGTATATCACAACATGGTTTGATATACAAGCGTTTTTATGAAATTCTTGCATACTTTTTCTGTATGTGGTACAATAAAGGTGAAATCAAACCAACGAGGTGACTATCATGCTTCACATTCCAACCTCCGTCACGCCGGGAAGCGGCTGCTTTCCCCTCCCCACTGACGGCTTTACCCTGCATTTTTCTCCCGCAAAAAACTATGACTGGCTCGCATCGCGCGCAAAGCTCGGTGCGT
>SVSO01000175.1 GCA_015064195.1 Oscillospiraceae bacterium
AAGTCCCCAGGGCAGGATGAAAATGGGGTCGAGGATGATGTTCAGCACACAGCCGCTCATAGTGCCGATGCTGGCGTGAAGTGCCGCGCCCTCCGAGCGCACCATGTAGCCCATGACCACATTCAGAATGGCCGGGATCGCGCCGCAGGTCACGGTCCAGAAGGAATAGGCATCCGTGGCGGCAAAGGTGACATCATCCGCACCGAGCAGGTGGAGCATCTGAGGCTTGAAGAGGGTGAATGCCAGAGAAAACAGCACACCGCAGAATGCCGCGCACCAGAATCCGAAGGCGGAGCTTTTTCTCACGGTTTCGGTATCCTGCCGGCCAAGTGCGCGGCTCATCATGGAGGACGAGCCCACACCGAACAGGTTGTTGACGGCGTTGAAGGCCAGCATCACCGGTGCTGTCAGGGTGATGGCGGAATTCTGGACGGAATCGCCCAGTAAGCCGACGAAGTAGGTGTCGGCCAGATTGTAGAGAATCATGACGAGGCTTGAGAGAATGGTGGGGATCGCCAGAGCCGCCACAGCACGGGGGATGGGCATCGTCTCAAACAGCTCGCGCTTGTCCATCGTTTTCATATTGATTCCTCAGTTTCAAAATAATCGCATATAATCATTATACAACAAATTCATGAACAATTCAACCCCGCGAGGCACGACCAGATTATCATATTTTTGCGATATTTTCAATAAAAAATCAATCCTGTACCGTTTTTCGTCAATAACAGGCATTGACTTTTTGCTCACTCTGCGGTACAATGATTACAGTACCGCGCTCCTGCGGTCATGAAAGGAGATAATCTATGGACACTATCAAACGCATCGACATTCATGCCCATATCACTGCATTCCCGGAGCTTGTACCGGCCGCCCTCTATTCCGGCGGAAAAATGGTCAGCGCCGAGGAGCTTCTTCCCATCTACGACAAGCTGAACATCGAAAAAGGTGTGCTTCTGCCCCTTGTGAATCCGGAGGCGCAGTGCGTCACCTTCACCAGCGAAAACTGCAAAATCGCCGCCGATCGGCACCCCGACCGCTTTCTCTGGTTCTGCGGCATCGATCCCCGGATGATCGACAACAATTCCGGCTCCAAGCTGTCTCATCTCTTGAACCATTACAAAAATCTCGGCGCGAAGGGCTGCGGTGAGCTGACCGCACAGCTCTGGGCCGATGATCCCATGATGGACAATCTTTTCTCCGCACTGGAGGAAAACGATATGCCTCTCACCATCCACATCGCGCCGCGCTTTGGCGGATGCTACGGCATCGTGGACGAGCTTGGACTGCCCCGCCTTGAAAGAATGCTCAAAAAGCATCCGAATCTCAGGATCCTCGGCCATTCCCAGCCCTTCTGGGCAGAGATCGCCGACAATGCGGATGCGGCCAACCGGGGCGGAATGCCCCAGGGCAAGGTGAAGGAAGGCCGGCTGATCCATCTTCTGCGGGAATATCCCAATCTGCTCTGCGATCTGTCCGCACACAGCGGCATGAACGCCCTCCGCCGCGATCCGGAATTTGCGGCAAAATTCATCGAGGAATTCTCCGACCGCATCTTCTACGGCTGCGATGTCTGCACGGCCACCAACAATCATCAGTATCAGATGAACGATTTCCTCACAAAAATGCGCGCCGACGGCATGATCAGCGAGGAGAATTATTTCAAGCTCATGCGCGGAAACGCCTGCCGTCTGCTGGGACTTGAGCCATGACGCGGTTAGGATTCGGCATTCTCGGCTGCGGCATGATCGCCGGTGTTCACGCCGCCGCCATCGCTTCCCTCTCCGATGCTGTACTCATCGGTGCGGCGGATGCATCCTTTGAGCGCGCCGCCGATTTTGCGAAGGCGCACGGCATCACGGCGTATGAAACCTACGCCGCCATGCTTGCAGATCCCGCCATTGACGCGGTCTGCATCTGCACCCCCAGCGGTCTTCATGCGGAGAATGCGCTGGATGCACTGGCGGCAGGCAAGCACGTCGTGCTGGAAAAGCCCATGGCACTCAACGTCGCCGACGCTGACCGTGTTGCGGCGGCCTGCAAAGCGTTCGGACGGCATCTCACCGTAATCTCCCAGCTCCGTTTTTCACCGGATGTTCACCGGGCAAAACAGCTTGTATCCGAAAAAGCCTTCGGAACGCTGATTTTCTGTGATCTTTTCATGAAGTATCACCGTGACGACGCTTATTACAGGGACAGTCCGTGGCGCGGCACTTACCGCTATGACGGCGGCGGCGCACTCATGAATCAGGGCATCCACGGCATCGATCTGCTCCGCTTCATCGCCGGCGATTACACCGCCGTATCCGGCATCACGGCAACCCGCCGCCATGCCATCGAGACAGAGGATACCGCCGCTGCGCTCATCCGCTTTGACTGCGGCGCACCGGGTGTCATCGAAGCCACCACCGCCGCCAATCCCGGCTTTGACCGGCGCATCGAAATTCTCGGGGACAGGGGTTACATGACCCTGCGGGAAAACCGCATCGAGCGGCTGTACATCGACGGCATCGCCGATGAGCATCATCACATCGACGTGCCCCCCATGTCAGGCAGCCCTGTCATTGCATCCCATGAGATGCACGCGCTCCAGATAAAAAATCTCATTGACACAGTCATGGGACGCGGCACTCTGCTTGCCGACGCATCCGACGGACGGGCGGCACTGAAAATCATCGAAGATATTTATTCATTCAATCACTGATAAGGAGAAAAACTAATGGAAAAGCTTGCATTATTCGGCGGAAAGCCTCATATCGAAACCGCACCGGAGAGCCTGTTCAAGTGGCCCATCATGACCCAGGAGGACTACGACGCCGCCATGGATGTGGTATACAACAACAAATTCTCCGGCACAGACATCACGGAAAAGCTTCAGGAAGAATTCGCCGAATGGCTGGGTGCGAAGTATGCCATCGCTTTCTGCAACGGCACCATGTCCCTGACCACCGCCATGTTTGCCATCGGCCTTGGCAAGGGCGATGAGATCATCTGCCCCACCAAGACTTATTGGGGAAGCGTGTCTCAGGCCATCAACTTCGGCGCATCTGCCGTTTTCTGCAACATCAACGAAACGCTTTGCATGGATCCCGCCGATCTCGAGCGCTGCATCACGCCCCGCACCAAGGCTATCGTTGTGGTTCACTATTACGCCTGCCCCTGCGACATGGATCCCATCATGGAGATCGCGAGAAAACACAATCTCAAGGTCATCGAGGACTGCTCTCACGCACAGGGCGGACTTTACAAGGGCAAGCGTCTCGGCACCATCGGCGATGTGGGCGCAATGTCCCTCATGAGCGGCAAATCCTTCGCGGCGGGCGAGCTTGGTATGCTGGTGACGGACAACCGTGAGATCTACGAGCGCGCCATGGCATTCGGCCACTACGAGCGCAACAATGCCAGATACATCACCGACTGCGACGATCTCAAGCCCTATTTCCACATTGCCCTCGGCGGTGTGAAGGGACGCGCCAATCAGCTTTGTGCAGCACTTGCAAGAGTGCAGCTGAAATATCACGATGAGCGCTGTGCCGAGATCCGGAAGGCTATGAACTATTTCATCGATCAGATCGAAGATCTTCCCGGCATCCATCCCATCCGCGTGAATGAGGCGGAAGGCTCCACCATGGCAGGATGGTATCAGCCCCACTGCGTCTACCATCCCGAGGAGCTTGGCGGACTTTCTGTTTACCGCTTCTGCGAGGCACTGCGCGCACAATCCCCGGCCAGAGATTACGCCATCCCCGGCGGCAACTTCTGCCTGCATACCCATCCATTCTTCAAATCCTTCGACCTGCGGAATGAGGGCGTACCGTCCCGCATCATCAACAACGACCGCGACGTGCGTGAGGACGACGATCTCTGCGCACCTTCCGCCGCCATCCAGTGCTTCTCTCTGCCGTGGTTCAAGCATTTCGACAAGGAGACCATCGACAAATACGCCGCCGCCATGCGCTTTGTGGTGGAGCATTACGAGGATCTGCTGCCGAAGGATGAGAAAAAAGCACAGGGCGGCCGCTGGTACGGCACGGAGAATGAGAATTGAACCAATGATCAGGAGTGATAACAATGAAAGCAACGCAGTTTTTATGCATTCTCGCATCCCTTGCGCTTCTCTCATCCTGCGGCTCCGGCAGCGACATTCCCTTGACCCAACAATCTGAGCCGGAAACTTCCCAGACAGAACCGACCACCGATCCGCCCGCACCGGCCATGGAATACCCCGACTATGACGGTCAGACAGTCACGATCATGGCAAACAGCACGCCGTGGCTCAATAAGGATTTCGTCTACGATCCCGAACAGGCAGGTTCTGCCTTCAACGATGCGGTGTACAAACGAAACACCATGGTGGAGGAGCAGCTGAATGTTAAAATTGAGATTGTCGAAGCCGAACGCATCGCAATTCACAAGAACATGGCGGCCCACGTCCTTGCGGGTGATGCCTCCATCGATGTCTATACGCCGCAGCTGTATACCGTTCCCTCTCTCATCGAACAGGGCTGTGTCCACAATCTCATCCAGATTCCCGAACTGCATATCGATGAGAACTGGTGGTCGCAGAATTTCCTGAAAAATTTCCGCACCGACAAAGCCGTTTGGTGTCTCGTGGGTGACATCATGTCCAGCATCAAGGATCTGAATATCTGCACGGTTTTCAACGGCAGACTCATCGATGAGGCCGGGTATGAGAACATCTACGAGATCGCCGCTGACGGAAAGTGGACGCTGGACAAAATGTATGAGATCTGCTCTACTCTGTCCCGCGATCTCAACGGCGACAGCGTGATGGATGAACACGATCAGTACGGTTACACCCATACGGTAAGCGGTCTTGCGCTGACATTCATGAACTGCGCCGACGGTTATCTTACCGGACTGGATGAAAACGGCGATTTCACCTTCCTCGAGGAAAATGTGGAACGTGCCCACGCGGCGATCGAAAAGATCAGCAAGATCTACGGCGATCCGTCCATCATGGCGGAGATCTCAAAGCTGCCCGACACATGGACATCCGCAACCAATATGTTCAAGAACGGTCAGGTTGCCATGCGCTCCGCCAATATCTACAACATCATGAAAATGCGCGATATGGTGGAGGATTTCGGAATTCTGCCCATGCCGAAATATGACGATACGCAGGAGAATTACAAATCGCAGGTGCTCGGCAATATGCTGGATACGATCACGATTTCCGCCTGCAGTGAAAAAGTGGATGCCGCCGGATCTGTGCTGGATGCGCTTGCGTATTACTCCGCAGATACCACCGTCAAGGCTTACTACGACATCACGCTGGAAGGGATCGTCACCCGCGACAAGGAGAGTCTGGAAATGCTGGACATCATCTTTGAAGGCGAATTCTTTGAGTTTATCGAGATCTTCCGATTCGGCGGGATGTACGATTCTCTCGGCGTGACCGTTGCCGATCCCGGTAAATTCATGTCCACGCTGGAAACGAGAAAGGCGGCTCTGCTTGCTGATATGAAGAAGACCGGCGGTCTGTTCTCCGGTGCCGAAAGCTGACCCGAAGCGAGGTGACACATCTTGCCCGAAAAGATAACGACCTGCAAGATTGCCTTTGCCGATGAGGATTTCAAGCTGCTGATCCAGCCGGATAAGCTGTCTGCTATCCTGGATACAAAGGAGCAGCGTGAGGTGTTCCATGAGGACATTGAGATCAAATATTTCGTGGAAGGAAGCGCCACTCTGCTCATCGGAAGCACCCCCTACACCGTCAGTGCCGGAGACATCGTGGTCATCAACCCCTACGAATTTCACTCCACACTCCGCTTCGGCAAGGACGTGGGCAAATATCATCTGTTCATCATCAGTCTGGATTTTCTTGATGAGGGCAACGGTATCGGGCTTGGTCTGCGCGGACTTCTGTTCGGCGGACTTGTCCGGTTCCAAACCCTCATCCGGCAGGATGCCAGAATCACGGATCTGCTTCTGCGGGCTGTAGCGGAGCATCGGCAGAATCTGCCCTACCGCAAGGCGATCCTGCGGGGACTGATGCTGGAGCTGTTTGGGCTGCTTCTGCGGGAATATACGGATTCCGGTGAGGCGCGGCTTGCGGAGAGCGATAATTTCAAGCATTTCCGCACCGTTGAGCCTGCCATCCGCCGCATCCGGGACGGCTATTCCGATAAGCTCACCACCGACGAGCTGGCATCCCTTTGCAGCATCACAAAAAGCCATTTCTGCCGGGTGTTCCGTCTCGTCACCGGCATGACCGCCACCGATTATCTGACCCGCTACCGTCTGCACATCGCCGACA
>SVSO01000176.1 GCA_015064195.1 Oscillospiraceae bacterium
CTCAGCCACTTCAAGGGTCACGAATGCACCGGATTTGGCGGTGCGCTGAAAAATATCGGCATGGGCTGCGGTTCACGCGCCGGCAAAATGGAGCAGCATAACGGCGGAAAGGCGGAGGTCATCGCCGAAGCCTGCGTTGGATGCAGAAAATGTGCGAAGGAATGCGCACATGATGCGATCACTTTCAACGAGCGCAAAGCTTCCATCGATATGGATAAATGTGTCGGATGCGGACGCTGTATTCATGCTTGTCACGCCGAAGCGATCCACCAGCCCAATGACAGCGCGAACGAGGATCTGTGCAAAAAAATAGCAGAATATGCAAAAGCGGTGGTGTCCGGCCGTCCGCAGTTCCACATCAATATCGTCAATCAGGTGTTGCCTCTCTGCGATTGCCACGGCGACAACGATGCACCCATCATTCCGGATGTGGGAATGTTCGCCTCCTTTGATCCGGTTGCGCTGGATCAAGCCTGCGCCGATGCCTGCAATGCCCAGCCTGCCTACCAAAATTCGCTTCTCGGCGACAATCTGATCGCGCACGGCGCACATCATCATCACGGCGTAATCGCGCATGACGGCGACAATTTCGACATGACCTGTCCCAACACCGACTGGCGTGTGACGCTGGATCATGCGGAAAAGCTTGGCGTTGGCGAACGAGCATATGAGCTGATCGAAATATAAGCAGAATATACAAATATAATATGGCATCCTCGCACGGTCGAGGATGCCAAATGTTAATATATTGTAAAATTTACTGTTCCGCCGTTGTCTGAAACATATGGATTCTTGACTATCTCCGGCATTTCAACAACGAACCAAACCGTAAGCCCGGCGGCGACAATTGTGGCCGCGAGGATGACGATCAACCGGCGGATCCGGTCACGGTTGGTCACGTAATCCCGCGTTCCTTCGCCGACGTCGCCGTATCGCCGCTCGAAACGGCGCATGAAGGCGGGGAAAAGCATCATCAAAACCGTATACAGGCCGCAAGCGATTGCGACTGCGAGGCCTGAAACGCGGTGCGTGCTGCCGAACCGGATGATGAGCACCACGTCGCATGCGGCGATGAGCACGGCCAAAAATGTCAGGCAGAGACTGACTTTATAGGTTATCGACGTTCGATCGTTCCACTCCATTTTTCCGGCCAGCGACTCTTCTGCAAGCTCATCAAGCTCCTTAGCGAAGGCGGTGTGCGCTTCCGGGAGAACCGTTCCGCAGTCGATGCAGGTCTGCCGCGACGCTTGCTGGATTGCGCCGCAATTCGGACATTTTTTCATTTCATTCAACGGGATCACCTCAAGGATAGTATATCAAATTTTGTCAAATTTGTCAATAGGTACAGAAAAAACACCGAATATTCTGCGCCATCTTGACATTTAACGGCAAAACTGCTATAATATTCATGAAAATTTACATATCGGAGGCAACAAAAATGAAATTACTTACCATTGGTAACAGTTTTTCCCAGAATTCCACCCGCTATCTTCCTGCCATTTGCGAGGAAGCCGGCGTGCCGCTGACCATCGGCCGCTGTGTCATCGGCGGATGCTCCCTGGAACGCCACTGGAACAATGCCAACAACGATACGCCCGCTTACGGCAACGCTTACGACGGCGAAAAGACCATGCGCGAGATGCTGGAATCCGACGAATGGGACGTTGTGACCATGCAGCAGGCCAGCCATTTTTCGTGGAGAATCGGCACCTATGAGCCGTTCTTCTCGAATCTTGTCGAGTATGTCAAAGCCCACGCGCCCAAGGCTGAGATCGTCATCCAGCAGACGTGGGCGTACCGCCGCGACAACACGCGGCTGACCGAGGAGTACTTCATCTCCCAGGATCAGATGTTCATGCTGCTCAAGCAGAATTATCAGGCCATGGCTGACAAAGTCGGCGCGCGCCTGATGCCCGTCGGCGAAGCTTACCGCATCCATCAGCTCATTTCCGGCGACGAGATCGGCGAGCTGACCCGCAATCCCGACGGCCCGTCTCATGCCAATCGTCTCGGCGAATTCATCGGCGCAATGATTTGGGCGAACGTTCTGTGCGGTATCGAATTGGACAAAATTAGCTTTATTCCCGAGGAAGTCGATCCCGCCGCAGTGCCGCTGGCAAAGGCTGCGGCAAAGGCTGCGCTGGCCATGTACCGGAAATAAACCAGAAGGCGAAACTTTGAAAAAACGGCAAAATTAACAAAAATACCGCTCCGTTGGAGCGGTATTTTTGTTACAACAAGCATGGTTTTTTGGACGATCTGCTGACGAATCTACGGATCAGGAATTCACGATCTCCATGGTGGCTTCGATCAGCTTTTCAGCGGCGGGAAGTGCGGTCGCAACGGTGGACGCGATGGCGCCATTGCCCTCAATCAGCTGATTTACCACATTACCGCGGAGCGTCTTTGTCCAGCCGTATGCCTCGCCCGGATTGAAATAGCGGGTCTCACGGATGATGTCCAGCATTTCGATGGAATCCTCGTTGCGCAGACCCTTGCGGGACACCGTGAAATCGTAGTACACGGGCAGCACGTCGGTGAAGGAAGCATAGGCCATGGCATCCATGATGGCCGCCGCTTCCTCCCGGTTGGCATTGGTCACGGGCAGCGTCATCAGAAGCTGGGTGTTGCTGATGAGATTGTGATATTCCTTCTGGTTTTCATCAAGCTTCGGCAGGGGAAGAATGCCGTAATTGTCGTTCATTTCCCGGTATTTTTTCGTGGTGCAGATCTGACCCACCATCAAAAGTGCGTCGCTGTTCATGAAGGTGGCCTCGTGATTGCCCACCGAGCCGTCGGGGATGAGGAATTCGCCTGCAACTGAGGTAAGCTTTGCGGCAAGAATGTCGGCGGTGTTGAGGAAATGCTCATTGTTCATGAGAATTTCCGGCATTCCTTCATCGTTGATCTCCGCGAAATACGCCTCCATGCCGATCATCAGGCCCATAACGCCGGTCGCCCATGTGGTCAGACCGTAAGTCGCGGGGCTGTCGGCTTTGTGGACGAAATCGTTGGCACCGTTGAGATTGGCACCTAACTTCGTGAACCGGAGCATTTCGTCGAAGGTCCACTTGCCCTCGCGCACCAGATCGTAGGGCGCACTCTGGCCCAGCGTTTCCAGCATGGATTCATTGACGTACATACAAAGCGTGCAGTCAAAGCCCATGAGCGAGAAATAATTTTCCGCGAAAAAGATGCTTTCCGCCTCGCCGATCCGGGCACCTGCCGCCGTTGACTGATCCCACCACGGCGATTCCAATGACAGCTCCGGCACGTCCGACAGATCCACAAGCGCATCGCTCTTCATCAGATTCGGACAGCGGGTGGCCTGCAGATAGACGAATTCATACACATCATCGCCGGCCATGATGGTGGAGCGGGCGGTGGATTCGGCGGAATTCACGTCCTTGTCCGTCACCTCCATGACAAAATTGAACCGTTCCTCCATGCGGCGGTTGCGATTGTACACCGCATCGTCGAGGATGTCGCCGGTGGCTTCGGGCAGGTCGATGGTGGTGTACTGACCGTAGCTGTTGGTGGTGTTGAGGATGGCAAAAACCTCGCCGCCCCAGTTGATCTCGGGGTATGTATAGGGGATCTCCGTTTCCGCCGGCGTGGTCGCAGCGGTGGTATCCGACGTGTCGGAATTCTGCGGAGCATCCGCCGCGCCGCATCCGGCAAGCAGTGCAGCAAGAAGCAGAATGCTTGTAAGCTTTTGTGATTTCATGGTCAAAACCTCCTTTTTTCATTAATTATATCATATTTTCTTGACAAAAGTGTTCTGATATGATACAATAATATTCCGATAACGTACAACAAGGAGGAAAATCATGCCGATCCCGTTTATACATGACAACATTTCCATCGGCGGAAGATTTCAGAACCCCGATTGGATCAACGAAGTCAGGCATATGCACGACAGCTACGAGCTGCTGTTTGTCCTGAGCGGCAATATCCGTGTCACAAACGGCTCCACATCGGTCATCATTGCCGCGCCGTCGCTGGTGATGCACCGGCCCTTCACCCTTCATCGGGTGGAGCGGATCGGGCAGGACGAGCCCTATCACCGCTATGTCTACAATTTCGCAAAAAGCTTATGCCAGAGTATGCCCGATTGCCCCGATCCCGACCGGATTTTCACCCGGGATATGCGCGTCCTTCAGCCCGATGCGCGGCTTTGTGAGCGGCTATCGTCTATGATGGAGCTGATGAGCGGTAAGGAAAATGAGCACATCCGCCGCTATCTCATGGCCGCGGTGCTGAGTGAGCTTGCGAAAACGGATGGATTTTCCGAGCCTGTACTGCCGGCGGGTCAGCTGTCCTACATCTCCGACGTGATTCGCTGTCTCAGCGACCGTTTCTGCGAGACGATCACGCCCCATGAGCTGGCGGAACAGTATTACATCTCCGTCTCCAAGCTGGAGCGGGATTTTAAATCGGCCACCGGCATGACCATCCGGGAAATGGTGTGGCAAATGCGAATCCAGCTGGCAAAAGAGCTGCTGATGCAGGGGGAATTGGTGGCGGATACGGCTCATCGGTGCGGATTTGTCAACGAATCCCACTTCATACGCGTTTTTAAGCGGGTCTGCGGGACAACGCCGCTCCGGTTCCGCAGAGAACAGAATGAGAAAAAAATCCCGCCGCTTCCGTAAAAGCGGCGGATTTTGCGTTAATTGAACATGGGCAGGTCGTCCCGATTGGCTTCAAACAGCTCCTCGGTCATGCGGCGGATCTCCGCAAGGGAGCAGACGGATGCGGTCAGCGGGTCGTTTACGATGGCGTGGTAGATCATTTCGCGGTCGCAGGCCATGAGTCCGTCCACCGCCAGCGCTTCACACTGGGCGTTCTGCGTGTTGAGAGCGGCGATGTGGCGGGGAAGATCGCCAACGTACAGCGGACGGAGGCCTTCCTTGGATGCCAGCACCGGCACTTCAACAATAACGCCGTCGGGCAGGTTGGTGATCAGCCCCGTGTTGCGCACGTTGCCGTGGAAGGTGAACAGTTCGCCGTCGCCCATCACCGCGTTGAGGATGTACGCCGCGTATTCGTGGCCCCGTGCCAGCGAAATGGTCTCCTGCGCCAGCACGTCCTCCATCTGCTTGTCGCGCTTGGCATCGCGGTCGGTGATGATGCGCACGGAGGAGGCGTAGGAATCGGGGGCGTAGGCGTCAATGAGATCCTGACGCTTGCGGAACCAGGCGTTGTATTCGGAATTGTGACCGCTGGACTCGGTGACAAAATAGCCAAGTCCCTTCATCATTTCAATGCGAACGGCTTCTTTTTTGTAATTCTCCGGCTTTTCGGCGGCTTCGCGGATGGCGGGATAGGCGTCAACGCCGTTCACCTTGAATTCGTAGAAGAAAGCCTGATGGTTGATGCCCGCGCACTTGAAGGTCACGTCCTTCGGATCTGCGCCGATCCATTTCGACAGCTCCTGCAGGGTGTTCTGCACGCTGTGGCAGAGGCCGTAGACCTCCACACCAAGACGGCGCATATAGTCCGTCACCATGCACATGGGGTTGGTGTAGTTGAGCACCAGCGCGTTCGGGCAAAGCTCGAGAATGTCCTCGGCGATGGCTTTCAGGGCGACCGACGAGCGCAGGAAGCGGAAAATGCCGGACGGGCCGCGGGTGTCGCCGATAACCGTGTCCACACCGTACTTTTTCGGAATGACAAGATCCCGCTCCCATGCGGGAATCGTGGTGTCGTTGCGGATGGTGATGATGACCGCATCCGCATCCACAAGGGCTGCACGCCGGTCAAAGGTGGCTTCCACAGTGGCGGCGTAACCACCCTGCGCGATGGTTTTTTCGATGATCTTCTTTGACGCGGTCATGTATTTTTCGCCCTCGGGGATGTCCACAAGAACGAGCCGCGAATCGGAAAGCGCGGGGAAGGTGAAGATGTCGCGGGCAATGGCGCGGGTGAAATTAAAGCTGCCGGCGCCGATAATGACGATTTTTTTCATTGGTTTGTTCTCCTTTCAGAACCACAGTTTTTGATTCTATGACTATTATAGCATGGATTTTGCCTGTTGGCAATAGGAAATATTGCCAAATATTTTTGAAATAGTGCCATACCTGATACGCAGAGGGGAGAGGGGGAGGAAACCATCTCAAGCGCCGAAGTTTTCCTCCCCCTCTCCCCCCTGCACCCCCCTCACCCTCTCTAT
>SVSO01000177.1 GCA_015064195.1 Oscillospiraceae bacterium
TGGCGCTGCAGAGCCTGCTGAACATCGCCGTTGTGACCAACTCCATGCCCAATACCGGCATTTCGCTCCCGTTCTTTTCCTATGGCGGCTCGTCTCTGTGCGTGCTGATGGTTGAGATGGGAATCGTACTGTCCATATCGCGCTATTCCAAGCAGAAAAAATAGAAACACGAGGAAAAATCAGTGAAAGTTTTAATGACCGGCGGCGGTACCGGCGGACACGCCAATCCCGCCATCGCCATCGCCAATACCATCCGTGAAAATCAGCCCGATGCCATCATCGAGTTCGTTGGTACGTCGAGAGGCATCGAGAACAAACTGGTGCCTGCGGAGGGATATAAGCTCCACCATGTGGAGGTTCAGGGCTTCAAGCGCCGCCTGACGCCGTACAACATCAAGTCCGCGTGGCTGGCCTTCACCTCGCCCATCAAGGCGAAGAAGCTCATCCGCGATTTCCGTCCCGATCTTGTCATCGGCACCGGCGGATACGTCTGTTGGCCGCTTCTGAAGGCGGCGGCATCCATGGGCATCCCGACAGCAGTACACGAATCCAACGCCTATCCGGGCGTGGCGGTGAAAATGCTGGCGCGGTATGTGGATCGCATCTATACCACCTTCGATGCCACTGCAGACAATCTCGGCGACGAATACCGCGAAAAGATTCTCAAGGTGGGCAATCCCGTCAAGACGGCGTTCACATCGCTCGGCCGTGCGGAGGCAAGACGTGTGCTCGGTATCGAGGGCAGATACAAATACTTCCTGCTGTCCTGCGGCGGCAGTATGGGCGCAGAGAAGGTCAACGACGAGATGCTCGCGTTCATGCGTGACTATACGAAGGATCATCCCGAGCTGCTCCACGTTCACGCCACCGGTGCCATCGAATACGAGGCGGCAACGGCGAAATTCAGGGAATACGGCCTCGAGGGCTGCGAGAATATCAAGCTGCTCGAATACATCTACGACATGCCCCAGCAGATGGCGGCGGCGGATATCGTTGTCAGCCGCGCCGGCTCTATGTCGTTGTCGGAGCTTGCGATGCTCGGCAAATGTGCGGTGCTCATTCCCTCGCCGCATGTGACGGAGAATCATCAGTACAAGAACGCGCGCGTACTTGCAGATCGCAATGCGGCACTGCTGTTTGAGGAGAAGGAGCTGACGGACGGCAGGCTGACCGATGCGCTGGCAGCACTTCTCGCCGACGATGCGAAGCGTGCAGCGATGGAAAACAACGTCAAAGCTTTCGCGCTTACTGACGCAAATAAGAGCATTTACTTCGATCTTCTCCGCCTTGTGAGCGAGAAAAAGGCGAAATCGTAAATATTTCATCAATTTATCATATAAATACGCGCAAAAACCTTGACTTTTTGAATAAAGCTATGTTATAATATATTATAAAGGCGGAATTTTGGCCGTCCGCGGATACGGGCGGAAAAATATGCGCCTTCGTTAGGGAAAAGCAGAGCTTTCACGGGGGCATATTGATGAGTCAATCGGAAAACCGTCGGGAAAGCAGATTCTTTACCGGCGGCCAGGGCGAGCTTTCGCAGATCAAGAGCAAAGAGCGGCTGCAGAAGTTCGTCCGGTATAACAAAACAAAAAAGCAGATCTCGCGATTCGTGTATATCGCGGTTTTCGTTGCAGCGATCATCCTGTTTCTTTTAATCTGTCTGTCGGTCTTTTTCAGGATCCGCACCATTGAGGTGGTGGGAAGCGCACGCTACAGTGCTGATTCGGTGATATCGGTGTGCGGCATCACGACGGATATGAGCCTCTATGAGGTAACGAACCGGGATGTGGAGATCCTGCCGAAAAAGCTCTCTTACATCCGCCGCGCTTCGATTCGGCGCAAGCTGCCGAGTACACTGGTGATCAGCTTAACGGAGGATACACCGGTGTATTTTGCCGAGCTTTATGGCGAGTATTTTGTGCTGTCGGATGAGCTGCGTGTGCTGGAGCAGGTGTTTGACCGTACGGTTCTTGCGGATAAGGGGCTGATTGAGCTGGTGCTTCCGGCGATCAATTCGGCCATTACCGGCTCGAAGATCGAGTTTGAGGCATCCACGACGGAGCGGTATGTTACGGAGTATCTGTATGCGCTGCAGTCGAGCGAGCTTTTGCCGAAGGTGAGCGCATTTGATCTGCGCGACCGATTCGCTGCCGCTATGATCTGCGAGGAGATTTACCTCGTGAAGCTGGGCAATGGCGATGAGTTGGGAACCAAGCTGACAGCAGTGGCAGGCATGCTGGAAAATGAGATTTTCGCTGATCGGGTTCCGGCGACCATTGATGCTTCCGACCCCAGCGAATGCCCGGTCATTAAGGATAAGGAAGCCGTCATCGCGTTTGATCGGTAACGGAATCGTAAAAAAATATTGAATTTTCATAAAATCCCTTGCAAAAGGTGAAAATTGATATTATTATATAGGTAGTAGTTTTGATAACGGACTCAGAAATATTAGGAGGATACAGAAAATGGCATTTGAATTTGATGATAACTTCGACAGTGGCGTAAATATAAAAGTAATCGGTGTCGGCGGCGGCGGTAATAACGCAGTCAACCGCATGATTTCCACCAACGTCCGCGGCGCGGAATTTATCGCAGTCAATACGGACAGACAGGCACTGTCTCATTCCAATGCAGTTCATAAGATCGACATCGGCGAAAAGATTACCAAGGGTCACGGCGCAGGTGCTAATCCCGAGGTTGGCGCTCGCGCTGCCGAGGAATCCATCGAGGAGATCAAGGCTGTTCTCGACGGCTCCGATATGGTATTTATTACCGCAGGTATGGGCGGCGGCACCGGTACCGGCGCGGCTCCCATCGTGGCGAAGGCTGCCAAAGATATGGGCATCCTCACCGTCGGTGTTGTTACCAAGCCTTTCGCATTTGAAGGCAGACGCCGTATGATGCAGGCTGAGACCGGCATCAAGAACCTCATCGACAGTGTGGATTCTCTCATCATCATTCCCAACGAAAGACTCAAGCAGGTTTCCGATACCCGCATCACCCTCGTGAACGCATTTGAAGTAGCCGACGACGTACTCCGTCGTGGTGTGCAGAGTGTCGCTGAGCTGATCAATGTCAACGGCTTCATCAACCTCGACTTTGCTGACGTTTCCGCTATCATGAAGGGTGCCGGCTATGCGCACATGGGTGTCGGCGATGGCAAGGGCAAGGACAAGGCAGTTCTGGCAGCAAAGGCAGCCATTTCCAGCCCCCTGCTCGAAACCTCCATCGCTGGTGCACGCGGCATCATCATCTCCATCACCGCATCTCCCGACATCGGCCTCGAAGAGGTTGACATCGCATCCAACATGGTCGCTGATGAGGCGCATCCTGATGCAAACATCATTTGGGGTGCTGCATTCGATCCGGAGCTTGAGGATGAAATGCGCGTAACCGTCATCGCTACCGGCTTTGACAATGCGCCCAAGAGCATGCAGGATACTGTAGAGTCCCAGCTGAAGAAGGAAGCAGAGGCTGCTCCCGAGAAGGCTGCTCCCGCAGAGGCTCCCAAGGCAGAGGAAGCGCCCAAGGCTGCTGATACCGAAAAGCCCAAGAAGAAGGACGAGCTTATCTCCGACGATGATTTCAACGAGCTGCTTGGCTTGTTTAAGGAAGGCAAGAGATAATTACCGATAACTAAGAAGAGACGGATACTTTCCGTCTCTTCTTTTTGTCCCTCAAAAAACTGTCCGGCATCCTTTGGGATGCCGGACAGCAGTTGATTAAAGATTATAATACTTGTCGAATTCTGCGGGATGCGGAATCTTGGAAAGCTCACGGCATTCTTCGCGCTTGGTCTTGATGAAGTTTTTAAGCAGCTCTTCCGGGAATACGCCGCCGGCGGTCAGGTAGTCGTGATCCGCTTCGAGTGCATCCAGTGCCTGATCGAGCGTCGTGGGCAGACCCTTGAGCTTGGCCTTCTCTTCATCGGAGAGGTGGAACAGATTGAAGTCGTAGGGACCCCAGCCGTTTTCGTGGGGATCGATCTGCTTCTTGATACCGTCCAGACCTGCCATCAGGATTGCTGCGTAGCAGAAGTACGGGTTGCAGGTTGCATCGGGGTTTCGCAGCTCAAAGCGGCGCTTGTTCGGTGCCTTTGCGTAAGCGGGAATACGGATGACTGCGCTGCGGTTGGAGGTTGCGTAGCCGACGGTTACGGGAGCCTCGAAGCCGGGAATGAGGCGCTTGAAGGAGTTGGTGCTGGGGTTGGTCAGCGCGCAGAGGGATGCGATATGATAGAGCAGACCGCCCATGAACCAGTGCGCTTCCTTGGAGAGGTGCGCATATCCGTTGTCATCAGAGAATACCGGCTCGCCATCCTTCATGAGCAGCATATGAACGTGCATGCCGCTGCCTGCCTCGCCGTAGATGGGCTTGGGCATAAAGGTTGCAGACTTGCCGTACTTTAAGGCGGTGTTGTGGATGATATACTTGATCATCATGGTTGCGTCAGCCATGAAGGACATCTTGCCGAGCTGCGGCTCAATTTCGAACTGGCCGGATGCTGCAACCTCAGGATGATGGTAGTTGATCTCGATGCCGGCTTCCTTCATGCGCAGAACCATTTCGCTGCGGCATTCATAGGAGGAGTCAAACGGCTTTGCGATGTGGTAGTTCTTCTGCTTCGGAACAACGACACCGAGACCCTCGGTGGCACTGTTGAGATAGGAGTTCTTCGCATCCATCGAAACGCCGATGTAGTTGGGCTGTACGTCCCAGCCAACCTGGTCGAACAGATAGAATTCAAATTCAGGCAGGATGAGCATGGTGTCTGCGATGCCGAGATCCTTCATGTACTGCTCAGCAGCCAGTACGATGTTACGGGGATACTGGGGCAGCGGGCGGTTTTCGGGATTGTCGATAATCATCGCGTTGCCCGTCATGGAGAGGGTGGGAATCTCGCAGAAGGGATCGATGATGGCGGTGTCGGGATCGGGGATGAAGACCATGTCGCTCTTCTCAACGACCGCGTAGCCGTAGTTAGACGCATCGAAGCCGATGCCGCTCTTCATGGTGTCTTCGGAGAAGTTGTCTGCGGGGATGGTAACATGACGGTACTGACCGTTGATGTCAACCATCTTGAAGTCAACCATCTTGATGTCATGCTCTTTGATGAGATTCAGAATATCCTGAACGCTTTTTGCCATGGGGGTATACCTCTTTTCAAATTTAATCTGATAATATTATATCGTAATCTGCAGAAAAAATCAAGATGCGGCGTGAAATTTCTGTAATATTATAGAAATGCTCCCGCGGAGCGCCGCAGGAGCATGGTTTTTGTGCGATTTTTACAGATACTTTTTGAGTGTGAAGCGCGCGAGGCGGATATGGCGGCGTGCAACGGTGTAGGACATGGCAAGCTCGCCGTCCGCATAATACTGAATGAACGGATAGAAGCAGCTGGTGTCCATCTTTGCCTGCAGCACGACCTTCGTGTCGGCGAGATTTTCCGTGCCGATCTTGATCACGCCGATGTGCTCGCGGTCAATGGGGGCGTGGAACATGTACAGCGCGCCCTCGTATTCGATGAAGTCGGAGCGGGACTGGCAGTCCGCAACGAGCACAGGCGTATCCCAGGTGTCCTGATCGAGATTGTACGCGGTCAGGAAGCCGTAGCCGGTGGTATCCTGCTGGCGGACGAAATAATAGCACTTGTCACCGTAGACGTAGGTGGCGTTCTCCCATTTGGATTCGTTGGGGAAATCGGGCTGGGAGACATATTTCCACGTCACGAGGTCGCGGCTCTTGATGATGGCGGTGAAGTCGCCGCTGTAGGTGCCGGAGTAGTACCAGCGCTCGCCGTTCTCGATCCGGCTGGACAGCTTCTGCATGATGCCGATGTCGGAGAACATGCGCTTGCAGGGCAGGCCGTTTGCAGCCAGCGCGCCGCGGATGCCGGTGGCGGAGAAATCGTTTGTGATGTCGCCGACCTGGAAGCGGTTGACGCCGATCTCGCCCAGCGTTTTCGTGGAGAGGGTGAAGGGGCAGTAGAACCGATAGTAGTTGCCGGTGGTGATGCGGGCGGTCCACATGATGTAGATGGTGTCCGCGTCCTTCTGCATAAAGATGGTGTCGTAGACCATGTCGATGGTCTCGCCGCCGACGGTATCGCCGGTGGTCTGGAGATCAAGGT
>SVSO01000178.1 GCA_015064195.1 Oscillospiraceae bacterium
TTCCCGCGATGACGATTCGGCGCGCATGTTCGATCTGATTCGCAGCACCATGGTGCTGGATTTCGGCTACACCTACAACAACGCGCTGGGCTACCCGATCACAGAGGTTGTCTGGAAGAGCTTCAAGGAAGAATATTCCATCTCCTCCAATGTGGCATCCAGCATCTCCTCGCTGGACGCAAATCTGGAAAAGCTGCTGACGGACATCCGCGAAAACTGCACCGACTGAAAATTTTTCGCAAAAATCTGCCATAGCATATTTACATTCCGGTGTAAATATGCTATAATTTATTCATCCACACAAAGGAGACTCACAATGAAAGCTATTCTTGTAAACCCCGACAAATCCCTCAGCTGGAGCGACGTTCCGAATCCCGTCATGGGCGAGGAGGACTGCCTCGTCGAGATCCACTGCGCCGCTCTCAACCGCGCCGACCTCATGCAGCGCGACGGCGATTATCCGCCTCCTCCCGGCTGTCCCGAGTGGATGGGTCTGGAGATTTCCGGTAAGATCGTGGACATGGGTGCCATCGCCAAGGAAAAATCCAACTACAAAATCGGCGATGAGGTGTGCGCACTTCTCGGCGGCGGCGGTTATGCCGAATACGCCAACATCAAGTACGATATGCTGATGCCCGTGCCCAAGGGCCGCTCCCTCATCGAAGCCTCCGCCATGCCGGAAGCTTATGCCACCGCTTATCTCAATCTGTTCCACGAGGGCAAGGCCAAGGCCGGCGACACCCTGCTCATGCAGGCCGGCGCATCGGGTCTGGCATCCGTGGTCATTCCCATGGCGAAAGCCTTCGGTCTGCGCGTCATCACCACCGTCCTCACCGCAGAGATCGCAGAAAAGATCAAGCCGCTGGGTGCGGATATCGTGGTTGACACCTCGAAGGAAAATCTCGCCGACGTGCTGAAGGCTCAGCTGGCGGAGGGACATCCCGTGGACGTGGCCATCGACTGTCTCGGCGGTGCATCCATGGGCGGCTGTCTGCCGTATCTTGCCCATGGCGCACGCTGGATCATGATCGCGGCGCTGGCCGGACAGATCACCGAGATCGACCTCAAAAACATCTACGTCCGCAATGTGCGCATCATCGGCTCCACTCTCCGTTCCCGCACGCCCGAATTCAAGGCCGCACTGCTGGCTGAGCTGGTAGAAAAGGTCTGGCCCAAGGTGGAAGCCGGCATGATGAAGCCGTCCATCTACAAGGTTCTGCCCATCACCGAGGCGGAGGCGGCTCATGCCATCCTCCAGCGCGGCGAAAACGTGGGCAAGGTGGTACTCACGGTCAAATAAGATGCGAAAGATAGCCATTGCACAGATCGGCGTCGGCCACGATCACGCCGGTGCGCTGCCGCCCGCATTTTGTGCATTGCCCGAACGCTTCACGTGCGTCGGCTATGCCCTTCCCGAGGGCGAAGCGGAAAAATATCCCGAAAAGTTAGGGATGTTCCGCGGTCTTCGCGAGATGACCGTCGAGGAGATCCTCGCCGATCCCACCATCGACGCCGTCGCTGTGGAAACGTCGGAGGTGCATCTGACGAAGTATGCGCTTCTCGCCGCGAAGGCAGGCAAGCATATCCACATGGATAAGCCCGGCGGCGCAAATCTCCCGGAATTCGAGGAGCTGGTGGACACGGTGAAGAAAAACGGCGTCATCCTCCATCTCGGCTATATGTACCGTTACAATCCCCTGATCGCCCCGCTTATGGAGCGCATCAAGTCGGGGGAATTCGGTGAAATTTTCAACGTCGAGGCGCAGATGAACGGCATTTCCCCGCCCACCCGTGAGAAACGGCTGTGGCTCGACACGATCCCCGGCGGCATGATGTTCTTCCTCGGCTGCCACATGGTCGATCTGGTCATCGAAATCCTCGGTGTGCCGGAGCGCATCATCCCGCATAATATCTGCACAGGCATCGACGGTGTCCGCGCCAACGACTACGGCTTCGCGGTGTTTGAGTATCCCAATTCCAAGCCCCGTGCGCAGGCGTTCGTCAAGACTTGTGCGCAGGAATTCGGCGGTTTCGCTCGCCGTCAGCTGGTCATCTGCGGCACGAAAGGCACCGTGGAGGTCAAGCCGCTGGAAATGCACGTCGGTTCCACCGGCAGTCAGATCACGGAAGCGGTCATCACCACAAATCCGACATGGAATGATCGCGGCCTGACGGAAAAAAGCGAGCCGTACGACCGCTACAGTACGATGATGGACACGTTCGCCCGTATGTGTCTCGGCGAGATCGGGAATCCGCATTCGCCGGAGCATGAGCTTGCCGTGTACAAGGCCGTACTGCAGGCAGCCGGTATGATGGAGCAGTAATTCAACAGCAAATTTATTCAAAGGAGAAAAAGAAATGGAAACAATCATGAAGACCCATCCGGCCGTATTTGCAGTAGGCCGCGACTATCAGATCATGGTGCCGGTCACAAAGCCCGCGCTCTTTTATGTGAAGGTTGGCGACAAATGCTACTACGACCACTCCAACGGCATCATCCGTTCCAACGTCACGACCCACCGCGTATGCGTGCCCATGGATGAACTCAACGAAGCGGGAAGCTACACCGTCTGCATCAAAGGCATCATCGAGCGCAAGCCCTACTTTCCCCTCATCGAGGATGTGCAGGAGTATTCCTACCGCTTCCGTCCGGTGAAGCCGGGACGCGCTGTATGCTATCACATCGCCGACGCGCACAATCTGGTAGAAACGCCGGTCAAGGCGGCAAAGCAGTTTGAAGAGGCACACGGAAAGCTCGATTTTCTCATTCTCAACGGCGATGTGCCGGATCACAGCGGAAAGATCGAGAATTTCGACAACATCTACCGCATTGTCTCCGACATCACCGGCGGTGAGATTCCCGCCATTTTCTCCCGCGGCAACCACGACACACGCGGATTCTTCGCGGAGAACATCGCCGATCACACGCCGGTGGACAACGGCAGAAGCTACTTCACCTTCCGCCTCGGCGACATCTGGGGCATCGTGATGGATACCGGCGAGGACAAGCCGGATACCAATCCCGAGTACAACGGCACGGTCTGCTGCCATGAGTTCCGCCTTGAGGAAACAAAATTCCTCGAATCCGTCATCGAAAATGCAGCGACGGAATACGCCGCGCCCGATGTCCGTCACCGCATCGTGATTGCACACAATCCTTTCACATGGACTCACAACACCCCCTTCGATATCGAACAGGAGCTGTTCACCTACTGGGCAAAGCGTCTGCGTGAGGATGTGAAGCCTGAGGTTATGATCTGCGGCCATACCCATCAGACGCTGATCGAATATCCCGGCGGCGAACATGATGCCCTCGGTCATCCCTGCCCCATCGCCATAGGCTCAACTCCGCGCCGTCCCAAGGAGGGCATCCCCGCCGCATTCGCCGGCATGGGCATGATCTTCGGCGAGGAGGATCAGATCATCTTCAATAATACCGAGCAAGGCGAATATTTCAGCGATTTCATTTCTCTTACATAACCTAAGATTCCGCCGTTTTTGCAGGAAAAACGGCGGAATCTTTCATTTTTTTGAGATTTTTTCGCTTTAGTGATTGACAATGTTAGCAATCTATGATATAATTGTAAGTAATTATAGCATAAGAAAGGACTAAGCTATGAATTTTGATATTCAATATCTGATCTCGATCGTCCTCTATATGGCGGCGGTCATCGCAATCGGCGCATACTGTGCAAAGCGCGCCAACAAAAATGCGGAGGCGTACTTCCTCGGCGGACGTACCCTCGGCCCGTGGGTCTCCGCCATGAGTGCAGAGGCTTCCGATATGTCCGGCTGGCTTCTGATGGGTCTGCCCGGCCTCGCATACTGGAGCGGCCTTGCAAGTGCAGGCTGGACGGCCATCGGTCTTGCTCTCGGTACTTACCTGAACTGGCTCATCACCAGTAAGCGTCTGCGCCGTTATTCCGAGCGCATCGGCGCCATCACCATCCCGGATTTCTTCTCCAAGCGATTCCACGAGAAGAGCAACGTGCTTCTCATTATCGCATCCGTGCTCATCATCGTTTTCTTCACCCCCTATGCAGGCTCCTGCCTGATGGCTTGCGGTAAGCTGTTCGCGCAGCTGTTCAATGCGGATTACACGACAATGGTCATCATCGCCGCTGTATTCGTGCTGGCGTACACCTTCCTCGGCGGTTTCCTCGGCGAATCCGCGTCTGACTTCATGCAGGCCATCGTCATGGTCATTGCCCTCATCTGCGTGCTCACCATCGGTGTGGTGCAGGCCGGCGGTCTGGGTGCAGTTCTCGAAAACTCAAAGGATATCCCCGGCTTTATCAGCCTGTTTGAATCCGCAAATCCCACGGAAGTGGTGGACGGTGCGGTGGTTTACGGCGATCCGCAGCCCGTTGGCTTCGTCACCATCCTCTCCGGTCTCGTTTGGGGTCTCGGCTACTTTGGTATGCCGCAGGTGCTCCTCCGCTTCATGGCCATCCGCAGCGAGAAGGAGCTGACCCTCTCCCGCCGCGTTGCCACCGTTTGGGTGCTCATCTCCCTGTCCGCGGCAATCTTCATCGGTGTTATCGGCCGTATGCTCTACCCGACCCAGTATGTGGCACAGGGCGAGGCGGAGAACATCTTCATCCTGCTCACCACCAATATGCTGCCCGCACTGCTGGCAGGCCTCATCTGCGCCGGCATCCTCGCGGCATCCATCAGCTCGTCTGACTCCTATCTGCTCATCTCCGCATCCGCAATCGCTGAGAACGTTTATCACGGCGTATTCAAGAAGAATGCCACCGACAAGCAGGTCATGCTCGTCACCCGCATCATCCTTGTGCTCATCATGATCTTCGCTATGGTAGTCGCAACCAGCGGCAACGATGTCATCTTCACCATCGTTGACTTCGCATGGGCAGGTCTCGGCGCAACCTTCGGCCCGCTGATGATCTTCTCCCTCTTCTGGAAGCGCACCAACTATCAGGGTGCAGTTGCCGGCATGATTACGGGCGGCGTGGTTGCCATCGTTTGGAACTTCTTCATCTCCAAGCTGGGCGGCATCTTCGCAGTCTATGAGCTTGCACCGGCGTTCCTGCTCTCCAGCATCGCAATCGTTGTCGTATCCCTCCTCACCGCCGAGCCGTCCAAGGAAATTCAGGACGACTTCGACTACGTGGTATCCGGCAAGTAATCAGCAATCTTAAAAAACCGCACGAAAGTGCGGTTTTTTTGCTGTTACCTCTTGACAAACAATACTATGCGTGGTATAATATTATACAACAAACACAATAGGAGGCGGCGATGGATATTCAACTCAAGCGGGGACTTTTAGAGGTCTGCGTGCTGGCCGCACTGATGAGCGGCGAATCCTACGGATACGCCCTCATACGCGACGTGTCCGAATGCGTGGAGATCTCCGAATCCACCCTGTATCCCATTCTCCGGCGGCTGGAGAGCGCGGCCATGCTCACCGTCAGCTCCCGCGAACACAACGGCCGACTGCGCAAATATTATGCCATCACGGATGCCGGACGCGCCAGAGTGGATGCGTTCGTGGCGGAACAGCGGGAGATCATGCAGGTTTTCCGCTTCATCGAGCAAAAGAAAGGGGAATCACGTTGACACGGAAAGAATTTATGTCCGCGCTGGCCCATCGGCTGGACGGCGGTGAGCTTACGCGGGCGCAGGAATATTACGATGAGATCATCAGCGACCGGATGGAGGACGGCATGAGCGAGGAGGAAGCTGTGGCCGCGCTCGGTGACATTGACAGCATCGCGGCGGAGATCGGCATGAAAAAGCCATCCGGACGGCGATTCCTCATTCCCATGATCGTCGGCAGTCCGCTGTGGGTGCCCCTGTTTGCCGCATTTCTCATCCTTTTGTGGTCGCTGATCTTCGCCCTCGCAGTGGTATTTGCAAGTCTTGCCCTCGTCGGCATCATCGGCATCCTCTATATCCCCTTCGCCGCCATGACCTCCGTCACCTATTGTCTGATGGTAGCCGGAAGCGGACTTGTCTGCGGCGGACTGGCACTCATGCTTTTCCCCGCCGTTCTGCCCGCCATCCGCGGCTCGGCAAGGCTCACCGCCCGCTGCTTTTCCATGATCTTCGGCAAATGAAAGGAGTGCGCCAATGAAACTCAAACGCTTTTTCATCACCGGCATCCACTTGC
>SVSO01000179.1 GCA_015064195.1 Oscillospiraceae bacterium
CGCCAGCCGTCCGTGCAGATGGGCAAGCCCGGCGCATCCGGCTTCGATCTGTATGTGAAGCGCGGCGGTCGCGAGGTCTTCACGGGTCTGTTCAATCCGCCGGCGGTCTACGAAAACGGCTTCGATTCCATCGTGTGGCTCGGCGACGGCGTGAAGGAAGTGACCATCAACTTCCCGAATTACCACTACGTGACCGATCTTTATCTGGGACTTGACTGCACGTCGGAGCTTTCCCGGCGCGGCGATTACCGGTATGAGCAGCCGGTGCTCTATTACGGCTCGTCCATCACCCAAGGGGCGGCCGCATCACGCCCCGGCATGAGCTACGAGGCCATCATCTCCCGCCGCCTCGACTGCAATTACGTGAACCTCGGCTTCTCCGGCAATGCCAAGGGCGAGGACGCGATCATCGATTATTTAGCGGCGCAGGATTGCTCCGTGTTCGTGCTGGATTACGACCACAACGCGCCCACCGTGGAGCATCTGCAGGCGACCCACGAAAAGCTCTACCTCGCATTCCGCAAGACCCATCCCGAAACGCCGGTCATCATGGTGTCAAAGCCCGACATTCGGCTGGAGAATCACTATGACATCCTCCGCCGCGACGTGATCATGCGCACCTATCAGAATGCGATGGAGCGCGGCGAGAAGGTGGTGTTCATCGACGGCTATTCCCTCTTCGCCGGCGAAATGCGGGACGACTGCACCGTGGACACCTGCCACCCCAACGATCTGGGCATGAGCCGCATGGCGGACGTCATCGGCCGCGCCGTGGATTCCGCATTGGTGGGACGGATATAAAATCCGCGAAATACTTGACAAATCCCACCGCTTGTGCTATAATTATATGATAGAATATTTTCATTTGAAAGGACACAACTAAAATGCAATGGACTGGCCTCAATGAGCTGCGCGAGAAGTACCTTTCTTTCTTTGAATCCAAAGGACATCTTCGTCTGCCCAGCTTCTCCCTCGTTCCCAACAACGACAAATCTCTCCTTCTCATCAACTCCGGCATGGCGCCCATGAAGAAATTCTTCACCGGCGAGGTTGAACCGCCCCGCCGCCGTGTCACCACCTGCC
The DNA here is from genome assembly GCA_015064195.1 of Oscillospiraceae bacterium. Next base: position 1,084 of record SVSO01000179.1, read on the forward strand.
AGAAGTGCATCCGCACCCCCGACCTTGAGCGCGTGGGCAAGACCGCACGTCACGGCACCTATTTTGAAATGCTCGGCAACTTCAGCTTCGGCGATTATTTCAAGCACGAAGCCATCGCGTGGGCGTGGGAATTCCTCACCGTCACCCTCGAGATCCCGGCAGAGCTTCTCTGGCCGTCGATCTATGAAAACGACGAGGAAGCTTACGACATCTGGGTCAACGAGATCGGCGTGAACCCGGCGCACGTGGTTCGTCTCGGCAAGGCTGACAACTTCTGGGAGCATGGCTCCGGCCCCTGCGGCCCTTGCTCCGAGATTTACTTCGACCGCGGCGAAAAGTACGGCTGCGGCTCGCCCGACTGCAAGCCCGGCTGCGACTGCGACCGCTACATGGAGATCTGGAACAACGTATTCTCCCAGTTCAACAACGACGGCAACGGCAACTACACCGAGCTTTCCCAGAAGAACATCGATACCGGCATGGGCCTCGAGCGTCTCGCCTGCGTGATGCAGGGCGTGGACAATCTGTTCGAGGTTGACACCGTGCGCCGCATTCTCGACACCGTTTGCGCAATCTGCGGCAAATCCTACGGCAACGGCGGCGACACCGACGTTTCCATCCGCGTTGTCACCGACCACATCCGCAGCGCAACCTTCATGATCTCCGACGGCGTTATTCCGTCGAACGAAGGCCGCGGCTATGTGCTTCGCCGCATTCTCCGCCGCGCCGCACGTCACGGCAAGCTGCTGGGCATCAATCGCCCCTTCCTCACCGAGCTGTGCGAAGTGGTCATCGATCAGAACAAGTCCGGCTATCCGGAGCTGATCGAAAAGCACGACTACATCCTCAAGGTCATTTCCCTCGAGGAGGAGCGTTTCGATGCCACCATCGACGCGGGCCTGTCCATCCTGTCGAATCTCATCAAGCGCGCACTCACCGACGGCGCGGACACCATCTCCGGCGAGGAAGTGTTCAAGCTCTACGACACCTTCGGCTTCCCCATCGACCTCACCCGTGAGATCGTCGCTGAGCAGAATCTCAAGCTGGACGAGGATACCTTCGCCGAGCTGATGACCGCTCAGAAGAACCGCGCAAGAAATGCCCGCGCCAACATTTCCGGCTGGTCTGACACCTCCAAGACCCTGCTGGCTGAGCTTCCTAAGACCGAATTCACCGGCTACGGCGAGCTTGTCACCGACGGCGCGAAGGTGCTGGCCATCATCGTGGATGACGAATCCGTGGAGCGCGCAACCGAAGGCGACTGCACCATCATCCTGGACAAGACCCCCTTCTACGGCGAAGGCGGCGGTCAGGTTGGCGATTCCGGTACGATTTACGATGCCGACACCATGATCTCCGTCACGGATACCAAAAAATCCGACGGCGTTTATATCCACCTCTGCACGCTGGTCAACGGCGACGTGAAGGTGGGCGATCCCGTGCGCGCTGAGGTTGATTCCATGCGCCGCGCGGCCATCATGCGCAATCACTCCGCGGCACATCTGCTGCAGGCGGCTCTCCGTCAGGTGCTCGGCTCTCACGTTGAGCAGGCCGGTTCTTACGTGGACGCTCAGCGCTGCCGTTTCGACTTCACCCACTTCGCGGCACTCACCGCCGAGGAGCTTCAGAAGGTGGAAGGCCTCGTCAACGCTCACATTCTGCTGGGCGAGGACATCGTGACGAGGGAAACCGACATCGACACCGCCCGCAAGGAAGGCGCAATGGCACTGTTCGGCGAAAAGTACGGCGACGTGGTGCGCATGGTCAAGATGGGCACGTTCAGTACCGAGCTTTGCGGCGGTACGCATCTCGACAACACCGCCAAGGCAGGCCTGTTCAAGATCGTTTCCGAGTCCTCCGTGGCCGCAGGCGTTCGCAGAATCGAAGCGATCACCGGCCTCGGCGTTCTCGGCTTCATCAAGGAGCAGGAATCCCTCATCGGCGACGCGGCTCACGAAATGAAGACCGCTCCCGCTGACATCGCAAAACGCGCGGCTCAGCTTTCCGAGGAGCTGAAGGCAGCAAAGCATGAGATCGACGCCCTCAACGCGAAGATCGCATCCAGCAAGACCGCCGACATCATGAACGGCGCCGTCAAGGTTGGCGCGGTTACGGTCGTTGCCTCCGTCACCGAGGGCATGACGCCCGACGCGGCACGCGGCATCATCGACGATCTCAAGGCGAAGGACGACGCGGTTGTGGTTCTGCTGGCAACCAACGTGGACGGCAAGCTGAATCTGGTCTGCGGATGCGGCAAGGCGGCAGTCGCTGCCGGCGCAAATGCGGGCAAGATCGTGGGCGCAGCTGCTCCCATCGCCGGCGGTAAGGGCGGCGGACGCCCCGACAACGCCATGGCCGGTGCGCAGAATGCGGACAAGCTGGCCGATGTGATGGCTGCTGTTCCCGGCATCGTGGAAGGTATGCTCAAATAAACCGGATTTCGGGGCAATTTGCGGCGCAGATTGCCCCGTTTTGATTGGAGGAATCATGCGGATCCTACTGTTTTCCGATATTCACTACACCACTGATCTGTCGCAGGAGGAAATGACCGCCATCGCGCCGAGGGCCAGGGTTTCGGCGGCGGCGGGCGATGCGTTCGGCCTGACACAGCGGGAGAAGCTGGAAACGGCGCGGCGATGGATCACGGCGGAGCATGAGAGATCGCCCCTTGATGCGGTGCTGATGCTGGGGGATCTTTCCATTGATGACTATAATTGGCGCAATCTCCCGGAGAATTACTGCGAAAAATGCAAAAAGGAGCTGTTTGATGCGCTTCCTTGCCCGGTTCACGCCATCCCCGGCAATCACGACAGCTATCCCGACCAGCTTTGGCGGGAAATTTTCGGCACGCCGCGGCAATATTCCCTCGATTTCGGCGATTTCGGCGTCATCATGCTGGACACCTTCGCCAACACGCCATGCAAAGATGCGTCCGGTTCCCATTATTCGGGCATCGATCGGGCGTTTGTTGCCAAAGAATTGGTAAAGTTTGGGAGTAATCCCGTCCTTCTCTGCGCCCATCACGTGAACGATCAGCAGGTGGACTGGGATTTCGCCATGTTTTGCAAGGCGCATCCGAATATCCGTGCGATTTTCCGCGGCCACACCCACAAATCCGCGGTGCTTCCCTTCACATCGCAGAGTATCCTGCCGCTCATCGACATCGGCGGCATCGCTTACGACGGCTTCTGCCTCGGCGGACGCTGGACGTTCGGCATTTTCAACGAATCGTGGGCGTGGGGATACCAGATTCTGGAATTCGACGGCCGCTTCACCTCGTGGCACGTGAAGCCGCCCCATCGCTATGTTGCCGAAAACGGCATCTACGACTTCCCCGGCGAGATTTCGGCCAAAATTTCATTTTAGCATAGCAAAAATCCTGAGAAAATTCTCAGGATTTTTTGTGCTATTGTAACAAAGGTTTCGCCGCTCTCGCCAGAATTCCGTGCATATGGGCGATCGCCACGCCGTAGTTGGTCATGGGAACGCCTGCTTCGGCGGCAAGCCCGTAGCGATGGCGAAGGGCGCGTGGATTGAGCGTACAGCCGCCGCAGTGGACGACCAGCGCGAAATCCGCCAAATTATCCGGGAATTCGGTGCCCGACGTGAAGGAAAATTCCGGCTCAACGCCCGTGTGCTTGCGGATCCATCCCGGCAGCTTGACCGTGCCGATGTCCTCGCACTGGCGATGGTGGGTGCATCCTTCGGAAATGAGGATCTTGTCCCCCGCCTTAATTTTATCCAGTGCTTTTGCGCCGTTCACCGCATCGGCGAAGTTGCCTTTGTACCGCGCCATCAGCATGGAAAATGAGGTGAGCGGGATATTTTCCGGCACGATTTTTGAAACCATGCCGAACACCTGCGAATCCGTGATGACGAGGCGCGGGTTAATTTTGTCCAGCGCCGCCGCAAGCTCAGTTTCCCGGCAGACCAGCGGCATCGCGCCCGATTCCAGCAGATCGCGGATGGTTTGCTGCTGAGGGAGGATGAGCCGGCCCTTTGGCGCGGACGCATCGATGGGCGTGACGAGGATGACCACGTCGCCGGGGCTGACCAGATCGCCCACCAGCCGTTGCTCCGGCCCCTTCGTTGCAAAGGCGGCCAGTCGATTTTTCAGCTCCTCGATGCCCTCGCCGGTCACTGCGCTGACGCAAATCGCGCCGTCCACCGGCTCAGGCTTGGTGAGATCGCACTTGGACAGCACCACGATGTGGCGGATCTCACGCGATTTCATCTCATCGATGAGGGATTTTTCCAGCTCCGTCAGCCCCGCCGCCGCATCCGCGACGACGATGGCGATGTCGCATTTTGTCAGCACCTGTCTGGTTTTTTCGATTCTCAGCGCACCAAGCTCGCTCTCATCGTCGAGGCCGGGCGTGTCGATGAGCGTCACCGGGCCGAGGGGCAGCAGCTCCATGGATTTCGCCACGGGGTCGGTTGTCGTTCCGGAAACCGGCGAGACGATGGCTAAATTTTGCCCGGTCATGGCGTTGATGAGGGCGGATTTGCCCGCATTCGTGCGGCCGAGGATGGCGATCTGCACCCGTTCGCCGCTGGGAGTTTCGTTTAGTCCTGCCATAATTTTCCTCTATTTCTCAGAAACGGAAGTCGCGCTCGCCGTTCCGGATGTCTTTCAGCCGCTGAATGACGATCTTGCGGACTTTTTCATTGGGAATATTTTGAAGTTCGCGCAAAATCAGGTCGGTTCCCACAACTTTTGTATCGAGGGATGCGTAATCCATCAGGTATTCCTTGAGGGTCATGAGGGCGTTGGGGTGGCAGCAGTTGCCGATCTGCTTCTTTTTGCACAGATCCATGAAGCGGTCGCCGGTTCTGCCCTCGCGATAGCACGCCGTGCAGAAGCTGGGGATGTAGCCAAGCTTGATGAGCCAGTTGACCACCTCGTCCAGCGTGCGGTTATCGGACACGTCGAACTGGGACGTCTCCTCTTCCTCGGGCGCATCCTCCGCGTAGCCGCCGACGGACGTTTTCGACGCGCCGGAGATCTGAGAAACGCCGAGGCGAAGCA
>SVSO01000180.1 GCA_015064195.1 Oscillospiraceae bacterium
CATGCATTTCGAGCGGCTGAAGCAGCATCTCTCCGACGGCAGAATTCTCCTCGGCGGTGACACCTGCGAGGAAAGCTGCCGCATCGCTCTGACGCTGATGGACAACATCGCGCCCGGTTCCGTACTGCATAGCGAGGAGATCTTCGGCCCCATTCTGCCTGTGCATACCTTCGAGAGCATCGACAGTGTCATCCGAACGCTGCAGCGGCGTGCAAAACCGCCGGCGCTGTATCTGTTTTCGCGGAATCGCGCGCTGACACGTCGTGTACTGTCCTCGCTTGAGTTTGGCACCGCATGCGTCAACGATGCGCCGCTGACTGCGCGCGGCATGATCGGCTGCCCATACGGAAAGGCGGGCTTTGATTTGTTCAGCATTGCTGCGACGGTGCGATTTGGGCGGCGTTTTCTCTGACAAAACGGAACAAAACGGCATGCTTTCCCGTCTAAATCAGCACCAAATGACAGAAAGGATGCCATTTTATGCGTTTTCTCATCCTTCTCGCCGTGCTGCTCACCTTCGCCGGATGCGCACAAACGGAGGGCACAATGCCTGAACAGCCGCTCCGGTCTTTGCTTCCTGAAACCGCCGCCATGCAGGTGCCCGCTGCGCTGGCCGCTGACGCGCTGCCGACGAAAACCGTGACCTGCCATACCTACCGCTCCGACTACTATTCCAACGAGCCGGAATACGCCCTGCTGATGCTGAAAGGACGCACGAATGCGTTCCAGTATCACAGCTATACCCACGGCTGGACGCTTTCCGTGACGGTGCCGGACGATTGGAAGGATGAGAATACCTACGTCCAAAGCCCGGACGGTCAGATCACACTGTTCAAAACACCTGAAATTTTTCACGTTCCTGAGGGAAGCTGGCCGCCGAATCTGGACGCGCTGGCCGCCGAAGCCGAATCCCTCAATATTAAATTGACGGAACGAAACAATATGCTTGTCGTGCAGCCCTCACAGAAGTTCTGGACATATTACATCCCCTATGACAGCACCACCTTCCTGAAGCTGGACATCATGGATTCCGGCGAGACACCGAACATGGCGCTCCAGGAGACCATTCTCGCCAGTGTCCGTCTGGAGGAAAGCCCCTTTGTGCTGTACGATTTCTTCGGCGTACAGGTCAAACAGCACAGCCGCAGCCTGTTGGAAATCGTCACACCGGATGCCCGCTTCACCGTGACCGACCATCCGACCGATACCTTCTGGGAGGTCACAAGCTGGGAGGAGAACAAGCTCTGCATCACCGTTTTCACGAAAGCGGAGCGGTATTATCTGATCTTTGATACCGTCACCGGCGACATTGAGGAGATTCATGCGCCGGAGCCGGAGGAAGCCCTTCGACTGGCAGGCATTGCCGATGCAGGTGAGATTCTGTCTCACTACCGGCACTTTCACAATTTTGACAGAGATTATCGTTACAGCGTTCATTCCATCACCACCACCACCTGCCAGTATGTGGTAGAAATCGTCAATGGTGCGGCCTCGGTGATGGTCTATCCCTTCGCATATGACGGCACGCCCACGGAGGAGAGCATCCGTGCCTCCTTCACGGCATTGCGCAGAACGCTCCAAACCGGCGATCATTTTGTGGTGGAGTATGAGGAGATGGAGCGCATCGACGACACGCTGTATTTCTACTGTTATCGCCTGCCACGGGATTATGATGCCTTCGCGTATGCGCTCGGCAAGCGGCTCACTTCCGACAGCGCATACGCCGTTCTTCATGATAAACGTGCCGACGGCAGCATGCGCTATCGGCGCGGCAGCGATGGGCGGCTGCTCTATATCGACAACCATCCCGCCGTAAGCCATCTTTACGATATCGAAAGTGCCGTCATTACCATGCAGCCGGACGGCAGCTACCGCGTGGATGTACCGGAGCGGCTTGACAGAGTCAGCCCGATCCTCCGCTGGCACGCCTTCCGCTATGTATACGAAAACGGCGCATGGCGCTGGGATTTTGCCGCAAACACCGAAATCCAGTCATAATTTCAAAAAATTTTCCATTTTTTATTGCATTACCGCGATGATTGTGGTATAATGGTTATATATTATTATTTTTGCAAAGGAAGTTAACCATGATCAATATAGCTATTCTCGGTTTTGGCGTAGTCGGAAGCGGCACGGCGGAAGTTCTCACCCAGAACGCCGCTCTCATCTCCGAGCGCGTCGGTGACGACATCAACATCAAATATATTCTCGACCTGCGCGATTTCCCCGATTCTCCCTTCGCGGACAAGATCGTCCACGACATCAATGTGATCCTCGAGGACCCCGAGGTCAGAATCTGCGCCGAGCTGATGGGCGGCTCCCATCCGGCGTTTGAGTTCTCCGCGTCCGCAATGAAGGCGGGCAAGAGCGTCGTTACCTCCAACAAGGAGGTCGTCGCAAACTTCGGCCCCGAGCTGCTGAAAATCGCCGAGGAGAACGGCGTGCGCTACCTCTTCGAGGCGAGCGTGGGCGGCGGCATCCCCGTCATCCATCCCATCGGCAACTGCCTCACCGCCAACGATATCACCGAGGTCAACGGCATCCTGAACGGCACCACCAACTATATCCTCACCCAGATGATTAACGAGGGCAAGGATTTCGCCACCGCACTTGCAGAGGCGCAGGAGAAGGGCTACGCCGAGCGTGATCCCTCCGCCGATGTGGATGGTATCGATACCTGCCGCAAGATCGCCATCCTCTCCGCCATCGCATTCGGCAGCCTCGTTCCGCCGGATCAGATCAGGACGGAAGGCATCCGTAACGTTACCCTGCGCGACGTGGAGCTGGCGAAGAAGTTTGGTGCTTCCATCAAGCTCATCGGCAAGGCCGTGCGTACCGGAAATAAGGTTTCGGCATGCGTCGGCCCGATGCTCGTCCGCAGCACCTGCCCGCTGGCGAACATCAGCGATGTCTACAACGGCATCCTCGTCAACGGCAACGCCATCGGCGACGTCATGTTCTATGGCCGCGGTGCGGGCAAGCTCCCGACCGCCAGCGCGGTTGTCTCCGACATCATCGAGATCGCGGCATACCTCGATCATCCCAATGCCGTCAACGTTTGGGGGCGCGTGGATGCAGCGGATATCCTTCCCGCGGACAAGCTGCCCTCCCGCTGGTATCTGCGCTTCGACAAGAAGCCGAACCACTGTCTGTGCATGCTCGATGCCGAGGTGCTGGAGGACAGCGAGGACTGTTATGCAGTCATCACCGGCGAGGTGAATCTGCTCGAAATCGGCATCACGCTGAGCGAGAGCTTCACCGCAATGCGCATTCTTTAATCGAAAAAAACGACCAGGATCCGCTGCACAGCTGTGCAGCGGATCCCTTTTTCTATTTTCCTTGTTTTGCCGCGTATACAAAGAGGATACAGCCCGCAAGAACCGCTCCCATCGGAATCAGATACACAAGATACTGCCGCCCGCGGATAATCTGCGACGGGGATTCCTCTGCGCTCAACGAAAACACCAGCTCCCCCGCCGGAAGTCCATCAAATTTCGCCTGATAGCCGCCATCCGTCTTTGAAAACTCGCCAGCGCTGCTCTCAATCAGATAATGCGGCGTATCCACCGCCACCTCCAGCGTCCCGAAACGCTTCCATGTCTGCGCAGGGGACAACAGATATGTGTATTTGTACATCGGCGGCTCGTAATCACCGTTGATGGACGGATAAATCGGCGCAGAAACCGCATTGACAACCCGTCCGCCTGCCGGAACCGTCAGCTCGTATTCGTACCAGCGGAGAAGGGATTGATACAGCGATCGCCCACTGTAAAAATCTATGATCAGACCGCTTGACGTCACGAACCGATTCATGCGCGTGATGGAGGCATTGTACCAATCCGTTTCCAGAATGCCCGACTCCGCCTTCCAATCCTTCGTGACAAATTCGCGGAGCGTCATGCTTTCGTTTGAAATGGCAGTATTATCGTTCATTTCCACCTTGCCGGGAATTTCCGTCTCAAGGCTGCCGTTCTCGAACAAATCCCACTCTGTCACCGGCACATATTCACCGATGAGCCACAGCACAATTACATCGCCGTTCCGGACATGAAGATACGAGCGCACACCGCCGCGAAGTGTGCTTCCGCCATTCTGCCCTTCCAGAATTACTCTCGTCTCCGTCCTGTCACCGCTCCAGAAGAAAGACGCTGTCGCCGAGCGGTATTCCTCCGGAATCCCGCTCACCGTGTAGGTCAGACGGTGAACCGGCATGTCCGGCGTGAAAAATTCATCCTCTGCAAAGCCGTCAATCAGCCTTGGAAGATCATACTCCAGATTGAACTCCGCATATGGTGCGGAAAGCGTATGCCGCAGCGTCATCTTCACCGGATCTCCATCCACAGTGATGCCATACCGTGCCGTGTCATCCGCAAATTCCAGCCCGCCGTCGTTATAAATGCTGTATGCATAGTCCGGCAGCATTCCGAAGGGGAACACCAGCGTCGCTGTCACATCATAATCGGCGGGATTGTAAAATTCGTACTCCGCCGTCACACTTCCCGGATAGGAAAGGTATTCTTCTGCCGCAAAATAATGATTCTGTGGAAACTCACCAAGCGAAAAGGTCAGCCGCTCCCGCTCCACCTCAAGCGGGCAGTCTTCGTCAGCCGCCATGGTTCCGGCAAATGATACACCGCTCCAACGGGTCTGAGCAGAATTTGCACTGATGGGAATTGCCAGAAGCAGCGCCAGAACGGGAATCAGCATTTTTGAATCAATACGCACCATACCGCCTCCTTTCGGTTAAATATTTAGACGGGATTTTCATGAAATAGTTCCCATGCGGAATGTTTCTGCTACGGCTCACATCCCAATCTGCTTGCTGCGGCGGTATTCCCCCGGTGTCACGCCGAATGTCCGGCGGAAGCTCTCCGCAAAATGGCAGGGATCGGAGAATCCCGCCGTGATTGCCACATCTGCAATGCTGCTGTAATCGCCGGCAAGAAGCTCCTTGGCATAGCGAAAGCGCAGATCGGTCAGATACTGCTTCGGCGACATGCCGCACAGCTCCCGGAACAGACGGCTGATGTAGCGCTCGCTGTAGCCGGTGCGCGCGGACAGTTCCGAAATCCGAAAGTCGGGATTGGTATATTCGTTGTGCAGAATTTCGATCATCGGTGTCAGCTTCGACTTTGCCCGATACGGCTGCTGCGCCCGATCGTACCGGCGGCGCACCTCCGCCATCAGGCGGTAGAGGATGGACATGCAGTCATCCCGGTAATATTCGTCCTCTCGGCGGCGCATCCAGATCCGATGCGCCTGCGCGAAGCTCTCCGTCAGATCAGCGCAGTTTTTCAGGTAGAAAAATTCGTCCATGTCGTCGGCGATGAAGTTGAATACGTAGCATTTCATATGATTGTGCGGCAGCAATACATCATAAGTCGATCCCTGTGGGAAGAAATCCACATCTCCTTCACGGGTATCGTATCTTTTCCCATCAAAATACAGTGTGGCTTCCGAACCTGGGAGGGCCAGCACCAGCCCACAGTTATCCCTTTTATCCTTGTGCAGCGGATACGTCTTCCCGAAGTCCTCAAACAACTGCACATTGACAATACTGCGAATGACCATTTCATCACCTCAAATTAATTATACAGGAAATGCGCCTCGAAATCAATACTTCTGCGGAATTTTGTGTACCGAAACCCCAAATTTGTTCCGATTTTGCAATTGCTCTGCCGATGCAGTCATGGTATAATGATAAAAACAGAAAGGATGACTCATCATGAAGAAATACACTTCCCTTCTTCTGCTCGTCACCATGCTTGCATCACTGGCAGCGTGCGGCGGAGCAGACACCCCCACGGACACCACTGCAGCCTCCGCAGAAACCACCGCCCCCGTTGAGGATTCTCCCTTTGAGCCGGACGATCTGCCTGCCGATCTCGATTTCGGCGGCAAGGAGGTCAACATCTTCATCGGTGACTATAACAGCGCCTACGCCATTGATATCATCGCCGAAGAAGAAACCGGTTCACGTCTTAATGATGCTATTTACAGAACGCAGAAAAACGTCGAGGATCGGTTGAATGTAAAGATAAACTACGCCTCGGAAGC
>SVSO01000181.1 GCA_015064195.1 Oscillospiraceae bacterium
GGTCGTTTTCGATGGCATCCGCCATCAGCGACGCCGCCGCGTCGAGATTTTTCTCCTCGTTGGCGTTCACCTTTTCAAGATTTGCGATAATCTGCGAATAGTAGCCGAAATCCTGCATAGTTTACTCCTTTCCAAGCACGCGGCGATAGTTTTCGCCGATCTTATCCCAAAGCGCGATGGGATCTTTTGCGGCAACGGAGGTGCCGTAGCCGCCGCGATAAGTCCATGTGCCGAGTCTGTCCACGCCCAGCGATTCGTAGAGATTCACGATCCGGTCGATCTGCGCAAGGTCGGAGGGCATTTTGTTGTAGCCCATGAGCCATCGTTCGGACTCCTTGCCGTATTTCTTCGCGATCTTCACCGTGCGCTCGGTGATGTCGCGGAAGAAGGATTCCGGCAGCTCCCAGTTGATGATGGTGGTGGAGAACACGTCGAAATAGGGGCAGGCCGCCACGGTGTCCCAGTTGTCGTATCCGCGCAGCTCGGTGACATAGTAGGTGTTGAGCGTTGCGTGGACGCAGCAGGTGATCTCAAGCTTCGGGTTGACTTCCTTGATCGCCTTGGAGGTATCGACGAGGATGTTCATCGCCTCGCGCCAACGGAACTGCTTCACATCGTCGGTCATGAGCTTCGGCATTTCGTAGCCGTAGTAGTCGGCGAATTTCTTTTGGCAGACAGGGCATCTGCACGCCCAGTCTTCACCAGCGCCGCCGGTGATGGAGGCGTAGGATTTCGGCAGTGCGTAGTGCGGCTCATCCCAAAAGAAGCCGTCGATCTCAGTGTTTTCCGCGATCTTCAGCGCGAGACGCTTGAAATAGTCGCGGAAGGACTGGGTGTTGAAGCAGGCGGCGTTCAGCGGCTCACCGGTGAGGGCGGAAACCTGCCGATTGTGGATGTTGTTCTGCAGGAACAGGCTGACCTGTTCGCCGCCGAAGAATTTTCCGATGCCCCACAGGTCGGCGATGCAGCGCAGACCCACATCGTGGGCAGTTTTGATGATATTGTCCAGGTTCGGGAACCAGAAGTCCATGTCAAATTCGGTGATGGCGAGGATGACCGTGTCGCAGCCGTGGGCTTTCATTTCAAGAAAATCTGCCCGGGCGTGCTCCTCGTAGTTCATGCCGTAGTAGCTGACGGATGTGTGTTTGATTGCCATAGTGTCTCCTTCATTAATCCAGTGCGTTGATGTCGGTGATAAACTGCTCAAGGGTTGCATTAAATGCGGGTTCTAAGGACGCCCATGTGCTTGCCCAGCCGCCGGGCTTCGCGCCGGAGATGACATTTCGGATCTCGGATGTGATATTGTTTAACAGGATGCCGTGGAAGATACCGAACTCATAGCAAATGCTCTGACGGATGAGATCAAACATCTGCGAGCTTACATCGTCGCGGGAATATTTCACCTTGAGTGCGCTCTCATAGTAAGCGGGCGTGACGGTGCGGTAGAACTCGGAGGCCATGGCTTCGAGCACCGCCGCGGTAGTATTGCGATCTGCCGTGATCGGGATGGAGAATGCACTGTAGGAGGAGCGGGAGGTGGTGAGATAATCCTTCTGCGATTCATCATATTTCGGATACGGCACGATGCCGAAATCCGGCTCAATCTCACGCATCGTCTCCGACGTTGAGAACTGCGCCGCGAGGAAGAGCGTGCGGCCTTCATGAAAGAGATTCTGATGCTCGTTGTTCGACTGAGAAGTGCCGATCGATTCGTTCTCCATGAACTTCAGCATACGCTCGAAGAAATTCATCACCGGCTCAGTGCCGAGAACTGCCTTGGGATTGCCGTTTCCATCGCGCTCGGTCATACGCAGACCGCTGGAGATGAGGAAATTGGGGATGAAATCCACGGAGAGGATAAACGTGCCGAACTGGTCGGCATCGTAATCCACCTTTGTGTTGCCGTTGAGATCCTTATAGACCTTGGAAGACATCTCTTCCACCTTATCGAGCGTCCACTTGCCGGAATTTACCAGCTCATAGGGATCTTCCAGCTTGTAGGTTTCGATGATATCCTTGTTGAAATAGAAGCAGAACATTCCTTTAATCATGCCGAGAGAAGCATCGCCGGAAGCGTAGTAGAGCTTATCACCCACTGCCAGCTCGTCGATCAGCGAGGTTGACCACCAGGGCTGATTGAAATCGAGGTATGGCATATCGGATGCCAGCAGATTCATGAACAGTCCTTCCTGCGCCATATACGGTGCCATGTAGGACAGCGCGCCTGCGATATCGATCGAGTTGTCGTTTGCCATGACGGAGGTGCGGACGGTATCCACGTATTTGTTGCGCTCGTTCCACATATCCGCAGTGGTATTGGCGAAGTAGTTGAGCTTAACCTTGAGCCGTTCCTCAATGGCGACGTTCGCGGCAAAGATCGCATCGTCAACGATGTCGCCGGATGACTCTACCGCATATTCGGTTGCAAGATTGTCGCCGCGGACATAGATGTTCACGGTCTTTCCGCCGAGGTCGAGATCGGCCGGAAGACTGTCGCGGAGGAAGCCGTTTTCATCATAGGGGGACTCTGTGACGGTGCTGTCACCGGAGGTGCCGGCCGCACCGGTATCCGTGGACGCTTCGCCGCCGCACGCGGTAAGAGATGCCAGCATAGAAAGCAGAATGAGCATGGAAATGGTGCGCTTTTTCATGGTATATTCCTCACTTTCGTTATTGTTGGATTGAATTATGATCGGTTATTCCTGCGTCTTCATGTATGCCACATAGTCTTCATACTGCTTTACAGAAGCCTCTCCGCCGCAGACCGGAGTGAAACCGGTGGGCGTAAAGAAGCCGGTGAGCATGAAGTTCATGATCTTTTCCACGTGCGGTCGGGCAACAGCCATCTGCTTGTCGAAGCCCTCCGGCCCCACCATACCGCCGCCGCGGAATCTTGGAACGAGATACCGCTTCGGTGTATTCCACGCAAGATGGAGATACCGTCCATCCTCGGTATCGGTGAAGTTGAAGCTCTCGCAGTTCGCCCAGAAATGCTTGTGCGCACGCCGGCACATGGGCGCGAGAAGCCGGTGCATCTGCTCGCTCTCCTCGATGGTGAACTGCAGCTGTCCCGCCCAGTCCTGCGGCATCATGATATCGATGTTTTTCTCCGTCACAAGGTAGTCGCCGAACATCTCCGACGGCATACCGTAGGGCGAGGAGAGAATCGGCTTCACCGGCGAAAGCGCACGGATGGTGTCGTACAGCTCATCGTAACGCTGCCACATGGCGATGCCTTTTTCGGTGGAGATGTTCATCGGCAACTCCAGTGCGAGATACCAGCCGTAGAAGGAGCTGTACGCTTTGTAACGCTCGAACAGCTCATGAATATCCTCCGGCGTTCCCGTGTAGCCGTAGTTATTGCCGACGCCGACAAAGACCTGCTGACCGTTTTTCTGCGCTTCATCAAGGATCGCGGCGATGGGGTCTTTGGATGCGATATCCGACTTCGGATAGAGCGCGGAGGGGTAATGCGAGACGATGTCGCGATTCTTGAGCGTCAGGAACTGATGGCAGACCATGATGATGATGCAGTCCTGACCGATTTTGTGCATCTCGGATATATACCGCCGCCAGTCGTCCTCGGTGAACTGCTTCAGCACATCGCGGAAGGTATCGCACGCATCCCGGTCGTTGGGCGGGCCGAGCATGATGAAGCCGCCGTCCAGCAGGTTTTTATGCTCTGCCTTGACCGTGAGCGGCAGACTGGCCGTATCATTTTTGAAATCCGCATCGCCCTCCAGCTTCACGGTGACGATATGCTCGCCGCATTTTCCGGTGAGCAGCAGATACCGGCGTGCAAACGCATATGCACCGCCTTTTGCGGCAACCGTCTCGCGGCCAAGCTCCTCGCCGTCAAGCAGGAACACAAACGTCACCTCGCCGTCACCGCCGGCGTTGTATGCCTGCGCACGGATCTCCAGCTCGTCGCTCTCGCAGGCCGGGCTGTAGGGGATCATCCGCAGATCAAAGTCCGCATTCAGATTAAAATATGCTTTCATTATTGCAACTCCTTTTCGCTGACCGGTCGTCCGCTCCATTGTGCGGCGGCGGAATAGAGGATGGTGGGCAGTGCCGTCTGCGGGCGATGCCACGAGGTCTGCAGGATGCCGAGGCTTCCCTTGGCCGCGCAGAGCTTCACCATACTGTCAGTGCCGGCTTTATTGAGGAAGGGCGAGTAGATCGTCTCATAGCCGCGGCTCTCGAAATAATCGATGTCCGCCCAGTAGCTGCCCACATCGTTGTGTGTCCAGATGTTGATGAGGATATTCTTCGGCAGAACGTCCGCGATGCCCTCGGCAGGCTTCCAATAAAGCGAATCCATGGAGGAATAGAGCATATCGCCCCACATGACCATGCGTACGCCTTTGTGCTGCAGGTAGGTGTTCAGGTTGCAGAGATGGGTGATGAACAGCGCATCCGCAGGCTTGGTGCGGTCTTCCTCTGTCGAACCGAAGCCGAAGCATTTGTCCGAGCTGACATGGAAAAGCGGAGGATTTCTAAAAGTTTCGCACAGGTCGTCAATGATGTCGCGGAGGTATTCCTTGGTTTTGGGATTTTCCGTGGCAAAGCACCAGCCGCCGGGGATCCACATATCCGCGAGATCGGGACGCTGATCCAGCACCACGTGCTGGCGGGAGGAGATTCGGCTCCACCCTGCGTGGGACGTGAGATTCTGGCAGGGAAGCGGCGTCATGTGCAGATCGTCGATGATGTGTGCGATGAGTGCTTCCACCACTTCGCGGGTGTACGGGCTGTCCGGCCACTGCGCATAGGGATGCTTGCGGTAGGGGAATGTGCCCCAGAATTCGAGGAAGACATGATTGTATCCGGCAAGGCAGGCATCTTCAAGCAGCTTTGTCAGCGCTTCGGGGGAGGTGTCTTCCTTGTCTGTACCGTCATCCGGGCGGAAAATGCAGCAGTGCAGGCCGCGGAAAGCGATCTGCGGCTCATCCTGTATCATCATGCAGGGGATTTCTCCGTTATACTTGACGAAGAAATTTACTAATGTGCGCAGACCCTGTGACAATCCCGCCTCGCTGTTTGCCGCGAGAGCGAGACTGTCCGACTGAACTGTCAGTGCATACGCCTCCTCACCGGTTCCCTCGACTGCGGGAATTTCATCTGTGCCGACACACAATGCAATACGCCCGTCATCGACGATATCGCACGCGGTCAGACCGCATCGGGAAGCCAGCCAGCCATAGTTTTTCTCTGCCTGAAAGTGAAGCGTGTATCTGTCGGCTTCCATTCGGAATACACCGCCGGTATATTGTGCAGAAGTAGGAGTGTGGAGCAAAATATCACCTCTTTCAATGATTTACAACTTTATTGTAACACAGGATATTTGTATTTTCAATAATTTCGAAAAAATGCTTGTATATCACGCGGCATTGTGATATACTATATAGGGGGGAGTTTATGGGAATTCAGAAAAACCTGACACTTAGCTTGATTGACGCGATTGCCGAAGGACGCTTCGGCGCATCCGGAAGCCGCTTTCCATCCGTCAGAGAACTTGCCGCAGATTACGGCGTTTCTTACGTCACAGCACAGCGCGCCTGCGAAAAACTGCGTCAAGAGGGACTCATCCGTCTGTTTGGCGGGCGTGCTTATCTGACGACCGGCAGAGCGTCGGCAAGTACGCCGTTGGCGCACCTTCTTGAAGAAGCTCGCGTCGGCAAACGTCGCTTTGGATTGCATATGAGTCGGATTGACAATATATTTTTCACTTCACTTGCTGCTCAATTGACCGCAGTGCTCGAAAAGCAGGGATGGAAGCTGATCATCATGTCCTCCGGCGGTGATTCCGATACGGAACGGCGTATTCTTGATGAATTTCAGGAGTTGGGCGTTTCCGGTATTTTTACCTGTCCCGGCAAAGTCAATGTAGGAAACCTCGAAAATTTAGGTTCCAGTATTAGAATTTGCGATTCAACGACAAAAAATGAAACAGAAGCGGCGAATCGCGTACCGACCTCGAATTTCATGTGTGAATCGGGGTGGAAAGCC
>SVSO01000182.1 GCA_015064195.1 Oscillospiraceae bacterium
TTGTCGGCCTTGCACTGGTGTACAACCTTGACAAGAAGACCCTTGCCAAGATGAACGCTGAGCTGGGACGCAACACCGAATCGGAAGCCGGCTGAGTCTGACCTCTTTGTAAAACCTCCGGCGTTCGATGACAAATGGCATTCGGACGCCGGTTTTCGGACGATTCACCCAAAGGGCGGGGCACCGCCTTGCCCGCAGTCAACGAAATGGAGAAAAATTGTGAGAAATATTCTGAATCTGAACCGCGAATGGCTCTTTATCAAAAACACCACGGACATTACCCTTCGCGAAGGCGAAACGGTCAATCTCCCCCACTCATGGAATGCCGAGGACGGCATGGACGGCGGCAACGACTACTTCCGCGGCTCCTGCCTCTATGTGAAGACGCTGGAGAAGGCGTCGCTTCCCGAAGCTGATCGCTATTTCCTCGAATTCCGCGGCGCGAATTCCTCCGCCGATGTTCATGTGGGCGGCAAGCATCTGGCGCATCATGACGGCGGCTATTCCACGTGGCGCGTGGACATCACCGACGCGATCACCGACAAGACCGAAATCGCAGTGGTGGTGGACAATTCCCCGAACGACACCGTTTATCCGCAGATGGCGGACTTCACCTTCTACGGTGGTCTGTACCGCGACGTGAACCTGATCGCGGTAAACAATACCCACTTCGATCTGGAATATTTCGGCGGAAACGGTCTTATGATCACCCCTGCCATCGACGGCAAGGATGCCAAAGTGGCAGTCGAAGTTTTCGCGAAGAATCTTGCACCGGAGCACAGAATCGTCTGCACCATCCTCGATAAAGAGGGCAATGTATGCGCAAGAAGCGAATCCTCCGACACCAAGGCGGAGCTTACTTTGAAGGATGTGCATCTGTGGCACGGACGCCGCGATCCCTATCTGTACACCTGCCGCGCTGAGATCACAGACGGCGAAACGGTCATCGACTGTGTAACAAGCCGCTTCGGATGCCGCTCCTACAAGGTAGACCCGGAGAACGGCTTCATCCTCAACGGCGAGGAATATCCTCTCCGCGGCGTATCCCGCCATCAGGACAGAATCGGCTTTGGCAATGCGCTTCTGCCTGAGCATCACGCGGAGGATATTGACCTGATCATGGAAGTGGGCGCGACCACCATCCGTCTGGCCCATTATCAGCACAATCAGTATTTCTACGACCTCTGCGACGAGAAGGGCCTTGTCATCTGGGCGGAGATCCCCTACATCTCCAAGCATATGCCCGGCGGACGGGAGAATACCATCTCTCAGATGAAGGAACTGATCACTCAGAACTACAACCATGCTTCCATCGTGGTATGGGGACTTTCCAACGAGATCTCCATCGGCGGCTCGGATGATGATCTTTTGGAGAATCACCGCATCCTCAACGATCTGGTGCATGAGATGGACAAGACTCGTCTGACCACCATCGCGGCCGTTTCCATGTGCAGCATGGATGACCCCTATCTGCAGATCCCGGATCTGGTTTCCTACAACCATTATTTTGGCTGGTACGGCGGCGACACGTCCATGAACGGCCCGTGGTTTGACAAATTCCATGAAAAGCATCCGAACATTCCGATCGGCTGCTCGGAGTATGGCTGTGAGGCGCTCAACTGGCACACCAGCGAACCGAAGCAGGGCGACTATACGGAAGAATATCAGGCGTACTATCATGAGGAGCTGATCCGTCAGCTGTTCAGCCGCAAGTTCATATGGGCGACCCATGTCTGGAATATGTTCGACTTCGGCGCGGATGCACGTTCCGAGGGCGGCGAAAACGGTCAGAACCACAAGGGTCTTGTGACCATCGACAGAAAGTACAAGAAGGACGCCTTCTATGCATACAAGGCATGGCTGTCCGACGATCCTTTCGTCCATCTCTGCGGTAAGCGTTACGTTGACCGCGTGGAGGATGTGACCAAGGTGACGGTATACTCCAATCTGCCGGAGGTGGAGCTGTTTGTCAACGGCGAAAGCATCGGCAAAAAGAGCGCAGAGGATCATTTCTTCTACTTCGACGTGAAGAATGAAGGCGAAACCACCATTGTTGCCAAGGCGGGCGAATTCACCGACGAGGGCAAGATCCGCAAGGTTGCGGAGCGCAACATGGACTATGTGCTGAAGGAAGTCGGCGCAGTGCTCAACTGGTTTGACGTGGTTGAGGTGGAAGGCCGCTTCTCGCTCAACGACAAGATCTCCGACATCATGGAGTCGAAGATGGGCAAGCTGTGGTTCCTCGGCGTGGGTCTCAAGATCAAGAAGAAGATGGACGCCAATAAGAAGAGCGGCGAAAAGAAGGCCGGCGGCTTTGAGGTGGATCTCAAGGCAGACGGCGGCCTCATGCAGATGATGGGCGGCTTCACGGTGCTCAGACTGACCAGCATGATGGGCATGATGAACATTTCCTTCACCAAGGAAGAACTGCTCAAGATGAACCGCAAGCTCAACCGCATCCGCAAGCCCAAGAAAAAGTAAGAATAAACGACAGGAGGCATCGCTTTATGCGGTGCCTCCTGTTTGATTTGTGCAATTTTAATCAGTCTACGCTGATTTCGTATACGCCTGCCTGCGCACCGGGTTCCCATGTGCGGCAAACCACCAGCTCCAGTGCATCGGCGCGGACGGATCCGGAAAGCGGAATCCTCACGAACCGGTGATAGTTTCCGGTGACGGACTGCTCATGAACCACCGCGCCGTCACGCCGCAGGATCAGCCGGAAATCCGCCACGCACTGTGCGGATGCACGTTTGTTGCATTCATACGGCATTTCGTGAGCCGTGCGGGTCAGCGTGTCAAAGGTGACGGAAACTGCGGATACTTCGCGCGGGTTATCCCATGTCATCCGGAGGGATGCGGGCAGCTGTTCCGGCATCCACATATTGACCGGATTGGTGGAAAAACGGCGGCTGATGCCGGAGGTGACGTTGACCGCTTCGCCGAACCGCGGTGCGGGAGTCAGCCTGTAAATGAGACTGCCGGGCACGGCGGTATAGGTGCCTGCATCGCTGTCGATATTGTCCACGCGGCGCACATAGGGATAAAAACGATCCACTGCGGCGGCGTGCGTATCCTCGCTGTCCGAATGGAGGAAGATCAGCAGACGGTCGGCGTCGTTGCGCGGATCTTTTTCGTCGAGGGTCAGGGACAGGTCAAAATCCACAAACTGATCGGCGTTTGCCGGAAGAATGGCCTCTGCGGATTTCAGGCGCATGAACTGCTTTTCGTTCCAGTCACTGCCCCATTCCGTCTCGTTGCGGCCTTTGAAGTAGGTAAAATAGGGCGGGAACGGACGAAGCTGGTAGGGAATATCCGGATGGTAGCGGAAGATCTCAAGGGTGATCCTTGCCGATCGTTCGCTGCCGTTTTTCATGCGGACTGAGATGCTGTCAAACTTCTTTCCGAAATCCCACAGCTCCATACCGAGACCGTTTTCCATGGAAAGCCAGCGATCCGGTGCATCGGGGATTCCGTAGGATTTCTCGCTGTCGGCGGATATCGATGCATCGCCGATACCGCGGCGAACAACGCCCGGGATGGCGGCATCGTGGCGGAGCAGTGTCTGCTGCAGCTCGTCCATATGGGAAAGATACAGCTCACGGCAGGTGCAGTCGTGGCGTTTGCAGAGAGCTGCGGCGGCACCTGCAGCCTGACCGACGGTGGCAAGTGTCCGCTGGAGGCGAACCGTTCCGTGGCCCATGTGGGATGCGCTGAGCAGTCGGGAAGCGAACAGCAGATTGTCCACGTCCCTGGAATAGATGGAGCGATAGGGAATGGTGTACACCTGCGGCACGCTGTGATAGACGATCTTCACGTATTCCGGCGATTCGGGGCGGGGATGATGCACATCCAGCGCAAAGCCGCCGTAAGCGATGGCATCGGGGAAAATGCGTCCGGCTTCCGCATCGTTCTGCGTGAAGGTGTAATCGCCCCAGAAGCGGCGGGATTCACGCTTGGCGGGACGAGGACTCACCCAAAGCAGCTCCCAGTTGCGGGATTCTTCCACAAATGCCACATTTTTGATGCGGTTCCATGCGCTGTAGAGATGGCCCAGCAGACGGTCGTAGATCACCGCATCATCCTCAATGGTATCGATCTCGCCGCCGGTCTCTGTGGGATAGAAGAAGCGCAGGGTTTCGTGAGGCTGGGGGCGGAAATTGAGCATTCCGCCATATCCCGGCTCAAAGGGAGGAATGTCCTCCGGCGGGATGAATTCCACCGGTTTCCCCGTATTGCGGACGATGGCGACAAGGCTGGTGCCCATGGTGATGCTGTCGGCCACCTCGGGGGCGTCCCGTTCATCGTATTCCGCGCGGGCTTCCCGTCCCATGCGCCAACCGGCACCGGCCAGCGCGGACACATTGCCGTCGCCGGTGTCGTCGATGACTGAGCCGGTCACATTGATTCGCACCGATTTGTAGCTGGCGGTGTCTTCACACAGCACCGCCGTGATCCGCCGGTGATCGCCGTCCGTCTCCACCTCCGGCGAGTGGGCATAATGGGAGCGCAGGACTTTGACTCCTGCATCCTTCAAGGCTTTATTCAGCACCCGATCCCAGCCAATGTTGATGTTATAGTGATGGTCGTGGGAATGGGTCTTGGATGCTGTGTATGCCGCCTGTTCGATCAGCTCTCCGGGAATGCCGACGGATGCCATGTAGGGGTGGAAACGATGACCGTCGGAGGGATGGACACCCACATCCGGGCCGCAGTTGCCGCCGAGGACGTTGGAACGCTCCACCAGAATAACGGATGCGCCGAGACGTGCTGCCTGAATTGCCGCACAGACACCGGGAAAGCCGCCGCCCATGACCAATACGTCAGCGGTGTATTCTTTCATCGGAGGATTGATGATCTGCTTCATGATGAAAATCAGCCTTTCTTGCCGTAGGATTTGTAGGATTCGATGAGTGCTTCGAGATTGGCTTCATAGCCGGGCTTGCGGGACTCAAAGGAGGATGCCTGCAGCTTGTTCGTTGCATAAAGCGCGAACATTTCGGAAACGATGCCGCTGGATGAGAAGATGGCGGTGTTGCAGTGGCCGAAGTTGAAATATCTGCCCTCGCGGATGATGTCCAGCATTTCCTCGGATTCGGTATCGCGGGTCAGCTTGTGGGTGAGCGCCACATCGTAGAATGCGGGGATGACGGTACGATAGCCTTCCGCCGCCAGCGCTTCCAGGATCAGACCGCTGGATGCTTCGTCCTTCACCAACGAAGGTACACCGAATACGGTGTTGGTTTCCAGTACGTGGGTGGTGTACTGCTTCTGATTTTCATCGAATTTCGGATAGGGAAGGATGCCGAAATCGTATTCCAGATTGCGGAGGGTGGTGACTTCCGCCAGCGTCTGGGTCATGAACAGCGCATGACCGTTGGTGAACAGCTCATTGAGCTTGGCAGTGGTCACTTCCGTCGCACCGTTGGGGATCATGAACACATCGTCGCCGGTGTGCAGAAATGCGGAGAGAATATCCAGCTTTTCGTTCATATCCGCGTTGAAGAAGGTGAGGACAGGATCACCGTCATCGCCGAATTCGGTGACAGTCATGCCGTAAGCGGAGATGAAGCCTTGTGTCATGAGGGGACTTGTGAGCCAGCCGTACTGATCGTTCTCATCCATGACGGAATCGCCGTTGAGATCGGTGGTAACGCCGGAATCGGCGATCATTTTTACCATGGTGTCATGCGTCCACTTGCCGGAACGAACCAGATCGTAGGGATTCTCCAGCTTGTAATCCGCCAGCAGTTCCTTGTTGAAATAGATGACGTTCATGTTGTTGATGGCAGTGATGGCGATGTCACCGGTGATGAGGAACAGCTTGCCATCGTAGGTAACATTTTCCACGAACAGGCGCGACCACCACGGCTGTGCGAGATCCACGTGCTCCACATCGTAAAGATTGGCGAAGAGGCCCTCCGGCGCATAGGCAAACAGCTGATTTTCCGCGCCTGCGACCAGATCGTAGTCCATCGTTCCGGACAGAACGCTGGATTCGATGTG
>SVSO01000183.1 GCA_015064195.1 Oscillospiraceae bacterium
AGACAAGGAGAAAGGCAGGATTTTCATTCAGACCCACGCGAACCCCGACCGCGAATACAGCGATAATACCCGCGCCGGTCGTTGGGATTTTCCAAGTCCGTACCCCATCCGCTTCCGTGTTGTGCGGTTTCAGCTGAACACGGGTGTTTACGAAACGCTGACGACCAGCTTGCCGCGTGAGAAGTTCACAGCTGACGATTTACGAGAGCTATATCATGCCCGGTGGGGGATTGAGACGGCGTTCCTTGCCAAGTTCGTCGAGCCGGTACGCCCGGATCGGAGTGACGAGCGGAAGATTCAGCCGAAGTCGTTCCGTGGATTCGTGTACCGCGTTCCGGCATAAAAAAACAGGGGGGCACATTCGCTGTCGGCGGGGAATCTGACAGCGGATGTGCTCCCTTTTGCTGTGGGATTATTTGCAACGGCGAAAATCGCGGGTTTGGGATGCGTTTTTCGCGGAAAAAATGGCGTACCCGATTTTTGAAAGGGGTAGATTGATACTTTTTTGTAGGATATCGGGAAACGGCGATTTGGTACTTTCGGTTAGCGGCGTTAAGTTAAGGCAACGCCCCCAATGTCTGCTCACTCCGCTTTTGTATCAATCAGTGACAGCACTTTCTCCTGCAATACGATCTTTGCTGAGCCTGCAATGTCTTCGATGACAGCATTGATCTGCTCCGCGGTAAATCGTGGATCAAGCAGAAGTGTGTATTCACCTGCCGCGCCGATGTTGTCATCGTTGATGTGGATGGAAATGTCGATGGAAAATTTGAATTGGTTTGACATATGGATGCTCCTTCGCTGCTGTATAATCCAATTGTATGGTAATTATTTTCAGTTCTCTTCACGAAATCTTATCGATATCTGCCTTAATCTTCGCCTCGATCGAAGCCCAATCGGAGGCAAAATTGCCGCCATAGAACATCGCCTGCGAGAGTACATAGGTGGATGTACCGATATCGTAAATGGCGTTGTTATCGAGATAGAGATTATTGAAGATCAGATCCAGCATTTGCGCACTGGTGTCATCGCGCGCACCCTTGAGCTTGAAGGCTTCCTCATAAACCGCGCCGCGCAGATTTTCGTAGGAATACACCGCCATCGCCTCGGCGATATAGCCGATAAACTCCGCGTCGCCATTGGACGGGAATCCGACGAACGCTGCGCCCCACGGGTTCATCAGCGAACGGTACTGATCCTGCGCTTCATCATATTTCGGCACTGGTAGAATGGCGAAATCCGATGCCATGTCACGGTAGCGGGTGTACGCTGAACTGGTGTAATGCTGACTAAACAACGCACGGTCGGAGGTAAATGCGGCATGGAACACGTCACCACCATCTGCCACATTGGCAGTCAGCGGCTTCAGCTTTTCGATCAGTGCCAGCATTTTCTCAGTCATCAGATTCACCGTCAGCTCTCCGTCAGCCGTGTAATCGCAAAGATTGATATCTGCCGCAACGGCCAGCAGTCCTGCCGGAAGTGTACCGGCTTCGGTTAAATAGCCGTAAAAATCATCTGTCGTTTTGATCACGCTGTCCTGATTCAGATCGTGGGTCACGTCTCTCGTATACGAAATCAGCCGGTCGAACGTCCACTTTCCATCCAGCACCAGATCATACACATCTTCCGGCTTGATCTGATAATCGTCCGCCAGATTCGTGTTCATGAAAAGGCAGCTGGGGATGGTATAAATGACAGGGAGAATATCGCCGCAGAGGATGTAGAGTTTGCCGCCCAGCTGGCAGTTTTCTGCCATCAAACGGCTCCAGTGATTGCTGTCCAGCGTGATGTACGGCATAGATGCGATATCTGCCAGTACACCTTCTGCGGAAATTTTGCAAATCTGTGTCGCAGCATCTGCGAGCATAGAATATTCCTCTTCCTGCGCCAATATGCTGTTTTTGAATGTGTTGGTCGATGTACCGCTTCCCTCCACCACATATTCAATTACAACATCGTGTGTCTCCTCAATATGCCGGTCACGTACATACATGGTATCGTTGATCTTGTCGCCGTTTTCCTCCTCCTCGGGGAAGTTTGGCATCGCACCGTTCGTTCCCATTACGCGGAAGGTCTTGCCGCCGAAGGTTTTGATTTCCATGGGCGGCTTGGTGGATTCCGTCAGTGCGGCAGTGGTGTCGTCGGTCACATCGGCACCCTCAGATTCGCCGCAGGATGCTGCCTGAAGCGCCAGCAGTGCCGCCAAAAGAATGAGAGAAATGCGTTTTTTCATGGTATTTTCCTCCTAAATATTATCTTTCGCGGATTTCTCCGCTTAAATTTTCATTGTCTGTACACTCAATGTAACCGCCAGAATGACCGATGTAAACATTCTCGAGCCATGTGTTCCGTGTCCCGCTGACGATATAGGCGGTATGGCTTTCAGACAGCTTGCGTGCATCATAGGGGCGAAGATCAAGGTAGGCGTTGCCCTCACCACTGAGTGAAAGACAGATATCACGGAGCCGTACATTTTCCACATTATGCCCGTTGCCATAAACGATTACACCGTTTCCTGCGTTGCCGCTGACGCGGGAAACTTCCACATCTTCGATACGGCTGTTATCCTGTGCGGCAGCAATGACGATGCCGTCTCCGTTGCCCCACCAGCACAGTCCCCTTGGGCGCGTCTGCATTGTGATATCGGACAGCTCCACATCGCGGATGACGGTGCCGTTTGCCGTGAAAATGCCAATGCCGCGATTGGCATCGACAATGCGGATGTCTGACATCCGGATTTGCTCGGCGTTATGACCGATGCGTATGCCTGCGGAATTTGAGGAAAGGATACAGTCGTTTACCGTTATATCGCGGTTGCAGCCGTCCTTTTTCGTGATGCAGGTGAGCGCGATGCAGTCATCGCCGCCGGAAATGGTGCAGCCGCGTACCACACCGCTGCGGCAGGCGGAAAAATGGATGCCGTCGCTGTTGGGTATCAGCGGATCGTTTTTGATGGTGAGATGCTCTGCCGTAATATTCTCCGATTCCGAGAAGGTAAGCGTCCAGCAGGGCGAGTTAATCAGCCGCAGACCGGATACGCGGACATTCCGGCAATGATCGAAAAACATGGGCTGATTCAGTCGGGCGGAATTTTTCTGATACATTTCGCCGCCGCACATAGACGCTGCCCGATTATAGTATTGAGATGCACCAAAGTCGATGGTGCCCTCTCCGCGGATTGTGATGTTCTGCGCACCGATTGCCCACAGAAAGGATGTGGTATCCGCCATCTCGTTGTGATGGTAGCCGATGGGTACAAATCGTGCTCGCTCCGATGCACGGAGAATACAGCCGGCTTCCAGTACATATTCCGTATCGCCGGCAAGACAAATCGGTCCGCTGACATAGACTCCGGCGGGAAACACAACCGCCTTGCCGTATCCCGCTTCCACCGCGCGCCGGAAAGGCTCGGTGCAATCGGTAATACCGTCCGGCACCGCGCCGAAATCACGGATACTGACGGGAATATTCATAGTGACTCCTCCTTATATGGCCTGATGCAACCAGTATAGCACAGAATACGGAAAAAAACAATACAGTGATCGGTTATCTTATGATACTATTCCGCGCATCGTGTTGACGCAGGGGACGAGATGTGGTATAATAAAAATGGAAGTTTTGCCGGGAGAGAGAGGATAATTCATGGAGAGTATGCTGTTTAATCCGTGGAAAAATGAAGATACGGCTATACAAATCCGCTACAGCAGCATTGATGCGGAGAATCGGACTGCCAGATTTCCGCTGCATTGGCATGCGTATTTCGAGCTGGAATTTTACTTGGAAGGAGATGCCGATAATGTGATCAACGGCAAGGTACACAAGATGCACGCCGGTTCGCTGGCGTTGCTGTCTCCCAACGATTTTCATAAAATTTCCCATGAGAGCGGCAATCTGCGCATCCGGAAGCTGACATTTCTGCCGTCAGCGCTGTCTGCGGAGGCTATGCAGGCGCTGGAGGAATACGGATATCCGTTTATTCTGAATCTGGATGAATTGGAAGCGGAAAAGCTGTATGAAAAGTTCCGTCAGCTTGCCGAAGCATGTACAAAAGCGAATTCCGACACAGCGGTGGGAATGCTGCGCATCCGATGCCGTGCGGAGGAGATTTTACTCAGCATCTTTGAATGTGCCGCCCCGCATCAGTGCCTTTTGTCACATCCGAAAAGCAGCCCGGTGCTGACAGTCATCCGGTATATCAACGATCATCTAGATGAGATGCTGAGTGTTTCCCGACTGGCGGCGCTCGTGTACCTGTCGCCGGATCATCTGACGCATATTTTCAAGAATTGCACATCGGTCAGCATTACGGAATACATCATTGAGCAGCGGATGAGCCGGGCGTATTATATGTTGATGGACACAGATATGCCACCGGCTGATATCGCATCGGCGGTCGGATATCGCTCCATCGCGCTGTTCTATCGCCATTTTCGCCGCAGATTTGATGCCGCACCGGGCGATTTGCGACGGGAGCTGAAATAGAGAAGGAGTGATTCCGTGGAATCACTCCTTAACTTAATGATAGGTGGCTTAACTCAATGACATTGCATTCACTGCAGCACCTCTTTTTGATATTCCGTGACAGCTTCACGAAGCGCCGCCATCGCCGCATCATCGTCATCGCCGGCATCCGCCAGCAGACGAAGCCTGTCCGCGATTCCGGTGCGGTTCATGACCGGCGGCCGCTCCCGCAAAATCAGCGGCGAATCCGTTGCCGCCGGATCACCGTAAAACAGCTTCTCCCGCAGTTTTTCCCCCGGCCGAAGGGCGGTGATCTCGATCCGCGGCGAAATGCCCAAAAGCTCGCCCAGCCGCTCTGCCAGGGTCAGGATCGGGATCGGCTCACCCATGTCCAGAACGTGAATATCGCCCTGCTCTGCCATGGCCGATGCGCACAGCACCAGTCTTGCCGCCTCCGGAATGGTCATGAAATACCGTTCCACCCGCGCGTCGGTGATGCGGATGACCTCGCCGTGCTTTATGGCGCGGATGAAGCTGGGGACGACGCTTCCCGCCGAGCCGAGCACATTGCCGAAGCGGACGGCGGAAAATTTCGTGGGGCTGTCGGCGCGGGAAGCCATGATGTATTCGCAGAAGCGTTTGGTCGCGCCCATAACGCTGGTCGGCATCACCGCCTTATCGGTGGAGATGAGCACGAATCCCTCCGCGCCCCATTCCTCCGCCGCATCTGCCGCGTTGACCGTGCCGAAAATATTATTTTTCACCGCCTCTGCCGCCGCCGTTTCCATGAGCGGCACGTGCTTGTGCGCCGCCGCGTGGATGACCAGCGCCGGTCGGTGCTTGGCGAAGATGCGGCGCAGTCTCCCCGCATCCCGCACCGATGCGATCTCAACCTGGGCGCACTGTCCGGGGTGATCCGCCGCCAGCCGCTCCCGGATGGCGAAGGCATTGTTCTCATTCACATCGAGGATGATAATCTTTCCCGCACCGAAGGCCGCGCACTGCATACACAGCTCGCTTCCGATGGAGCCGCCGCCTCCGGTGATGAGCACGGTTTTGCCCCGCACAGCCGAAGTGGATGCCTCATCCGGCACACACCGCTCGCCCCGTCCCAAAAGGTACGCGGCATTCTGTTCGATCCATTCGGAAACTGTTGTAAATTCTGTCTGTGCGTTCATGTATCTGCTCCGTGTGCAAGAAAAATTCCGTCTGTCGGTGTTATCATTATATACCAAATCCCGGGCGATGTCAAGGGTCAGACCGCATTATTTGAAGATCTTTGCCGATTTCACCAAATTTCAAACAAATCCGAAATATTCTCAGCTTTTTCTATACCTTGAATTGTTCATAAATATATTGTGGGAACCTCTAAATATTCACAAATCAAATATCCCCCTTGAATAACGATCCCTCCCGAAGATAATTCATACAAAATTCATATAATTTCACCATTTGTTAACAGTATATATATATATATATATACTGTT
>SVSO01000184.1 GCA_015064195.1 Oscillospiraceae bacterium
CATAACGCTGGTGATGCCGTCGATGCCCATCAGGTGTGCGGGAGTGTGAAGGGGAGCGAGGTCGATGCACTTGTTCAGCTTTTCGATAACTTCGGGAGTGACCAGAACGGACTCGGAGAAGTATGCGCCGCCGTGGACCACGCGGTGACCGACAGCCTCGATCTCATCCATGGACTTGATGCAGCCGTATTTCTCGGACGTCAGGGTGTCGATGAGAATCTTTGTCGCTACGCTGTGGTTGGGCATAGCAAGCTCCGCCACGTAATTCTCGCGGCCGGGCATTTTGTGTGTGATCTTGCCGTCGATGCCGATACGCTCGCAGATACCCTTGGAAACCACGTCACCGGTAGCGGTGTCGAACAGCTGATACTTCAGGGAAGAGCTGCCCGCGTTGACAACTAAAACTTTCATTTGAAAAATCCTCCGTAAATCTTGCATAATTGCAGAAAATGTGATATAATTACCTATATATTATAACGCAAAAAGTCGGGAATTGCAAGGGGCTTTGTGCATTTTTTAACGTGTGTACAAAAGATTGTCAAAATGTGAACGCCCGACTGTGCATAAAGACAAGAGGGAGACGAAAAATGAAAGTTACGGCCATCATCTGCGAATACAATCCCTTCCACAACGGCCATGCGCACATGATCGACGAGGTGAGAGGGCGGGGCGAAACGGTGATCGCGGCCATCATGAGCGGCTCGTGGGTACAGCGGGGCGAGCCTGCCATCATCGAAAAATACGCCCGCGCACGGATGGCCATTGCCGGCGGATGCGATCTGGTGCTGGAGCTTCCCGCGCCGTGGTCCATGTCGGGCGCGCAGTTTTTCGCCCGGGCCGGTGTGCATATCGCCGACTGCATCGGTGCGGATGCGCTGGCATTCGGCTCGGAATCGGGAGAGACCTCGCCCCTTCTTGAAACCGCAGAACGGCTGGCCGCGCCTGAATTTTCCGCTGCCATGAAGAATTCGCGGGAGGCGCATCCCGAATGGAGCGCGGCGAAATTACGGGAGCGCGTGTACGCGGAGCTGTACGGCGAGACGCCCCATTTTTCCGGCTCAAACGACATCCTCGCTCTGGAATATCTCCGCGCCATCCGCGATCTCGGCGCATCGCTGGAACCGGTCGCCATCCGTCGTGTGGGCGGCGCATACCGTTCGGCGGAGCTTTCGGAGATCTGCTCGGCAACGGCCATCCGCAGCGCGATTTTTTCAGGAACGGCGCAGCTTTCTCCCTATATGCCGGAAGCGGCGGCGGACATTTTTGCGCCGTACATCGCAGCGGGGCGGTATCATCATCTGTCCATGCTGGACACGGCGGCGGCGGTGACGCTTTCCCGGGATTCGTCGGAACTTTCCGGCATCATGGAGCTTTCCGGCGGCATGGAGCATCGGCTGTGCGCATCGGCGCGGCATTATGACACCATCGCGGAGATCATCGCCGCATCGAGGGATTCGCGCTATTCCGACTCCCGCCTGCGCCGCGCCATCGTGTCGGCCATGCTGGGCTTCAAAATGTCAGACGCAGACGCGCTTCCGCGGTTTACCAACGTGCTGGCGGCAAATGAAAAAGGCAGGGAAGCGCTGGCGAAAAATCGCGGGAACGAGCGCATCGCCATCCTTGCAAAGCCCAAGCTCGCGGCAAAGCTCACCGGTGCGGCCATCGATCAGTACGCCGCCAACCGTCGGGCCGAGCGGCTGTATGAGCTGACGCGGGTAAAATTCTCTTGACTTTTGCTGACAGGTGTGCTATAATGATATGGAAAAAAACCACAGGAAAGGAAAGAAAAATGACGAAATTCGCAAATATTCATCTTCATTCGACCTATTCTGACGGCATTTTCACGCCGGAGGAGCTGTGTGACCTGGCCCTTACGATGGGGCACGGCGCACTTGCACTGGCCGATCATCAGACCGATGTGGGATATGCGGAGCTGGAGCTTGCCGCGAAAAAGCGAGGTCTTGAATGCATCCGCGGCATGGAGACCACGGCGCGCTATGAATCATACGGCCTGCATATCACTGCCTATGATTTTGACCCGACACATCCGAAAATGGCGGAATTTCTGCGCATCAACGAAGAATCCGCACACATTGTGACGAAGGGCAAATTTGATGCAATGGCGGCGGCCGGTGATGTGATGTCCCTCCGCTGGCAGGATGTGCTGGACGATGCGCCGCCTCATGCATGGCTCTGCAACGAGCATATTTTCGCATCCCTCATCAAACGCTGCGGCTTTACGCAGAAGGATTACTGGAGCTGGATCCCCAAATTCCGCGCGGCAAGATCGAGCGCAAAGCCCACCTTTACCGATCCGACAGCGGATGTCATGATCGGCATCATCCGGGATGCCGGCGGTGTGGCCTGCCTGGCCCATCCGCACGGTCAGACCCATCTGCTTCCGGCGCTTTATCAGCTGGGACTGTTCGGAGCGGAGTATGACCATCCCGATATTACGGCTGACGATACAGCGGAGGTGCTGAAATTTGCCGCCGCGCACCCGTTTTATCTGACCGGCGGCACCGATCACACGGGAATTCCGGGCGATAACATGATTCGCGGCGATATTCCAAACAGAGATCCGGAGGAAATCCCCACGCCGCTGGATGCAGACGTGCGGTGCGGCATGACCCGCGAAGAATTCGATGCACTCAAGGCAAGGATCTACGGCTGACAAAATTCAGAAATTATTACAACCGAAAGGATACAAAAAATGAAAAAAGTTGCAGTTATCATGGGCAGCGATTCCGATCTGCCCGTTGTTAAGAAATGTCTCGATCAGCTGGAAAAATTCGGCATTCCCTATGAGGCTCACGTGATCAGCGCACACCGCACGCCCCGTCAGGCGGAGGCTTTTGCATCCGGTGCGAAGGAGAACGGCTTCGGCGTGATCATCGCGGCGGCCGGAAAAGCGGCGCATCTGGGCGGCGTTATCGCAGCTTACACCACACTGCCGGTCATCGGCATTCCCGTAAAATCGTCCACCATGGACGGTCTGGATTCGCTGCTCTCCATGGTGCAGATGCCGGGCGGAATTCCGGTCGCCACCGTGGCCATCGACGGCGCACAGAACGCGGCGATCCTCGCGGCACAGATGCTGGCACTCTCCGACGATGCACTGGCAAAGAAGCTTGAGGTGTTCAAGGCGGAAATGGAATCCGGTGTTGTGGAAAAAGACGCGAAATTACAGGAAGAACTCGCAAAATGAAGTACGCCAATCTTCACCTGCATTCCACCTTTTCCGACGGAACGCACACCCCCGATTCGCTCTGCCGGAAGCTTGTGGAAATGGGATACGCCGCCTGCTCGCTGACCGATCATCAGACCGCATCGGGATGCCGGATCATGGCGGAAACGGCAAAAAAATACGGCCTCGATTTCATCCCCGGCATGGAGGTCTACGGCCGCTTCGACCGGTTTTTACTCCACCTCACCGGCTACGATTTCGATGTGACCCATCCGGCCATGGCGGAGTTTCTGCGCATCAACGAGGAATCCGCCTACCGTGCGACCAAAGCGCGGTTTGAAGCCTGCATCGCCGAGGGAATGTTCGGCGGCATCACGTGGCAGAACGTGCTGGACGTGACCGAGCCGGGCGCGTGGATGTGCAACGAGCAGGTATTTCTGGCCATGGTGAAATTCGCCGGACTGACCCAGAAGGATTACTGGCAGTGGATCGCAAAATATAACCAGCCCAAGGTGGATGAGCCGGTGCTGTATCCGTTCCCGGCGGCGGAAGAAATGATCACGCTCATCCGGAATGCGGGCGGTGTGCCTTGTGTGGCCCATCCGCACGGTCAGACCCATCTCCTGCCCGCACTTTACAAGGCCGGACTCATGGGCGCGGAGTACGATCATCCGGACATCGATGGGGAGGATTCGGCGGCAGTGGTGGAATTTGCGAAAACACATAAATTCTACCTCACCGGCGGCACGGATCACACGGGAATCACCGGCAACAACATGATCCGCGGCGACCTGCCAAACCGTTCGACCATCGGCTTCATTGCACCGCTGGACGCGGACGTGCGGTGCGGCGTCACGCAGGAACAGTTTGAATTATTGAAAACGAGGGAACTTGGATGAAAAAAATTGCGGTACTTGTGTCCGGCGGCGGCACGAATCTTCAGGCAATTCTCGATGCCGAAGCATCGGGAATCATCAAAAGCGGCAAGGTTTCGCTGGTGCTGTCGTCAAAGGACGGCGCGTATGCCTTGGAGCGCGCGAAAAATGCGGGCGTGGAAGGCATCGTTGTGGCGAAGAAGGAGTATCCCGACAGAGAGGATTACACCAACGCGGTGAAGCGTGAGCTGGAAGCGCGGGGCATCGATCTCGTGGTGCTGGCGGGATTCATGATCATCCTCCACGAAAGCTTTTTCACGGCATACGAAAATCGTGTCATCAACGTCCATCCGGCGCTGATTCCCAGCTTCTGCGGTGAGGGCTTCTATGGCCTGCACGTGCATGAAGCCGCGCTTGCAAAAGGCGTGAAATTGTCAGGCGCGACGGTGCATTTTGTCAACGCAGTCTGTGACGGCGGGCCCATCATTGCCCAGAAAGCCGTGGCGGTGATGGAAGGCGACACTCCGGAGATGCTCCAGCGGCGCATCATGGAGCAGGCGGAATGGAAGATCCTGCCCGAAGCGGTGGAGATGTTCTGCGCCGACCGGCTGAGTGTGGCAGGCGGGATCGTGCATATCAAATAGCGGAAAGGAGAGGCGCAAATGCTTGACATGACTGCCAGATTTACCGAAAACGAGAAAAAAATCACCCTGACCTCCGACAAATATCAGTACACATTCGGCTATTATTCCCGCAATCCGTGGGTCTCTGATGACGTGTGCATCATGGCGCGGGCCGAGGATTTCACCAAAAGCGCGGACACAGAGCTTGTGGCGGTGGATTTTGCGGGCCGTGAGGTGCATGAGCTGGGAATTTCCGATCTCGGCTGGTCGGAATTTGCCGTGCATGGCGAAGATCTCTACTGGATCTCCGACGGCGTGCTGTATCACCGCAATGTCCGGGGCGGCGAGGTGAAGAAAATCGCCGAAATGCCGGGCATGAACTTCCCCCATATGACCGCGGACGGCAATTATATCAACTGGGAAGCCGATCGGGACGGAAAATACTGCGGATTTGTCTGCGATGTCCGCACCGGTGAGGTGACAGAGCTTTGCGCGATGAAGTTCGCCGAGCCGTTCCCGGTGGCAAATCACATGATGATCTGCCCGACGAATCCGGACATTCTGTTCTTCGCCCATGAAGGCATAACCCAGTACATCTCAAACCGTCTGTGGATCGCCGAAAAGGGCAGAGAACCCCGTTCCATCGCCCGTCAGCATCTCGATCACAACGGCAATCTCGGCGACTGCTACGGCCATGAAATGTGGGCGGCGGACGGCAAGGGCGTGTGGTTCGTCAAGTATCCCGTATCGCCTCAGCCGCCCTGCGGTCTGTCCTACGTTGACCTCGCCACCGGCAAAACCACGCTCCATTTCTCGAAATTCGCATACTGGCACTGCTCCACATCACCGGACGGCCGCTATGTGGGCGCGGATACACTGGAAAATCCGTCGAAGATCGTCGTGGTGGATCTCGAGACCCGGGAAGAGCGGTGCGTGGATGTGATCACCAACGGCTGGAAGCATCCGGCGCATCCTCATCCATGCTTCTCGCCGAAGTCGAAATATGTGGCCTACAACCATGTCATCGACGGCCGCACCACAGTTTCGGTTTCGCTCATCTGAACAAACCAAAAGCACCTGCAGAAGCAGGTGCTTTTGTGCGCTCAGTTTAGCGAATAGTACATATTTTTGATCTCGCCGATCCGTTCAAAATCGTCGTACATTCCATAGTCAGCGTAAGCTTTGAATGTGCCGTCGGCGCGAACCTTCACCATGGAGTACGGGCTGATAATGCCGTCGGAGGTCATGAAGGT
>SVSO01000185.1 GCA_015064195.1 Oscillospiraceae bacterium
CTGCGGCACTGGTAACACCAAACGCCGAGCCGAGCATCATCAATGACAAAAAAACAGCAATTAACTTTGTTAATTTCGTTTTTCTCATTAACCTTTCCTCCTGCCAAGATTTTTACTTTGAAGGGTACAGAATCGCAAAAACAGCATAGTCCCTCCGATGTTTGCGGCATCCGGCGCCGTTTCAGGTGTGGCACAGATAGAAACGAAGCCGTAGTCGGCCAAACGCGGGAAAATGCCGTGAACAAACCGCCGGGCTTTCCGGTGACTTACCGGACAGTCCGCCGATTTTTCATACAAATATAATAGCACAACACCCGAAAAAAGTCAAGAGCGGCATTTTGTTCTCGGTTTCCCAACGAGCCATTCTCCGGCTGCCGGAAACCTTCGGGCGGTCGTTCACAATTTGATCGACGCAAAAAATCCCAAAATCCGCGCCGTTTTTCTACTCCCGTAAAGTACGTAGGTAATTTAAATTTACTTTATAATGCGGCATTTATCGGCTTTACTCCTGACTATTTCTTACGATATGTTTGATAAGAACTATATGTAATTCTTATTTACCATCATTATCCGCGTCCGCCATCGGCAGTATGCAATATAAATCGTCAATAATTCTGTGCATCTTGCACAATTTTTGGAGTGAAATTTCTACACCTATACAAACTGCACAAATTCATCACTTTTTCATAAAATTTTACCATTTGCAGAGTGTATTTCCATTTTATTACTATTTTGTTGACTCTCCTGCAACTTTTCTGCGACGGATCTGTAAACAACGGAAGACTGTGTGATTGCCGTGTGACGAGCATGAGAACAGACAAACGCCGCACATCGTGCGGCGTTTGTGATGCTCAGTGATGCTTGGTGCAGGATGCGCAGTGACCGCTGCATCCGCTGCGAAGGTCATGCTTGATGCCCTTCTTGTCGTAGTAATCGGCGATGGCTTCCTTGACTGCTTCCTCTGCCAGAACGGAGCAGTGGATCTTCTGAGGCGGCAGACCGTCCAGCGCCTCCACAACTGCCTTGTTGGTCAGCTGGAGTGCTTCCTCCACCGTCTTGCCCTTGATCAGCTCCGTCGCCATGGACGAGGTTGCGATTGCCGCACCGCAGCCGAAGGTCTTGAACTTCACATCCTCGATGACACCGTCATCGCTGATCTTCAGATACATCTTCATAATGTCGCCGCAGGTCGCATTGCCAACCTCGCCGACCGCATCCGCGTTTTCGATCTCGCCGACATTGCGCGGATTCGCGAAATGATCCATTACTTTCTCGCTGTACATTCTATTATTCTCCTTATATTATAACTCAGTTTGCATTATAGAGGGGGCTCATATCCCGCAGACGCTGCACGATGGGCGGCAGCTTTTCGAGAATATAGTCGATGTCCGCATCCGTGGTGTCGCGGCCAATGGTCAGGCGGAGCGAACCGTGGGCCTGCTCCACCGGAACGCCGATGGACAGCAGCACATGGGACGGCTCAAGGGAGCTTGACGAGCAGGCCGAACCGGTGGATGCGCAGATACCCGCCATATCCAGAAGCAGCAGCAGGCTCTCACCTTCGATATATTCAAAGGATACATTCACATTGCCCGGAAGTCTGCCTTCCCGCGGGCCATTGAAGCGGGTGTGGGGGATCTTTTCCATGATCTCGTCGATGAGACGGTTTCTCATGGCTTCGACCCGTGCATTTTCCGGAATTCCGGCGACCGCATCCTTCAGCGCTTTCGCAAGACCGACGATGTATGCCACATTTTCGGTGCCGCCGCGCTTGGTGCGTTCCTGACCGCCGCCGTCGATGAGGTTGGTCACTCTCGCACCGTTGCGGATATAGAGGGCGCCGATGCCCTTGGGAGCGTGGATCTTGTGGCCGGACATACTCAGCATATCAACGCCAAGCTCCGGAATGTTGATGGCAACCGCGCCTACCGCCTGCACCGCGTCGGTGAACACGAGGCACTTGGGATTCTTTTCCTTGACCGCAGCCGTGATCTCGCGGATCGGTTCGATGGTGCCGATCTCGTTGTTGGCGTACATGATGGCCACCAGAATGGTGTCATCGCGCATTGCGGCGACGACGGCTTCCGGCGATACCCGGCCGTCTTCATCCACGTCCAGATATGTGACCTCGAAGCCTTCCTTCTCCAGTGCTTCCAGCGAATGGAGCACGGCGTGATGCTCGATCTTGGTGCTGATGATGTGCTTTCCTCTATTCATAAGGCCGTGTGCCGCGCCTTTGATGGCCCAGTTGTCAGCCTCCGAACCGCTGGCTGTGAAATAAAGCTCATTCGGCTTGCAGCCAAGCAGCGATGCGATTGTTTCGCGCGCCTCTGTAATGGCAGCTTTTGCTGCTCTTCCCTTCTGATGAAGGCTGGAGGGATTGCCGTAGCCCTCCCCGAAATACGGCAGCATTGCTTCCAGCACTGCCGGCGATACCGATGTGGTCGCCGCATTGTCGGCATATACCAATCGTTCTGTCATATATTGATCATTCCTTTCGTTTGATGAAAGATAGAATTTTAACAATCTTTGCTTACATCTTTATTGTATACTATTTTGGTGCAGATTTCAAGGCATAACCGTGATCACTCTGTAAACAATTTGTGAATCAGCGGTACAACTCCGCCTGCTCACAGGCGAGCTGATCGCATCGCTCATTGTAAGGATGTCCCGCGTGCCCCTTGACCCAGACGAGCTTCACCTGATGGATCTCAAGAAGCTCCAGCAGCCGTTCCCACAGATCGGGATTGAGCGCCGGGGTTTTATCGGATTTGACCCAGCCCCGCTTTTTCCAGCCGTAGACCCATTTTTTCTCAATGGAGTCGATCATATACTTGGAATCTGAGGTGAGCGTCACATCGCATGGCTCTTTGAGGGCGGACAGGGCGCGGATGGCCGCCGTCAGCTCCATGCGGTTGTTGGTGGTATTCGCCTCGCCGCCGGACAGCTCTTTTTCAATCTTGCCGTAGACGATGACTGCACCCCAGCCTCCGGGGCCGGGATTGTGCTTGCACGCACCGTCGGTGTAAATGTCAACGTGCTTCATCTTTTACAGCCGGTTGCCGTTTTCGTCATAACGGTCACGGAAGATCTCGCCCTTGCCTTCCTTCATCAGCCGGCAGAAATCCGCCGGTGACTGAATGCGCTCCGGCAGATACACACCGCCGAGCCGTTCGCGCTTGCCGGAGTGATTGTCCGAGCCTGCAGACAGGATGAGGCCGTATTCCCTGGCATACCACTCCGCGCGGGCATTGACTTCGGAGGGCATACTTGCGTTATAGATCTCCACGCCGTCCACGTGGCGGGGATAGAGATGAATGTGGTCGATATAGCTGGCTTCGCGGAAAGGATGGGCGTGGATGACCATGCCGCCGTCCTCGCGAACCTTGTTGAAATAATCGCGGGGCTTCCACTCCAGCTGATCCGGATTGTCAAGCAGCCACTTGGCATCAAGGCCATAGATCAGATAATCGCCGTATCCGCCGTATTCCCATGCGAAGAAGACATCGAGGCCGATCTTGTCGCCTTCCTCTTTCGCCGCAAGATAGCCCTCCTGATAAAGCTTGACCCGCTCCTCCCACGGAAGATCGCGCGGAACGGTGGTGTTTCCGTTAAAAAAATGATCGGAGATGAAGATGCCGGTGTAGCCCATCTCCTTGTAAGCGTGCGCCAGATCCGCACCGGAGATCCGCGAGCATCTGCTGGTTTCGCTGGTATGTGAATGCGTTTCGTATTTATAAAGCATGATCGTACTCTCCATCCAAAAATATTCCACATTATATTATACCACATTTTTGCGCGTTTTTCAAATATTTACGCCATCCAATATTGAAAATTCATCGGGGAATATGATATAATATTTATGTAAAATTGCCAACCTTTCGGAAAAATCCGACACTATATGAATGCAGACACAAAAAGGAGGGATAAAAAATGGACAAAGCACTGGCGGACAGCATCATCTGCGAATACACGGACAAGCTGTTCGGATTTGCCATGTCGAAGACCCGCTCACTCGTGCGCGCCGAGGAGCTGGCCTCCCGCATCACGCTGGAAGTCTATTCTTCCCTTCTCCGCCGCGATTCCATCGAAAACATTCCCGGCTACATTCACCGCGTGGCGCAGAATGTGTGGGCGCGGTACACGGATGAATACCGCCGCTCGCCCTACACCCACATCGACGGCGACATCTGGGACGGGGAGGATTTCACGGAAGCCATCGAGCAGAGCGAAACCTTTGCAAAGCTTCGGCTGGAGATCGCCCATCTGTCGGAGATCCGGCGGAAGATCCTGGTGCTGCATTATTACGACAATCGGAAAATCGAGCAGATCGCATCGGAGCTTGGCATTCCCCAAGGCACGGTGAAATGGCATCTCCACGGCGCGAAAAGCTCACTGAAGGAAGGAATGCATCAAATGAGAACTATGGGAACACTGGGCATCCGGCCCATCGAATTCTGCAATATGGGTCACGACGGCCGATGCGGGTCAAAGGGTGACACCGCGGATTTTCTCGCCCGCCGCCTGACGCAGAACATCGCCTACGCCGCTTATCACAGGCCCCGCACCGTTGGTGAGATCGCCGACGAGCTTGGCATCTCGCCCATCTTTGCCGCCGACGAGGTGAAGGTGCTGGAGGAATACGGCTTCATGGACAAGCAGGGCGACAAATACCGCACCAATATTTACATCAGCGCACCGACGAAGGAATACGACGAGGCCTGCCATCGTCTGTTCTGCAGATACGCATCGGAGATCCGCCGGCTCTACATCCCGCGCCTGCTTGACGCGCTGCGGTCATTCGACCACAGCCGGGTGTACATTCCGGACGGGGATGAGAATCTCTGGCTGTGGTCGGGCATCGCCTATGCGCTGGGCTGCGGAAAGCTGAGCCGCGCCGTGCCGGACGAATCCCATCAGTTTTCCGTCAAACGCAAGGACGGCGGTGACTTCATCGCCTTTGCGACACTCTGCAGGGATTACACGGTGGATTACGACAGAAGCAAGTACGAATGCTGCGGCGACATGACACGCGGCTCGGGAAAATATCCCATCTGTTCATGGCAGATCACCACCGGCTACGATTCCCGCGAGACCGGCTGGCGGGACAATCTCTTCACGGATTACGAATATCTCTATGAATTTTTCACCGGAAAGATCGCGAAAACGCCGGAGAATATCGAAAAATACGAGCGCCTGCGGAAGAAAGGCTATCTCTCGGAGGATGATCGGGTGAATCTGGTCTGTGTGCAGGATACGGCAAAATGGATGAGCGATTCTGCGCTGGTCAATGCCATTCCCGAGGGCGGTGCCGGAATGGATGCCCTCGCCGAAGAATTGGGGGAGGAGATGTACCGCATGACCCGTGCGCTCATGCCGGAGCATATGCATCCGCTGTGCAAGGCTTACACCCGCTCAGCCTTCCACGGAAACGAGATCCGGATGCGCGTCATCGAACAGCTTGTCGCCGATGGTACGCTGACACTGCCGAAGCCCTGTCAGGCCGCCGGACTGACCACCCTGCTCTGGACGGACATTCTGCCGGAATGACAAAAAGGTGCTGCATTCACTGCCAATGTCATTAAGTTAAGCCCATCCCCATTAAGATAAGGGACGAATCCATGGATTCGTCCCTTATCTTGTCTCCTGCCCATTTAGTTAAGATTTCGTAAAC
The DNA here is from genome assembly GCA_015064195.1 of Oscillospiraceae bacterium. The sequence goes on from SVSO01000185.1 coordinate 5,675, forward strand.
AATCTCCACGCTCCCTTGACGAACGGACGCATATTTGCTATAATAAACTTGAATAAACTTGCAATGAGCATAATCCCCGCCTATCTGCTTATTTCAGGATTTGCTAACATTTCGGAAGTAAAAAGCCTACAGACGTTCAAATTATTGTGAGAAAAGCCATCGCCGCGGTGTGAACTGCCCCAAATTGTGCGGACAGTGCAAAAAAGCCTCGTTTGGTAGAAAATATTAAATTCAAGCAACGAACTGACATCGCATTTCGA
>SVSO01000186.1 GCA_015064195.1 Oscillospiraceae bacterium
CGCAGACAACAAGGTCAGACTTGCCCTCCAGGATCAGATCCACTGCGAAGTCGCCCATGCGGGTTGCAGTCAGTCTGTCGCGGAGAGTGGGAGCGCCGCCGCGTACCATGTGTGCGAGACGGATGAAGCGGGTGTCGATGTCAGCTTCCTTGTTGATTCTGTCGGTGAGAGCCTCGCCGAAGCCCTTGGGCATACCCTCGGAATGCATAACGATGAAGCTGCGCTGACCCTTTGCACGAAGCTCCTTCAGCTTTTCAAGGCAAGCGTCCTCGTCGAAGGGAAGCTCCTTGATGGCAACTGCGACTGCGCCGCAGGAAATGCCGCATTCCAGAGCGATGTAGCCTGCATCGCGGCCCATGACCTCGATGACTTCGCAGCGTGCGTGGGATTCGCAGGTGTCGCGCAGACAGTCAGCCGCGTGGAGAACGGTGTTCATCGCGGTGTCAAAGCCGATGGAGTAGTCGGTGGAGGTGATGTCGTTGTCGATGGTGCCGGGAATGCCGATGGTGGGGATGCCGTGCATTGCCAGGTCAGTTGCGCCGCGGAAGGTGCCGTCGCCGCCGATGGCAACGATGCCGTCGATCTCGTTCTTCTTGCAGGTCTCGATCGCCTTTGCCATGCCTGCCTCGGTTGCGAATTCATCGCAGCGGTCGGAGTAAAGCACCGTGCCGCCGAGACCGGTGATGTTGGCAACGTCCATGGAGGTGAGAACCTTCAGCTCACCGGAAATGAGGCCGGTGTAGCCCTTGTAAATACCTACGACCTCAACGCCGCGAGCCAGTGCGGAGCGAACGACAGCGCGTACAGCCGCGTTCATGCCGGGAGCATCGCCGCCGGAGGTGAGTACGCCGATTTTTCTGAATTTTGCCATGATATTTATCATCCTTTGCTTAATAGATTTTTCAAAGTGAATGTATCGCTTTGTTTATATTGTAATACATTTTTTGCGAAAAATCAAGTGGTTAGACTGTAAATTATTGGATTGTTAACACTTTGACGCAAAATGCCGTCAAATTGTGTCATTTTTTCAGGAGCAGAGTCACGATCTTGAAGGGCGCGATGTCCAGCTTCACCTTGCCGTCCACGATCTCGAGGGGATATTTTTCCTCCTCCAGCATATTCACCACGGAAGCTTCCTTCACGTCCGGCGAAAGGGAAATCTCGCAGAAGGTACGGCAGCGTTCGCATTCGTACAGACGGGCGATGTAAGCGTTCTCCACATCCTCGGCGGGCTTGATGGTTTCGCAGATGATGTTGGATTCGCCGACGGTGAGAAGAGGTGTCACATCAGCGGTGAGCTTGCCGGGACGGACGATGACGGGATCGTTGAGCATATACGCCGGGCGAACCACGTTTTCCGCGCCGAATGTGCCGGCATGGGGCAGCAGGGAGTAGGTGACTTCATGTACGCCCTCGTCACCGGTGACATCGGGACGGCAGCCGCCGCGATGGAGAGACAGGCGCATATCCGAGCTGTCCACGGAGATGCCGTACTTGCAGTCGTTGAGCAGTGCCACACCGAAGCGGCTCTCGGAGAGATCCGTCCACTTGTGATTGCAGACCTCAAACTGTGCGGCCTCGAGGGAATTGTTGTTTGTGGTGACACGATCCACGTGACCGAACTGGATCTCATGCTTGGCGGTGGTGGTGTGGATATCCACATCAAAGCCCACCTTCAAGAGGGTATGCTTATCCTTCCAGTCGATGAGGGTGTGGAAGTCGATGCGGGGAGATTTCGCGCTGAAGATCATATCCTGCGTCAGCTTCGAATTCCGTCCGATGGCGTATTCAGAGCGGATGCGAAGCTCGTATGCGCCGCAGGATACCACCTTGCGGGAGAGCAGCTCCACACGGCCCATCCGCTTCATGGCGATGTCCGGGTCAATGTCCCAGTCGTCGTAATTGTGGGGCACATCCTCGCAGATGTAGAAGAAGTTGAGGGGAGCTCCACCCTCGCGGCGGATCTCACGGCCGGACGCGTTGTCGATGAGGGAGGAGATGAAGCCCTTTTCATCGAATTTCACGGTGGCGAACTTGGTGCGCACAACGCTCAGCGACTCGTCATAGTCGAACTTCACCTCAAGAGTTGCGGGAAGATCGCGCACCTCCACGGTTTTCGCGCCGAATGCGGGGATTTCACCCAGATCGGCCGCATACCGTTCACGGCCGCACACATCGGTGAAGGGCTGACCCATGGCCGCATCGTCAAGATAAACGATGTCGTCCCGGTCGAAGGAGAGGGGATTGAATACGGTGATATAGCCGCCGTTCTCCAGCATGGTGTCGGCAAGGCGTGCGGTTTCAGCCTCGGCATCCTTGATAATGCCGGTGACTTCACGGCGGGCCAGATCGTTGACGCAGGCGAGGGAAGTGCCGGGGAGAATGTCGTGGAACTGATTCTTGAGCAGCAGCTCCCACAGCTCGTCGGAGCATTCGCTCTTGCCGGTATGGGCCATGGCCGCCATGACTTCCATGTCATGGAGCGCAGTCTCGGCCTTGCGGTTGTTGCGCTTGATGTCGTGCATCTGCGTCAGCGTGCCGCGGTGCAGCTCCAGATACAGCTCGCCGTTGTACACGGGCAGATTGACCGCATCCGCTTCGATCTTCTTCATGAATTCCGATACGGTGACGGGCTTCACCACCGGCATACCGGGCAGATCGACGGTGCGCTTTTCCATTTCCAGCATTCCGTAGGTCGGACCGCCGCCGCCGTCACCGAAGCCGTAGGTGACAAGCTTGCCGTTGAAGACGTTGGTGTGCTTGACACTTTCCAGTGCGGCAAGGGTATTGTCAACGCTGGGGAAGCGCTGGATGAGGGTGAAGTGGGTGAGCACCTCGGAGCCGTCCAGACCCTTCCAGATGAAGGTATCATGGGGGAAGGTGTTCAGGTCATTCCACGACATCTTGGTGGTGTAGAAATACTTCACACCGCTTTCCAGCATGATCTGCGGGATGGCGGCATTGTAGCCGAAGGTATCCGGCAGCCAGAAGCAGTCGGAGGTGTAGTCAAGATGCTCTCTTGTGAACCGCTGACCCTTGAGGAACTGGCGTACCATGGCCTCACCGGAGGTGATGTTGCAGTCGCATTCCACCCAAACGCCGCCGTTGGGTTCATAGCGGCCCTCCGCCGTGCGCTGCTTGATGCCGGCGAAAATGTCGGGATAATAGCGGCGCATCCAGTCAAGATGAAGTGCGGAGGACTGCACAAACTGATAATCGGGATACTGCTCCATCAGCGAGAGGGCATTTGAATAGGTGCGCGCGCATTTGCGGATGGTTTCGGATATGGGCCAGAGCCACGCGGTGTCCATGTGAGAGTGACCGATGATGCCCACAAATCCCCGGGATTCATCGGACGGGCTGTGTGCCAGCACGCCGGCCATGGCATCCCGGCAGCGTGCGAGGGATGCGTGCCATTCCTCGGAGGAGTAGTCGGACGGGAACTGAACCAGCTCACTGTAGACCTTTTCAAGCGCATTCTGGGCCTTGCCGCGCATGGAATCGCTGGGCGGAAGCTTTTCCGCAAGCTCCAGCACGGTCACGATGTCGAATACGAAATCCTTGACCAGCTCATCCATGATGCAGAGGTCGATGCCGTCATAGGTGCGGATGAATTCACTGTTTGGCGCGAAATCCTTGCCGTAATTGCTGTAGGGGGACGTACCGGCGCAGTAGTGACCGGCATAGCACTCAAAGGCGAGGTCGTAGGTGTCGCCTTCCTTTGCATCGGCGCAGATCAGCTCGGCGGAGTGCATACCGCCGATGAAATCGTTCTTGGAATTGAAAATGCCGCAGGGCTTGCCGTCAACAAAGAACAGGATCTCCACCGCATTGGCGCGGGAGACGGCGTACAGCTTCTTTCCGGCAGCTTCGGCGGGGACAACGGCCTTGCCGGATACCCACATATTCTGCCATTCACCGCCCCAGCGGCGGCCTTTTTCAAGCGGCTGCCATCCCTCAGCGGGCACGGAGCGCAGATGCTCGGCAGTATCGATGAAGCAAGCATCGGAAAGCTCGCCCACCTTCGGGAAAATGAGCTGAGCATAAATATTGGCGGCGGCTTTGAGCTTGGTGCGAAGCCGGCTGTTATAGCGTTCGTAGATCATAAGCATTTCCTTTCGTCTGAAAAAATCGGGAAAATATTCCGCACCTTTATTGTACCGCATTATGTGAGAAATGTCAAGAGTGCACACAAATTAATTTGATGACGAAATTGGATTTTTTTGTGAAGAATTCTGCAAATTCAGAAATATTTGGAAAAAGGCTTGCAAATTATCGGGGAATGGAGTATAATAGATATATCAACTTGAATGGGAGATTGTTATGCTTGACGGCCAATCCATACAAATGATTCTTGCGATGGTATGTCTCATCGCAGGCTCGGCGCTGTTTTCGGCGACGGAAACGGCGTTCAATACCTTCAACCGCGTGAGGATGAAAAATCTGGCAGCGGACGGCGATAAAAAAGCCGCGCTGGTCTTGCGGCTGGCGGAGGATTACGATTCCCTGCTGACCACCATCCTCATCGGCAACAACATTGTCAATATCGCGCTGACTGCCATCGCCACGGTCATGTTTGTCGCGTGGTTCCCGAAAAACGGCGCGGCACTGTCCACCGCGATCACCACGGTGCTGGTGCTCATCTTCGGCGAGGTTTCCCCGAAAAGCATCGCCAAGGAGTCACCGGACGGTTTTGCCAAGGCAGTCGCACCGCTCATGCGGTTCCTGATGATCGTGATGACCCCCCTCACCTATTTCTTCCGGCAGTGGAAAAAACTGCTGGCGAAGCTGTTCAAGCTCAAGGGCGAGCAGGCCATGACCGAGGAGGAGCTGATCACCATCGTGGACGAAGCGCAGGAGGAAGGCGGCATCAATGAGCAGGAGGGCGAGCTGATCCGCTCGGTCATCGAATTTGACGACGCGGAGGTGGCGGATATTATCACGCCCCGCGTGGATGTGGTGGCCATCGACAAGGATATGCACGGCGATGAGATCACCGACCTGTTCTACCGCACCGGCTTTTCCCGGCTGCCGGTTTATGATGAGACCATCGACAATGTGATCGGCGTCCTGCATGAGAAGGATTTCCATTACGAATGCCGCAAGCAGGGCAAGTCCATAGAGGACGTGCTGTCGAAGCCCTTTCTTGTGCCCTGTCATATGAAGATCTCCAAGCTCCTGACCCAGTTCCAGAAGGCCAAGGCGCATCTCGCCATCGTGCTGGACGATTACGGCGGCATGATGGGTATCGTCACGCTGGAGGATGTGATCGAGGAGCTGGTGGGTGACATCTGGGATGAGCATGATGAGGTGGTGGAGCTGTTCCGCGAGAATGCGGACGGCAGTGTGGACATTGCCGGCGATGCGAGACCCCTTGATGTGTTCGATTATTTCGATATGGAGCCGGAGAATGAGGACGAACTTCCTCAGACGGTCAACGGCTGGGTAACGATGGTGCTGGGCGAATTTCCCGAGGCCGGCGTGACCTTCGATGCGGAGGGACTTCATGTTGAGGTGCTGAACATCGAAGACAAGCTGGTGGGCGAGATCCGCGTCACACGGCTCGTTCCGGCGGAAACCGACGATAAAAACGACGAATAACGCAACGTGTGCCGCCATACCGCGGCACATTGTTTTAAGAGAGGAATTGTTATGAGACTGAATCTGAATGAACTTGCAAAAACCGTATTCGGCCGCGCGGTGTATGATGAAAACGGTGCGCTGGCACTGGCATGGGCCATGAGCGGCTTTGCCGTCCGTGTGCGCGCATCCCATATCGTCCTGCATTTTTCGCCCGATTATTCCCACGATCAGCCGGCTTATGTGAAGGTGACGCTGGACGGCGTATCGTCGAAGCACGCCATCTCCACCGGCAAGGAAAAGATCGTCCTGCGCGCCCAT
>SVSO01000187.1 GCA_015064195.1 Oscillospiraceae bacterium
GCGACAATCTGCGGCTGGACGGATATTTTCTCCATGCCACGGAGGATTATCTGTATGTTTATATCTCTGATTTTTCAAATGCGGAGCTGAATCTTAAACTCTGCCGCTACAATCTCACCACCGGCGAATGGCAGGTGGTGGAGTGATGGCTATATCCAAAACAAATAATCCCCTCAACAAAAAAGGCGCAAGTCCGCGCGATGGACTTGCGCCTTTTTTCTGCTGTGATGCTTACACCAACCGCTCCTGAATCGCCTTCACATCCACACAGCGGGGCTGGATTCCCGCCTGCACTGCAAGCGCGGCCGCGATTCCCGCCGCTTCGCCGATGCCGCAGCAGATGGGCATCACGCGGAAGTTGGAGTGAGCGATGTGCGTGCCGGAGATGCACCGTCCAGCAAGGAGCAGACCGTCCGTCTTCTCCGGAACGAGACAGCCGTAGGGGATGGTGTAGCCCTTGGGCTGTGCCCATTTGTGCTGGATGCCGGTCGCATCAAGCCCCGCGCCGGTGAGATTGTGTACATCAAAGTTGAAATGCGCACCCCGCACGACCCAATCATCGAACACGCGCGCCGTGAGGATGTCCTCCTCATTCAGCGTGTACAATCCCTTGAAATGCCGCGTTTCGCGCACACCCATCAGTGACGCCGCGCTGATGATATAGCAATGCTCGAAGCCGGGCACAAATTCCCGCAGGTAGGCGATGATCGCAGGCATCTGACTGCGTGCGGTGATCTCCGCGCGGGTCAGATCCTCCGCCTTCGTGCCGTCGATGCCGGTGACATTGGTCATATTGAGGGTCACGATGCCGGGGAGCGTGCTTTTGTACGCCAGCAGATGACCGGCGGGATAGGGAATGTGCTCCCTTGCCAAGGCCTGATGTTCTCCCTTTTCCGTCTGGTGGGTGGATTCAAAGGAGCCGAGCAGCACCGCGCGGGACAGATCCACGCCTGCCACCTTGAACATGAGCGTGCAGGGCTGCATTCCGCCGTCCGATTCGCGGCCCTTGGTGTATTCCGCTCCCGCATATGCCGCCACATCGCCGTCACCTGTGCCGTCAACGACCACCTTCGCCGTGAACACGCGGCGGCCGGATTTCGACTCGGTGATCACGCCCGTGACCCGGTTTTCGTCCATCACCACGCCCGCCGCAAAGGTGTAGAGCAGAATGTCCGCCCCCGCTTCGGTGAGCATCTCAAAATAGACGGATTTCAAAAGCTCCGGATCGATCTGCGGCACGATCAGGCCATGCCCCGCGCCCTCCACCTTGGCTGCCTGACGGGTGAGAATTTCGGTGTAAAGCTTCGATGTGACAGTGCCCGTCCAGTGGCTCATCATGCCCGAGGTGGAAATGCCGCCGGGGCAGTTGTTCCATTCGAGCAGGAGCGTTTTTGCCCCCATTTGTGCGGCCATGATCGCGGCGGATACGCCCGCAGGCCCGCTTCCCGCAACGATGACGTCATATTCCCCCGCGATGGGAAGCTCACGGGCGGCTTCAAAATAGGTTTTCTGCATAATCATTCTCCTAACATACTATCAAGAGCTTTTTCGATCTGTTTTGTGATGGAATCCTTGCGGGAGGCGATGATGGATGCGATCCTGCCGGAATCCTTGATGTTTTCCAGCATTGCCTGCACCGGCTCGCGGAAGAAGCCCTTCTGCACCACATTCGGGAAGATGTATTCGTCCAGCATTTCAATGGATTCTTCATCCCGCATCAGCTTATTTTTGAGCATCGTATCATAATAGGCGGGGATTACACTGACAGAGCCCTCATAGGAGAGTGCTTCCAGAATGAAGCCGGTGCGTGCCGCATCGGGTGCTGTTTTGGGAACGACCAGATATTTGCCCGCATCGGACATATTATAGTAGGTTTCCTGTGATTCATCGTACTTGGGGGCGGGAAGCACACCGAAGTCTGTCTCCATATCGCGCAGACGGTTGGCAGAGCCGATGCCGTGGGACATGAACAGTGCGCGATCCTCGGAAAAAACGCGGAAAATGGACTGGTCGCCGTCGGTGCCGGTGTTCATGCCGAGGTGGGGATTGAAGAGGATTTTTTCCTTGTACAGCATATCCACCGCCGCGGCAATGCGTTCAACGGATCGCTCATCTCCCATCGTGAAGACCGGCAGACCCGCGTCATCGGTTTCCGTGAGCCGGATGCCGCTTGCCATTACGTTGTAGAGCAGGGTGTTGCCGGTTGTACCGCAGTAGCCGAATCGGTCGGTATCCTTGAATATACCGTTGGCATCGAGATCGGCTGTGACCAGCCGTGCCGCTTCGAGGAATTTGTCCTGCGTCCATGCGCCGGCGCGTACCAGATCATAAAGATCGCCCAGCTTATACTCCTCTGCCAGCTTCTTGTTGAAGAACATGGCAACCGTGCCGTCGCGGTGGGTGATCATCAGATCGGAGAGCGCGTTGGTCAGCTTGCCGCCGACCGCCAGCTGTTCGACCACGTTCTGATCCCACCAGGGCTTTGAGAGATCAACGTTCGGAATCTCGTGAAAATCCAGCAGCAGATCGGTGCCCGCCGCCCAGCCGTAGACGATCATGCCAACATCATAGTTATCATCGCCCGCCATGATGGAGCTTGTGAGATCGGACTTCACCTTATCGGAAATGATCTCTTTGAACACAAAATTGTTCTGTTCCTCCACCTGGCGGTTGCGGCGATAGAGCGCATCGGTGAGAACATCGCCCGTTTCCGACTCAAAATCAAGGTTCTCCTGCGAGTAGGTTCCCCAGCCCTTCACGTCATGAAGCACGCGGAATTCAAAGCCGTCGAAATTTTCCTCGGGAAGTCCCGATGGGATCGCGGTCGTTTCGGGAACGGTTGTGCCGTCAGACGATACGCCGTCGGTTTCGGCGGCGGGCGAATCTGCACCGCAGGCGGTTAGGCTCGCAGCCAGAATGGCGGCAAGCAGCATGGAAAATGCGCGGAAATTCTTCATAATATTTGCTCCTCCTTCAAAAAATGACTTGATTTTTCACTGATTCTATTGTATAATAAAAACAGCAAAAAGTAAATGTCAGTGTTGATCTCAGATTTGTCATTTTTGAGCAGGAGGGAGCAAATGATACAGCTTGACCGGCTGACGCACGGCATCGGCATAAAAATGATCCACGAGGGGAATGCGTTCCTGCGCGTGGGCACGTCTGTCACCGAGGAGCGATTGAAGCGCACCCCCGGATGCATTCACGGCGATATGTTCGTCATCAGCTGGATTCTCACCGGTGATGGCGAATACCGGGAGGACGGCATCACCTACCGCCTGACGGACGAAACGGTCTGTGTGCGCCGGCCCGATCGGGATTATTATATGGAGATCGAGCCGAAGCACAGTGTCCGGCTGTTCATCGATCTGCCGGAGTCGCTGTATCGGGCCATGCTTACGCTGGTGCCGGAGCTGGCCAATCTGCCGCCGGTACGAAAGGCTCCCTTCCGAAAGTCCCTGTTTGATGAATTCATGCGCCTGTATGCCGCCTTTTGCGGGCTGTCGTCGGATGAGATCTACACCCTGCTTCCGGCGATGATCCGTTTTTTGTGTGATGTGACGGGCATTTTCGATGACCGGGAGGGGAAGCCTTTGCTCCGTGCCAGGCGGATGCTGGAGGATCCCGCATCCACGCTGACGCTGGAGGAGATCGCCGGACACTGCGGCTTCAACTATCACACCTTCCGCCGGGAATTTGCCGCTGCATTCGGTGAGCCGCCGGGAAAATACCGCCAGGAGTGCCGGATGCGTGCCGCCTGCCGGATGCTGGCCATGGGAGATCCGGTGACGACCGTGGCATCACAGCTGGGCTATCCGGATGTGTACACCTTTACGCATCGCTTCACGGCCGAAATGGGTGTGCCGCCGTCACGCTATGCCGAGACCGCCGGACAGAATGCAGAGCGAAGCTGAAGAATGCGCAGTATTCACGGCACGCAGTGCCGCATCGGTGACAGCGGATTTTATCCGCCCATCATTGCGGCGAAATAATTGATGGAGGAAATCGTTATGTGGTTTATACTTGCACTGCTGTCTGCCATCTTCGCGGCACTGACCTCAATCCTTGCCAAAATTGGCATTGAGGGCGTCAGCTCCAACCTTGCGACCGCCATCCGTACTGTGGTGGTGGTGGCCATGGCGTGGGGCATGGTGTTTCTCACCAATTCCCAGCACGGGATCGCGGACATCAGCAAACGCAGCTGGCTGTTTCTGATCCTGTCCGGATTGGCAACCGGCGCATCGTGGCTGTGCTATTACAAAGCGCTCCAGCTCGGCGAGGCATCCAAGGTGGTGCCCATTGACAAGCTGAGTGTAGTGATCACGCTGGTGCTGGCATTCGTGTTCCTGCACGAGCAGTTCACGGCGAAATCCCTGATCGGCTGTATCCTGATCAGCGCAGGAACGCTGATTATGGTGCTGTGATCCCATCTCATCGCAAACCGCCCGGATCTCTGCGTTTGCGGAAACCCTGCGCATCTTCGAGGACGGCGGCATCGAATATCTGCATATCGACGTGATGGACGGCTATTTCGTGCCCAATTTCACCCTCGGCACGGATTACGGCAAGGCTTTGCACAAATTCTCGAAAATTCCGCTGGATTATCATCTGATGATCGGGAATCCCGAGGATCACATCGGCTCGCCGGGCTTCCTCAGAACCGACGATGGGGCAGAAATGGCGGCCGGCATAGCCGAGTGTCGGAAAAACAAGTAATTGTAGCGAATTACATATTGAAAAAATCCGGAAACTGTGATATAATACCAGTATCCGGAATTTTCTTTTGAAAGGTCACAATCATGAGCTATTTTCTGCAATTTCTGATCATCTGCGCCCTTGTACTGCTGGGCAGTGTCAAGGTGACGCTGCAGGGCGCGATGGGACGGCGGTATATCCGATGCGCCCAGGACAGCGTGCTGTTCAATATCATCTTTTTTGCTTTCATTGCCTGCGTGGTGGCGCTGTTTTTCGGCCTGTCACCGGTGACGCCGGAGGTGTTTCTCTGGGCATCGGCGGTGTCGGTGTTCACCGTGGTGTTCCAGCTCATCTACTCCATCGCCCTGTCCATCGGCCCGGTTTCCCTGACCGTGCTCATCACCAGCTCCAGCGTGTTCATCGCCACCTTCGCCAGCGTTATCATGTACAAGGAGCAGGTCTATCTACCCCAGCTGATCGCCATCCTGTTTCTCGCCCTTTCCATGGTGCTGTCGCTGAAGAAATCCCCTGATGGCCGCCAGATCAGCGGCAGATGGCTGGCCATGTCCTTCATCGCATTTTTCGCCACCGGTACGGCGACCCTACTGCAGAAAATGTTCAGCGTGAGCCTTGGTGAGCAGAGCGGCGGAAAGACCTCCTCCACCTTCCTGTTCCTCATGTATTTACTGGGAGCGGCCATGCTTCTCATCGTCTATTTTGTCCGCGCACATACGGGCAAAAAGGAAAAAAGCACCGCCGGAATTCCGCGGGGCATGGTTCTGTTTGCCCTCGGAATGGGCCTTGCGCTTGGCATTTACCAGAAGCTCAATGTGTTCGCCATGGCCAACATCGACGGCGCATTTTTCTATCCCACCTACAACGGCCTCACCTCCGTGCTGATGAGCGTTATCGGCATCCTGTTCTTCCACGATGAGCTGAATCTGCGCCAGCGGCTCGGCATCGTCTGCGGCATTGTCTCTGTGGTGCTGATGAACGTCCGCGTATGGCCGATTTAATGAAGGAGAAAACCAATGAAAAACGAAACGCTGTGCCCACTTACCACGCCATTTGAAGCAAACTGCGCCGGCGCGTGGGACATCTATCCCCGCCCCCAGATGAAGCGGGATTCCTATCTCCCGCTGAACGGAACGTGGGAGCTTGCCGTCCGATTCCGAGGCGGCGATACACAACTCGGCGGCATCACCG
>SVSO01000188.1 GCA_015064195.1 Oscillospiraceae bacterium
TCGTAAGCCTTTACCCATCTGCCTTCTTCGGGAATGGGAGCGGGACCGTGCTTCGGGCCCTTGGCTACACAACACATATTTTCTACTTCGTGCGTATAGTTCATGTTTCTATCTCCTTTAATTTAAATTTACAATCATTATGTACCGATTCCGGTACGGTTATGCAGAAATTACTTGATAATCTCGCCGTAGCACTTGCCGAATGCGCAGGCAGCGTTTGCTTCATCGGTGTCGATGTGCATAGCAGCTGCGAACTTGGGGCTTACGCGGCAGACAACGTCGCCGAAGATGGTGGAGCGGGAATCGTTCTCGATCTTGACGGAAACGACCTGCTTGTCCTCAACGCCGAACTGCTCAGCATCTGCGGGGGTCAGGTGAATGTGACGCTTTGCGATGATCACGCCCTCAGCGATCTCAACCTCACCTGCAGGGCCGACGATCTTGCAGCCTGCGGAGCCGGCAACGTCACCGGATTCGCGGACGGGAGCGTCAACACCGAGGGTGCGGGCATCGGTGAAGGAGATTTCAACCTGGGTAGCGGGACGAGCCGGGCCAAGGATGATTACGTTTGCGATGGGCTTCTTGGGGCCGACGAGGGTTACGCGCTCCTCGCAGGCAAACTGACCGGGCTGGGAGAGGTCCTTCTTGTGGGTGAGGGCTGCGCCCTTACCGAAGAGGATCTCGATGTGCTCCTCAGTGAGATGTACGTGTCTCGCCGAGGTTTCTACAAGTACCTTGTTTTCCATGATAATATATCCTTTCAAAATAATTTTTGTTAAGGTTTTGCCATACACCAATATTATACCATTTTTTTCGCAAAAAGTAAATGATAAAAAGGTGAATTTTTGCGCAAACTAATCTCGTAATTCTATGAAAAACAGCGAAAGTTGGAAAATTTTATGAATGAGAATGAAAAAAACACCAACGATCCGGCAGAAGAAAAGCTGGACGGCATTGAAAAGGCAGGCGCGGTGACGGCGGGACAGATCCAGTTCCTCACCATCATCGGGCAGGTGGAGGGGCATTACCTCTCCGGCGATTCGGCGAAGACCACCAAGTATGAGCATATCATTCCCCTGCTCTGCTCCATTGAGGAGAGCCGCGACATCGATGGTCTGCTCATTCTTCTGAATACCGTGGGCGGCGACGTGGAGGCGGGGCTGGCCATCGCGGAGCTGGTGGCGGGGATGAAAAAGCCCACCGCATCCATCGTGCTCGGCGGCGGGCATTCCATCGGCGTGCCGCTGGCAGTTGCGGCAAAGCGGTCGTTCATCGTGCCCAGCGCCACCATGACCATCCATCCGGTGCGCACCAGCGGCCTTGTGGTGGGCGTGCCGCAGAGCTTCGACAATCTGCGGCGGATGCAGGAGCGCATTGTGGGCTTCATCACCCGGCACAGCCGCATGGAGGAGCAAAAGCTGTGCGAGCTGATGATGCGCACCGATGAGATCGCCACGGACTGCGGCTCCATCATCGACGGCAAGGAGGCGGTGAAGCTGGGGCTCATCGATGAGGTGGGCGGCCTTGCGGATGCCCTCGCCGCGCTTCATTCCATGCGGGAACAGGAAAAATGACAGAAACCGCTCAGGCTTTATGCCACTGCTTCGGCGTCGAGCCGGTGTACCGCCGGAATGTCCGGATAAAATAGCTGATGCTGTTGAATCCGCATTCCAGTGCGGTATCCGTGACGCTTTTTGATTGGAGCAGCTCCTTGGCAAGCTCGATGCGGCACCGGTTGATGTATTCCATGGGAGTCTGCCCTGTATTCTTTTTGAAAAGCCGGATGATGTAGGATTTGCTGTAGTGGGAAAGCTCGCAGAGAAGCTCCAGCGTGATCGGCTCTGCGAGATGGCTGTGAACATAGTCGAAGATCATCGCCTCTCCCGGCGGGACTATTTTCGGCACGGCGGGCGTTACGCAGTATTTTCCCTCTCTGAGCAGAAGCGAAAAGAGGGAGCAGAAATGCGACCGCAGCAGGAATTCCGAAAAAGGCGGTCTTGTCCGGCAGCAGTCCTCCACATCATGGAGGATCGCGAAGATTTCATCCCCAAGTCCGCCGTCGTGTGCAAAAAACGAGGCAAATTCGATGCCCTCCGGAAAGTTTTCCGTAAGATCGCCCGACCACAGGCGCGGATGCACCACGATGGCGGTCACGCTTTCCCCGGCGCGGGCAGACACCGAATGAAGCTCGCCGCCCCGTATCATCAGGCAGTCGCCCTCCTCAAGCGTGTATTGCCGCCCGCTGACGGTGCAATGTGCGCTGCCCTTATGGGAAAGCAGGAATTCATATTCTTCATGCCAATGATACCCGACAAAGCAGGTTTGGTAGATTTTCAGCGGCAGTGTCCCGCTTCGGTGTATGATCGGCTCTTTGTAGCAGTTGTCCCGGGTCATTTCGCCCTCCGTTCAATATTGTGCAAATATTCGGGAAATATCGTGATAGCATTTGCAGAATACGTGTGATATAATGATATATGGTATGATGATTATACCATATATCACCCGCATCGTCAAGACGATTCGGAACATACGGAGGGAAATTTTTATGAAGACGATCGTAAACATCCGCGATTTCGGCGCGGTTTCGGGTGCCGGACTGCAGACCCGGGCGATCCAGAATGCCATCGACCATGTTTATCTGACCGGCGGCGGCGAGGTGCAGATCCCCGAAGGCGTTTTTCTGACCGGCGGCATTCGTCTGCGCTCCCGTGTCACCCTTCATCTGCTGGCAGGCGCGGTGCTGAAGGGCAGCTCCGATCCCGAGGATTACTTCGACTGCTATACAGAGGACAAGCTTGAGCCGCTGGAGCCTCATCGGATCACCGATGCGCCCTATGTGGGGCTGTGGACCATCCACGGCGAAACAGAATATGATGAGCAGGATGAACGCTACCGCTTCCGCCGTCTGCCGGGAAGCCGCTGGAACAATGCGCTGATCCGCGCCATCGATGCGGAAAATGCTGCCATTATCGGAGATGCCGGCTCGTGCATCGACGGCAGCAACTGCTTTGATGCGGTGGGCGAGGAGCTGTACCGCGGCCCTCACGCGATCACCTTTTTCAATTGCAGAAATATCATTCTGTCCGGCTACAGCATCCGGGACAGCGCAAACTGGGCGCACAATATGCTGTTCTGCGAAAACATTTCCATGGATCACGTCAGTGTGTATGCCGGTCACGACGGCTTTGACGCCTTTTCCTCGGAAAATATCACCATCACCGACTGCGAATTCTGCACCGGCGACGACTGTGTTGCAGGCTTCGGCAATGTCAATGTGCGGATCGCCGGCTGCAGCATGAATTCCTCCTGCAGTGCCATGCGGTTCGGCGGCACCAATGTTCTCGTGAAGGACTGCAAAATCTTCGGCCCGGGCGAATACTGCTTCCGCGGCATATTGACGCCGGAGGACAAGCGCGCCGGAAAAGAATCGGCAAGACCCGGCAGAAATATGCTGTCCGCCTTCACCTACTACGCCGATTTTTCCATGCCCATCCCGGAGATCCCGGGACAGATCGTCATCCGGGACTGCACATTTGAAAATGTTGATCGATTCCTGCACTATAATTTTTCGGGTAACGAAATATGGCAGAGATACCGTCCTATGCACGATATTACCTTTGAGAATATCAAGGCGGCGGATGTGGGCATGGCGCTGAATGCATACGGCAGAGAGGATATGCCGCTCACGCTGACGCTGCGGAATGTGGAGCTTTCCGTCCGCGGGGATGCCAAACCGGACACGCTTGTCAAAGCCGCGCACTGCAAATATGTGCTCTTTGAGAACGTGAAGATCGAGAATTTCAGCGGTGACTGCCTTGTCCGCACGCTGACCGACGGTGAATTTGTCTTCCGCGGCGTGGAGTCCGCCGTCCGCGATTCCGACCGTGTCAAGCGCACAGAGGAAGCGTTTGTGATCGGCGGCGTCTGATAGCCGGTCATCCGGCATCCGCTTCGAAAGTTTTTTTCAAAAATTTTGCAATACCCCTTGACAACTGCCTCAGGATGTGATATAATAGTAATGTTCGGAGGCATAGCTCAGCTGGTTAGAGTACTTGCTTGACATGCAAGGGGTCACTGGTTCGATTCCAGTTGTCTCCACCATAAAACTTCCCGGAAACAGTTCCGGGAAGTTTTTTTGTTGTTCACCATACAGCCCGCTCCGCAGAAACATTTGCGGCAATGTTTTCTATATTTTTTGCAAACCCTACTTTACTGCCGCCCAAAAGTGTGCTATACTGATACTGCACCCCCGAAACGGCACGGTTTTTTGTATAGTTTGCGCAAATATTCCGCATTGTGTCCCAAAATTTTGGTTTATCGACGCAAGCTTCCAATATCCCGGCCGCTTCCCATTCAAGCAGAAAACTATAAAAAGGAGCGAATTTTTATGAAACCGTACATCACAATCCTGCTTGCGCTGGCGCTGTGCGCATCGGCGGCATCCTGCGGCGGCAATGCTTCCGCCGACGATACCGGCACATCGGCCAATGACACCACCACCATCGATGCCGGCCCGTTCAACATCCCCCCGGAAAACAACGGCGGCAGAACCTTCAACATCATCATTCCCACCCACACCGAGTACGAATACCCGGATGAAGCCACCGGTGAGCTGGTCAACGATACGCTGTTCGAACGCGCAACCAAGGTGGAGGAGCATTTCGGCATCAATCTCACCTATCAGTACGAGCTTGGCCACTACATCGACCGGGCAAGCTACAATAATTTCATCATCAGCGCGGTCATGGCCGGCGATTCCACCTACGATATGGCCACCGGTCTGCTCTCCTGCACCGTGCCGATCTTCCTGAACGGCGTGTTCACCGACCTCAACAGCTGTCCCGATCTGGATCTCGACAATCCGTGGTGGCTGAAGAATCTGTCGCAGGATCTCTCCATCCGCGGCAAGCTGTACTGCGCCATCGGCGATGCCAATCTGTCCCTGTACAAAACCGCCGTCGTCACCTATTTCAACAAGGCTCTGCTGGACGAATATCAGCTGGAGGATCCCTATGAGCTGGTACGGCAGGACAAGTGGACCATCGGAAAGATGTTTGAAATGGCGGAGGTCGCCATGGCCGATCTGAACGGCGACACCATCATCCGTTACAAGGACGACCGCCTCGGCTGTTATCTGCAGGATGTGCCGCTCCGTCTGGCAGGCTGTGCATTTGACGTGAATCTGTTCGGCACGGACGCGGACGGCAACGTCTTCCGCGACACCGACGGCATCGAGCGTCTTCTTTATGCCTACGATTTCACCAAGCTGTTCCACACCGAGGACTATCTCCACGATGACGAGGGGGGCGATGATATGTTTGAGATCGCCAAGCACTTCATCGAGGATCGCTCCCTGTTCCACATCTCCTACCTGCAAATCACCGAGGGCGAGGGAATGCGCAGCATGAAGTCCGACTTCGGCATTGTTCCCTACCCCAAGCTGGACGAGAATCAGCCGAACCACATCACGCCCATCGGCACTGCCACCAACCTGATGTTCATCCCCAAGACCGCGTCTGACATCGACCTGACCTGCCGCGTCATGGAAGCCCTCGGATATTATTCCATGACCGACGTTGTGCCGGCATACTACGAGGTTGCCCTGCGCGACAAGTACACACGCGACGAGGAAGTGCCGGAGATGCTGGAGATCATCCGTGAGACCATGCGTCTGCCCTTTGACTGCTGCTACGGCTCCACGATTCAGGATCACAGCGGCACATCCAACCCCGGTGCACTTCTTTCATGGGCGAGAAAGGACATGGCATCCTTCTACGAATCCAAAACCGCAGCATGGGACGAAGCGGTGAAAAAGATCAACGAATTTGAATAAATCACTTGCAAGCTTACGCTTGCAAGTGGATCCGCCGCGGGCGGGGTTACATCG
>SVSO01000189.1 GCA_015064195.1 Oscillospiraceae bacterium
CCGACGGCTTGCCGCTGACAAAGAACAATTTATGAATTTGAAGTCAGCACTTCAAAAACAGTGAACCGCCTTTGCAGAGACGGTTCACTTTCTTTTATGGAACAATTTATGCAGAATGGCGACGATGAGCGGACAGACTGCCAGAAGCAGGCTGAGAATGCTGCATACCGAGCCGACATCCGAAAAAATGTCAGAAAAAGCGAACATACATCTTTCCTCCCGGGCGATATTTCCCGCGAGAGCTGTATTCTCACCACCAACCTCTCCGCTGTCGCGGGATGAAAAGCATATGGCGGGCGGCAAGACGTCTTTGAAACCGTATACCGTTGTGCACAGGACGGCGGCTTGTCCATCCCATTACACCGCATCCTTATTATACCACATTCCGCACCGCCTGTCAAGCAAAAACGTGCACCCTCACGGATGCACGTTTTCTCTTATTCAAGCGACTTTGCTTTGTCGATCATTTCCGCAAGCTTGGTTTCGACGGCGGGCTTGAGACTGTCGTATTTGCTCATGTAATTGCCGCCTGCACCCAGCTTGAGCACCTCGCGGGCAATGACGCCCATATTGCTCAGCGCGGAGGAATTCGCGTAGACGAAATCGGTGGTCATCGCGTCACGGAGCATATCCATGACCTGTCCCGACATCTCGTCGTGGGAATATTTCACCTTCATCGCCACGTCGTAGTACGCCGGCGTGACCTTGCGGTAGGTCTCGGCGCACATGGATTCCAGTGCGGCGCAGGCCATGTCGATCTCCGTCAGCGTGATCGGAACGACGTACAGCGTGGTGGAATTGTGTACCAGCGCCTTGTAATCCTTCTGCGCCTCATCCAGCTTCGGCATGGGAATGACACCGTAGGGATCCCGCATATCGCGGAAAAATTCCGCATTGTACAGACGGTCGCCGAGGAACATCAGCTTACTGTTGATGAACAGCTCACGGGCCTGCGCTTCTTCTTTGGCCGCCTCACCGCTGAGGATGATGAAGCCCGGAGTCTGATAGAACAGCTTGTCCAGCGCCTCGGCGATGGCCACGTTGCGGCTCTGATCGGCCAGCAGCACCGGATAGCCGTCGGAATCCCGCTCGCTCAGCACCATGCCTGCGGGATAAGCGTAATGGTCAGCCTTGGTGGAAAGATTTCCCACGCCGCCCAGCATATCATTCACATCCGTCACGCCGTCGGCATTCAGATCCTGATAGGCATCCTGCACCATCTTGCGGTACACATCGTGGGTCCATGTGCCGTCCACCACATGGGTGTACAGCAGATCGGGATCCTGATACAGCTTATCGCAGATGTCCTTGTTGTAGAACATGGCGGAGAGATTGCGCAGGGAGAAGATGGAAATATCGCCCTGCAGCAGATACCGCTCATTTTCCGCAACGGAAATTTCCGCCATATAGCCGTCATTCCACCACGGCTTTTCAAAATCGAGGTAGGGCGCATCCACCAAATTCACGAAAACGCCGTCCTGCGCATACTGAGGGCCGCGGTTGTGGACGACCTGAATGATATCATAGACATCATCGCCGGCGAGAATGGTGTTGTAATAGCTCTGGCTGTGCTTGGTGGAATCCGTCTCGCCGTACGTCACCTCCAGCGTCACATTCAGCTGCTCCTCCACCTTCCGGTTGCGGGCATAGAGCGCGTCGGAAACCACGTCGCCCGTTTCTTCATCCGGGCCGATCTCCAGATTTTTGTAGGAATCACCGTTGCGGGAGAGAATCCGTACCGGCGCGCCTTTGTAATCGAGGGCGGGCAGGGAATCGGGATAGTTTTCGCGGGTGTAGGATTCTTCGGCGGGGGTCGTGTCACCGGAGGAGGAAGCGTCAGTGGTGTCAGATCCGGCGGGGGTTTCGGATGCGCCGCAGGAGAAAGTGCCGGCCGCAAGAAGCAGCGCCAGCATGAGGGAAATCGAACGCTTTGACATAAGTACACTCCTTATAGTTTTGATGATGAATAATTATAAATTTATTCATAAAGTGCCACTATCATTATACCACATCCTGCCCCGTCTGTCAATAGAAACGCGGCAAAATGGCACTTTCTTCAATATATATATAGCATCCCGGCGGATTCCCGCGATCCCGTGGGGATATTGCATCGCGCAAATGTAAACATAATGTAAAATAACTTGACAAAGTAAAATCAGCCGGGTCAAGGTGAAGTATACCCAGGACGAGCAGTCCGGACAGATCATCGATATGATCCGCGACTCCATGACAACCGATTTCTTCTACTGCAACTCCAACAGCCTGATGTCCGTCGGTACGATCTTCCGCACGCTTCTGAATAAACCCAACGGCAACTATATGTCAAGCTTTGCAAAAATGAAGGATAACGTCAATCTCCGCCTGAAAATGCTGATCGAAGGCTGACACACAAATCTCCCGCGCATCCGTCAGGATGCGCGGTTTTTGTCAGGCGAGAACGTCTTCTTCGGTGAGTCCCAAGTCCCAGATGAGCCGGGAGAGGATGTATTTGTCGCGGATGTCGCGGGTGGCGCGGATCGTGTCGCACAGCCGGTCGGAAAGGCCGATCTCCTCCAGTGTCAGCGGCGCGCCCACCGCCTGCATAGCCGCCGTCAGTGCTTCCAGCGTGGGCAGCTCCTCGTCCATGGCCCGCACAATTTCCGGCCATTTTTCAAGGATAATGTCCAGCCGCGCCGCGTGCTTTTCCGGCGCATATTTGTCGTCCCGCAGCTCACCGGCCACCATGGCCGCCGACGCACTGCCCATGAATTCCCGCAGAAAATCCAAATGCGCCGCCCGATCGAAGGCTTTGGCATGGGCAAGGGCGGCCGCTTTGTCGGGGGTGAATTCCCGCAGGCGGCGGCAGATCCGGATAACCATGCGCGTGCCGATGCCGCACTGGATGCCGTGAAGCTCCATGGGCGTGCCGAACGCCCCGGCGCGCATATCCCAGATGTGGGAGATGGAATGCTCCGTTCCCGATGCGGGCCGGGAAAGCCCCGCCCATGTCATGGCCACGCCGGACAAAATCAGGCCGCGCATGACCGCTTCCACCGCCGCAGGCTCGCGTTTTGCCAGCCCCGCCGCGCTTTTCACCACCTCGCCCACGGCTTCGCGAACCGCATCCACCACAGCTTCGCAGTAAAATTCGCCGGTGACGAGATGGGAAATGCGCCATTCGCAGAGCGCGGTGTATTTTGCGGCCATATCGCCCACGCCCGCCGCCAGCATTTTCGCCGGCGCAAGGCGCACGATGTCCGTGTCCGCAACGATGGCGCGGGGACAGCAGGAGTCGATGGTCACTTTCAGCCCGTCCCGTGTCATGGAGGAGGTGGCGGATGCATAGCCGTCCATGGAGGGTGCGGTCGCCACGGTGATCAGCGGGATTTTGGCAGTCCGCGCCACGATCTTCGCCGTATCGCCCACCACGCCGGAGCCGACGGCGATGACCATGTCGCAGGCGTGATCGAAGTGGAGCATGGCCGAACCGACGGTGGCTTCGTCCGGCTCGGGATGGCGATGGGGCAGGGTATGGCAGACCGGCGCGAAATCGGCGAGGAGAGCCGATACGCGCTCACCGGCGGCCGCATGAGTGTCGGGATCGTCGAGAATGTAGGGCTTTTTGCCATAGGCCGCCGCGATCTCCGGCAGCTTTTCGATGACGCCCGCGCCGATTTCGATGCGCGCAAGGCTTGCGGAATGCACCCGCCCGCATTCGCAGGGGGTGGACGTGCCGATGGAGGAGAGGGTAAGCTTCATGATCGTGTCCTTTCTCATGGGAAATGTAAATAAATTGTAAATTATCCCCGCATTCGGGCCGCCAGCTGACGGATGGCGGCATCAATGTCGTCCTCGCTCATGCCGGCATAGCTGAGAATGATGGCATCCGGCGCAGGCGAGTGGGCGTATTCGTCAAGGAATGCCAGCCGGATGCGGGAGCGTTCGGCGGCGCGTCGAAGCTCGTCGGGGGCGATGCCGTGAAGCTCGCCCAGCACGTGAACGCCCGCGTCGTAGCCAATGACGCGGATTTTTTCGCCGAATTCCCGCGCGAGGGCGGCGATGAGACAGTCCCGCCGCCGCCGGCAGAGACTGCGCATCCGGTGAACGTGCCGCTCAAAGCTGCCGTCCGCCAAAAATCGCGCCAGAACGTGCTGCTCCAGCGTTGGCACGGTGCAGGAAAGGTGCGCCATCCGCCGGTCGAATTCGGGGACAAGCTCGGGGGGGAGCACCAGATAGCCGATTCGCATGGAGGGCGCGAGGGTGCGGGTGAAGGTGTTCATGTAGATGACCCGGCCGGATTTGTCGAGGGCGGCAAGGCTGGCGTGCTGTCGGCCGAGATAGCAGAATTCGTTCTCGAAGTCGTCCTCGATGATGCGCCGGGATGCATCCGCCGCCACCCAGCGAAGCAGCTCGTCCCGGCGGTCGGGATGCATGACGAGGCCGGTGGGGAAGCTGTGGGAGGGCGCGACATGGACGATCTCCGGCGACACCCGCCCGATTTCGTCCATGCGGATGCCGCGCTCATCGGCGGGGATGTAATGCACCGCCGCGCCGAAGGTCTCAAAAATTTTCGCCGCCTTGGTGTAGCCCGGATCTTCCACGGCCACACGCTTCGCGCCGAGGAATCCGCAGAGGAGGGCGATGAGATAATCCGAGCCTGCGCCGATGACGATCTGGCGCGGGGAGCAGTGGAGGCCCCGGGTGAGGGCGAGATTGCGGGCGATCTCCCGGCGAAGCTCCGGCAGACCCTTGGCATCGGTGGCGCCGAGGAGTGCCGCGTCCTTTTCGGACAGCACCTGCCGCATGAGACGCGCCCATTCGGAAAAGGGGAAGCCTTCTGCGGCGGCGGACGCGGACTTGAAATCCCAGCGGAAGGTGCATTCGGGCGGCGATTCGGGCATGGGTGCGGGAATGCGCTCTTTTGAAAAAGTGACAAAATAGCCCCGGCGAAGCTCGCTTTTCACATAGCCCTCGGCGATGAGACGATCGTACGCCGCCTGCACGGTGATGACCGAAACGCTCATCTCCTCGGCCAGCGCGCGCTTGGACGGCAGACGCTCACCGTCCGCCAGCCGCCCGGCGAGAATGTCCTCCCGGAGCGCGGTGTAAATTCGTTTGTAAAGCGCGGTTTTGGCCATGGTTATGCTCCTTTCGCAAAATTTTCCTGAAAAAATTTACCGAAATCTATTGCAATTTGGCGAAATTTATGGTATATTTATGTTGAAGAAATCTTCGTGACGGAGGAAACGATTATGATGCTGAGTGCGTCCTATGCGCTGTTCGATTCCATCAGTGAGCAGACTGCGAAGCTGCGGGGGGAGATTCTCGCGGCGGAGAGCTGTCCGCTTCCCCACGGCCGGCGGTTTTATCTCGCGCCCGACGGTGACGACTTGCTGCCCGGCACGACGCCGGAGACGGCATGGCGGTCGCTGGATCGTCTTGAAAAAGAGACATTTCTTCCCGGCGATGCGGTGCTGTTTGAGCGCGGCGGAAGCTGGCGCGGACGATTCCGGGCCATGGGCGGCGTGACCTATTCCGCCTTCGGTGACGGTGCCAAGCCGCGGATCATCGGCTCACCGGAAAATGGCGCAGATCCGGAAAAATGGCAGGAGGTCGCGCCGGATGTGTGGCGGTATCAGACGAAATTCGCGGCGGACGTGGGCGGCATCGTCATGAACGGCGGCGAACGTCACGCGCGAAAAATCGTGCTGGATTACAGCGGCCTCGCGCCGGTGGATTTTGTCACAAAGCAGCCCTTCGGCGGATACGCAGAGCTTGCGGAGGATCTTGTCATGTGGCACGATCTTGGCGGCGATGTGGTGGAAAATGCCGATGGCGGCTGGCTTTATCTCTGCTCAAAGAAGGGCAATCCCGGCGCGCGCTTCCGCGAGATCGAGTTTCTC
>SVSO01000190.1 GCA_015064195.1 Oscillospiraceae bacterium
ACATCATGGAAGGCATCACAGCAATGCCCACGACGATTTCCTGACCAACAGAACATATTCCCGAAAGGAGATTTATCATGTACAAATTACCGTGGAAAACCAAAGGCATCGTTCTCACTTCGCCTCAGCCCTACAACAACGAGATCCCGCTTCTGGCGGAATTCATCGAGCGCGTGCTTGCCCCGTCCGGCGTCAATCTCATCGTGCTTCAGATGCGCTATCGCTATCAGTTCAAAAAGCATCCCGAATGTCAGGGCTTTGATCCCCTGTCCTATGAGGACGTGAAGTTCCTGCTGAATGTCTGCCGCAGAAACGGCATCCGTCTCGTGCCGAAAATGAACCTGATCGGCCATCAGTCCGGCCTGCACAACAAGCCGCAGGACGGCATTCTTCACGGCCATCCCACGGAAGGCATTCCGGATTTCCCGGACGGTCTGCTCCGGGCCTATCCGTTCCTTGATGAAACGCCGGAGAAGGAGACCGTTCTCTACGCCCGCAGTCTCTGCCCCACCCATCCGCTGCTGCCGTCCATTCTGTTCGATCTGATCGACGAAATGATGGATGTATTTGAAGCCGACGGTATGCACATCGGCTGTGATGAGACCATGATGCTGGGCGAATGTCCCCGCTGCCGCGGGATCGAGCCGCACATTCTGTTCGCCAATTATATCAATATGATCCACGATCATTTGGCCGAGCGCGGAGCAGAGACGATGATCTGGTCTGACCGTCTCCTGCATCATATCGACAGCGGCTACAACCATGCCTACGAAGCCTCTGCCAACGGCACGGACAAGGCGATCGATCTGATAGCAAAGGATATTATGTGCTGTGACTGGCATTACGGCCGCTACCCTGATTACAAAGGCTACAAATCCGTGGATATTTTCGCCGATCATGGTCTGCGCATGATGGTATGCCCGTGGAAGAATCTTGATGATACGAAGGATTTCATCGAATACGCCATGGAGCATGACCGCGGCCACATCGAAGGCTATCTCCAGACCACATGGTGCTCCTCCGGCGAGCTTGCCCGCCACTTCCTCTACGGCGATCCGCCCAAGTGGATGCCCAATATGCCCCTGCTTCTCGAAACCATGAAGGACGTATTTCTTCCGTCGCGGCTGCAGGGTTAAATCGCAAAAATTCCCGCAAGAGATTGCGGGAATTTTTTTTGGATGCGTTTTTCCAATACACAAAAAAGTCACATTTCCGATTTCGTAAAAATCTTGCAAAAGCGGAAAAAATCTGATATAATTATCCTGAATTCCAAAACCCAATCCGAAGGAGACTCCCTATGAATAAACGAATTCTGAGTATACTTCTCACCCTCGTGATGGCATTCGGACTGCTGCCGGTCATGAGCGTACCGACTGCGGCGGTTACATACCGCGACATGGTTTCGCTGGGAACGAGCGGCATCGATAATCCAACCCCAACAGCAGGCTCGACCAATACGACCAGCGGAACGTATTACGTCCCAAACAGCTACATCTATTTCGGCAAGAACGGCGAGACCCCCATCAAATGGCGCGTGCTGAAAGCCGGTCAAACGAACACCGGATCAACCGGAATGTTCCTGCTGTCGGAATATGTGCTGGCGACCGATGTGCAGTTCGGTTCAAGCGATGTATATCAAGGCAGCAATGCGCAAAGCTGGTGCAGCGCCTTTGCGGCAAGCGGTTTTTCGACGGCTGAGCAGGCGATTCTCATCGGTAACGCAAAGAGCGATGCAATGCAAAATACGCTGTTCGGAGTGTACTGGGATGTATGCAGCCTGACCACAAACGATAAGGTCTTCTTCCTGTCAGCGGAGGAGCTGAAAGATTACGTCGGAAGCTACAAGACAGCCCCCGGACTTGCCGCTGCTACGGCAGGTAATACCTCCAACGTTGCATGGTGGCTTCGTTCTCCCGTATATGATACCTATGCCGCCATCTCCTCCAATCAGGCTGGCAGAGTAGACGAAAATGGTATTGTGCTTTACGAATACCCCTCTGAGGAGCTCGGCGCACGTCCTGCGATCAACCTTGATAAAAGCACGATCCTCTTTACGACTCCCGCAACCGCGCTGCTTGAAAAAGAGTTCGGTGGGATCAATAACAAAACCAACGAATGGAAGCTCACTTTGGCGGACAGCAGCAGCATGGCGGACGGCACATCCATCAGCGCCAGCGAAGTTGTGGCCGGCGGTTCGCTGACCATCAGCCATAAGGCGCTGTCGGCAATTTCCGGCGCTTACACCAACGTCACCGCCATGCTGATCAAAAACGAAAAAGTGGTCGGCTACGGCAGTATCAACAGCAATCCCTCCGCGACAAGCAGTACCATCACCTTCCCGGCGAATCTTTCCTCGGGAGATTACACGCTCCGCATCTACGGCGAGGATTGGAACGGCAAACAGCTCACCAACTACGCCACGGGTACGCCCTTCGAGACAACGATCACCGTGATCCGCCCGGCATCTGTGACAACCTCTCCCGAGGCAAAAACGCTCACCTACACCGGTGCGGCGCAGGCTCTCGTGAGCGCAGGCACTGCGGAAAGCGGCACCATGCAGTATGCGCTGGGCGATAATGACACCAATGCGCCGACCATCGGCTGGGGAACGATCATCCCCGCCAAAACGGACGCCGGAACCTACTATGTGTGGTACAAAGCCGTGAACCAAGCCGGCGAGACGACTCCGGTCTGCGTCACCGTCACGATCAAAAAAGCGTTCACCAGCGTTTTCTTCTCATCCAGCTATAATCCAAGCCGTGAGTTCAACGGCACTACGCTCATGGCGGTCACGTCTCCCTATGTGAACATCACCGGTGCCACGTTTTATGACGTGGTCTTCACATGGTACAAGGACAGCGTGAGCGATGCCAACAAGCTTTCCGGCCTGCCGAGCGATGCAGGCACATACTACGTGACCGCCCACATTCCGGAAAATGCAAACCGGCTCGCTTCCTCCGACACCAGCAGTGCCATCACCATTTTCCCGATGACGGCAAATGCGACGATCACCCTCTCCCAGACCGTCTTCACCTACGACGGCAATGCAAAACAGCCGACGGTCACATCCGTCCGGTATCAGGGGTACGACATTCCCGAATCCGAATACACCGTCTCCTACGAACACAACGTCAATGTCGGCACGGCATCGGTGATCCTCGCGGATAATCCGGGCGGCAACTTCAACGTCAGCGGCACGGCCACCTTCGAGATCCACGCAACGCTGGCAAATCTCACCGCCGCGCCCACTGCCATCGCAAATCTGATCTACACCGGTGCGCCCCGTGAGCTGGTCAATGCCGGCACGACCGCAAGCGGCAGGATTCTCTACAGCCTGTCCGAGACCGGCACATTCAGCGACAGCATCCCCACCGGCACTGCCGCGGGAGATTACACGGTCTGGTATTATGTGGAAGGCGATGCCAATCACACCGATTCCGCCAAGGATTTCGTCACCGTGTCCATCGGCAAAGCGACACCGGCTTACACCGTGCCCACCGGTCTGACCGCGGCATACGGTCAGAAGCTGAGCGATGTGACGCTTCCCGCCGGATTTGGCTGGACGGACGGAAATCTTTCCGTCGGCGATCTGGGAGTACACACCTTTACGGTCACGTTCACCCCCAACGATCTGTCCAATTACAACGCGGTGGAAAATATTTCCGTTGATGTGACGGTTACAAAAGCCACCGCCGATGCTTCCATGACCACCGCCGCCGGAAATCTCATCCAGGGCGGCGAGAGCATCGTCACCCTGCCCGCTCTGCCCGTCAATTCCAGCCACGGCACGCCTGTTTGCAGTGAGCCGGGCGTGACAGCCACCATCGACAGCGGCAATCTGATCGTCAGCGGAAGCAATTCCGTGGCCATCGGCCAGACCTACACCGTCACCATCCCCGTCACCTCCGACATATACGAGGATTACAGCATCACCGTGACGCTCACCGGCACGGCAAAGCGGCAGGTGCAGATCACCCCGCCCACCCCGCAGAACGGCGCATACACCGGCGCGGCGCAGTCCGGATACACCGGCGCGCCCTCCGCTGACAACTACAGCGGCACGCTTGTTGTCACCTACACCGGAAGAAACGGCACGGCATACGGCCCGACCGCCGCCGCTCCCGTCCATGCCGGCGACTATACCGTGACCTTCTCCGTTCCCGATGACGATCCGGCCTGCGCCGGCTCGGTCAGCGTGGATTTCTCCATCGCAAAAGCCGGAACTGCGGCCGCCCCGGTGATCGCCCCGGCAGTCACCACCTTCGAGGATTCGCTGGAGATCACCATCACCTGCGCAACCGACGGTGCGGCGATCTGTTTCACCACCGACGGCAGTGATCCGCTGACGAACGGCACGCCATACACCGCGCCCTTCACCATCACGGAGGACACCACCGTCCGCGCCATTGCCCTTCACGCCAGCATGGATGCCAGCGAGGTGAGCGAGCAGACCTTCATAAGGGAGGTCGTAAGCTTCAACGGCTTCTGGTACATCCTCGTGAAGCTCCATCTGCAGCGGTTCGGGATCACCGCATCCATGACGGAAGGCGGCACCATCACCCCCGACGGCACGGCTGAGGTGAAGTTTAACAAGGATCAGGCCTACGCCTTCACCCCCGATGACGGCTATCGCATCGCCGATGTCATCGTTGACGGCAAATCCGTCGGCCCGGTGGATGCATACACCTTTGAAAATGTGCGGGATGATCACACCATCGCCGTGATTTTCGAGAAAATCCCGCAATAAATGCAGACACCGCCGCAAGCGTTTGCTTGCGGCGGCGTGTTATTGCCGGCAGAATTTACCATTGGTATTTCTGCATAGCTCCCATGTTTTCACGCTTATTGATGATCCAACCGGCGATTATTTCACATCGCCGTCGTCGAAAAGGTCGCCGCATTCGGGACAGAATTTCGGCAGCTTTGTACCCTTTTCCGGCGCCCATCCGCACTTGTCGCACTGATACTGCGGCACGCCGGCGGGCTTCTTTGCGCCGCATTCCGAGCAGAATTTGCCCTTGTTCACCGCGCCGCAGGCACAGCTCCAGCCCTCATCCGCTGGCTTTGCCGATCCGCATTCGGGGCAGAATTTGCCGGTGGCCGTCGCACCGCAGGCGCATTTCCAGCCGGCCGGCTCAGGCTTTTGCTGGGGAACGGGCATGGCATCCTTGCGCGTGAAGTTCATATTGCGCGGGATCTGGAACAGGCCCTCCGCGTTGAAGCCGCCCTGATTCATGGCCATTCCCATGCCCATGAAGCCGGTCATCGCGCCTGCGGAATTCCCGGCCGCGGTCTTCATCGCATCGGCCTGCGCACCCACAAGTGTCGCGCCCGCCATGGTAGGATCGCGGTACATGGCCGTTTTCTGCGCGTCCTTGAGCATTTTCGCATCTTCGTCGGACAGCGTGGGCGGATTGACCGCCACCTTCACGTCGCCGATTCCCCGCGCGCCCCATTCGGCGGACAATTCTTCATTCAAATAAACCTCCAGCTCCTCGGCATGAGCCGGGATCTGATTCGGGCGGATCTCCAGCGTTGACAGCTTGGCGATGGATACGCCCAGCGCCGACAGAAATTCCGTCTTCATCGTGTCGCGCAGCTCATCCTTGTGGTAGGAATGGGCCACGTTGCCCGCCACGTTGGTGTACAGCTTGATGGGGTCGATGACGCGGAAGGTGAAAATGCCGTTCACCCGAAGATCCACGTCCACATCGAAGCCGATGCGGGAATCCACCACGCGGAAGGCGATGGGATTTGCCGTGCCGAACTTGTTGTCGAGGATCTCTTTCGTGTTGAAATAATACACGCGCTGATCCTTGCCCG
>SVSO01000191.1 GCA_015064195.1 Oscillospiraceae bacterium
AGGGTCTGTGCGCCGATGCTGTCGTAGGAGGAATAGCCGAACCGGTCGCCCTTGCCCCATACGGAGTCGCCGTTCAGATCCTGCGCCACCGCCATGCCCATTTCGGTCATGGCATCCAGCGTCCATTTTCCGTCGTAGACCAGCTGATAGGGATTCTCCAGCTCAAACTCATCGATGAGCTGTTTATTGAAGAAAAAGGAGCGCACACCGTCGTAATGGGTGGTGTCGAACTGGCTGATGGCGTAGTAAACATGACCGCCGAGGCTCATACGCTCCGCCGTACCTTCCACCCACCACGGCTTTGTGGTGTCGATGTAGGGCACATTGGCGTAGTCGATGGCATAGCCCTCCAGCATAACCGCAAGGCAGTCTGCCATGACCATCAGCGCGATGTCATAGGATTTGTCGCCTGCAGCAGCTGCGGACAGAAGCGACGCCTTAACCGTATCTGAGGGGATCTCCACGATGTCGATGCCGTATTTCTCCTCAACCGCAAGATTGCGCTTGTAGATGGCATCGTTGATGTTGTCGCCGTTTTCCTCCTCAGCCGTCACCTTGGCGATGGTCATCCATGTGGTGGTGTTGCCGTTGAGGATGTTGAATTTCGCACCCTTGTAGTTGACATCGGGCAGGTCGGGGGCAAGCGTTGTTTCGCCGACGGTGGTGGTATCAGCCGAATCCACCGCGGTGGTATCACCTCCGGCAGGTTCCGTATCGCCGCAGGATGCCGAGCTGAGAATCAGTGCCGCTGTGAGCAGCATCAGAATGGTACGCTTCATCTGGTAATCTCCTTGTTATCAAATTTGTTTCATATTCATCCATCCCGCTCTTGACGTGAGTGCGGGTCTGTGGTATAATAAAATTATAACATATGCGCAATTTGCGCACAATACAGGATTTGAAACAGCGTGAACAATTTGAAACTGTAAGGAGAGCGAATATGCCTGTAAATTATTTCCCGCCGTGGGACAGAGAGCTTGCCATGCCGGTGAGTGTGGGCGGCATCGGCATCGGACACCTGCAGGAGACGGTTCAGCGGGATAGCGGTCTCGCCTCCGCCGAGCTGCATTACACCGTGGCCGGATGCGGCATCGTGGAATACGGCGGCCGACGGCATATGCTGCCAGCCGGAACCATGCTCTACAGCCCGGTCGGAAAGCCGCACCGGTATTATCCCACGCCCGGCGGATGGACGGTCAACTGGGTTCAGATCTGCACCCCCAAGCTCCGTCCCGGCAAGGATGAGCCGCGCCCCTTCCGGATGCTGCGGATGGCGGACGATTTTCTCATTTTCCGCCCGGATTCCACCAAAAAGCCGTCCCTGACCGATCGCTTTGAAACGCTCTACCGGCTGATCACCGAGGGAGATTCGGGCCGCATTCTCGCCGCGGCGGAGCTGTACACCTTCCTGTGCGAGCTGGCCATGGATCTGGAGAGCCACTCTGGCATCGAGGATAATACCCGCCGTCTTATCGATATCGCCATTGAGCACATCGAACGCTCCTTTGCCACGCCCATTCCCTTGTCCGTTCTGTGCGAAACCTGTGGCGGCATCAGCGAGCAGTATCTGTGCCGCCTGTTCCGGCGGCATACGGGCATGAAGCCCACCGAATACATCAACCGCCGACGTCTCGAATACGCCCGCCGCCTGCTGGTGGAAACCGAACTGCCCATCGCGGAGATCGCCGCCGATGCGGGCTTTGACAGCGTGTCCTATTTTCATCGGCTGTGGAAGTACTACAGCGGCTCCACACCAGCCGAATACCGGGAAACCCACCGGGGACTGTTCATATAAAAATCGCAGAGCATTTTGCTCTGCGATTTTTCATTCATTAATGCAGCGACGGTTCGATCTGCTTCGGCGACCAGCCCGCATCCTTGTAATCCGGGCAGGGGCAGATCTTGCGCACGAGGCCGAAGGTGCGGGAAACGGTCTTGGCGTAGGCCGGATAATTCGGCCAGCATTCGCCCTTCCATGCCGCTTCACCGGCGTAGGTTACATAGCCCATCTCACGGAAGATGCGTGCCCATGTGGTCTTCATGTAGCCAAGCAGCTGATGATGCTTCACCGTATCGATCGCCGTCTGGATGTTGGTCATACCGCTGAAGGAGGCGCACAGCACGTCAAAGCCCTTCTCCTTGAAGGCGATGGCGGTCTTCCATTCCTCACTGACGATGTTGTACTCCCAGTCGGCGATGACGATGCGCTTGTCGAGGCCATTCTGCATCGCTTCTGCAAAGGTATGGTTGGAGTTGCCCTCGTAGAATTCGCCGGGCTGCGGCTTGTCGATCTTGAAATCAGCGCGGGAGAACAGCATATCGCCCCACATGATGACCCGTCTGCCAACAGCCGACAGCTCCTCCTGCACGCCGTTCAGATACTCGCACAGCTCTGCGGCCACGGCAAGTCCGTCCTCGCCCTGACCGAGATCGTCCGCTTCATCGCATCCGATCGCGAAATAGCCGCCCTCTCCGCAAAGCTCCATCAGCTCATTCCGGATATTCCGCAGCAGTTCGCGCACCACCGGCTTGCTGTAATCCCAGACCCAGCCGTCAAAGCCGGGCTTATAGAGATACTCAAGCTCCGGCGCCTGATCCAGTACCACGTGCTTGCCGGATGCGCCCTGACGCGCCATGGCCGCATGGCCGAGATGCTGAACGAACGGGATGATCTCCATGCCCAGCGCACGGATCTCGGCGACAAGCTCACGTACCTGCGCCTTCGTGTAGGCATGAGGCCATGCCATCTGCGGGAAGCTGTCGAGCCGGATCGAGCCCCAGAATTCGAGGATCACATGGGAATATTTCGCCATGGCCGCGAGACGAACCGCTTTCTGCAGGAAGGGGAACGTGGTTTCGGGATTCGGGAAGATGCAGAGATGGACACTGCGCACTCCCACCGCCGGAGATTCGCAGAAGCAGCCGCACTCTGCTTTGTAGACCAGCTTGTCATAGCAGATGATCTTCTGCATGAAAGTGAGCAGACCGCGGATGAGGCCGTTGTAATCGCGGCCGGAGATGTAGACGCCGGCGGGAGTGATGTTCAGCGCGTATTCGTTGTCACCCCGCGAAGCTTCCGTATAGTCGCCCACGGTGATGACAAGTTCTTCATGCTCCCGCAGAATGTTCCACGGGAGGCCGAGGGTGAACCGGTCGAGAAAATCCCGCAGGATCGGATGATCGGCGCATTTCGGAAAGCGAATGGTCTGCGGTTTGTCAATGATGAAAAATTCCATAGCGTTTGTCCTCCTGACAGATCAGAGTGATGATTATTCGATGCTGTTCATCTTGTCGATAACGGAATCCCATGCGGCGGTCTTGGACTCATAGAAGGAGGCCATCTCCTTCTTTGCCCATGACAGCAGTGCGCTGGGGTTGGATGCGCCGGACTGAAGCTGAATGGTGGTGCCGTAGCAGGCATCGAAGGGCAGGCGCATGGTGTCGCGGATGAGCTCCAGCATTTCCTGAACCTCGGTGTCGCGGGTATACTTGTCGCGCAGTGCGATCTCATAGTAGGTGGGCACAACGTCGGTCATGCTGAAATAACCCATGGCTTCCAGAACGCGGCAGGTCAGAGGAATATCCTTGGCAGTCTTGGGGATGTAGAGCGCATTGGTGGAGGTGGAGATGGGCGTGATGTGGGAATCCTGCTCATACAGCTTGGGATAGGGCACGATACCGAAGTCGGACTCCATATTGCGCACAAGGTCGCTCTCGGTGACATACAGATAGGAAATGTGGAACAGGGCGCGGTCCTCGGTCAGACCGGATACGAATTCCATGAAGTCCACATAGCCTTCATCGTTGTGGAGATAGTCCACATCGTAGAACAGTCTGGTAAACTGATACGCTTCCACCAGACGCTCCACAGCGGAGACATCGCGGAAAATCTTGCCGTCGTCGCCCACCTTGAACAGGTTGACATCCAGCGCCGTTCCGGAGAAGCGGAGCGGAACGTCCTGCAGATAGCAGCCGATCCGGTCCTTCTTGTAGTTGATGAAGGTGTCGCCGTCAAGGTCGGCGGTGACGACCTCTGCCATCTCAAACAGCTTATCCATCGTCCACTTGCCGTCACGGACCAGCTGATAGGGATCTTCCAGATTGTAGTCGCCCAGCACCTTCTTGTTAAAATAAGTGACGACGGTGTTCTTGTACAGGGACAGGTTGGCATCGCCCAGCGCAACGAACAGCTTGTTGTTGATGCTCAGCTCCTCGGAAAGCTCCTGGATCCACCAGGGATTGGTCAGATCCAGATCGTCATAGGCGTTCAGGTCTGCGAAAACATCGTGGAGATATGCCGGCGTTACGCAGGAAATGTAGCCCGTTACCATGTCATAAGCGGAGTCGCCGGCCATGACCGAGCTGATGAAGAAATTGTTGTAGTTATCGCGGTCATCCCACTCACCCGGCTCATACTGATAGACCATATCGATGTTGAAATATTCTTCAACCTTGCGGTTGCGGTCAAAAATGGCATCATTGACCACTTCGCCGTTGGATTCCATGGGGTATTCGATCTCCATCTTGGTGGGAACGAGGATCTTGAACTCCCGGCCGCCGTTGTCTTCCTTTTCAAAACCGAGGGAGCTTGTTTCGGGAGCGGGCGTGGTGTCAGGCGCGGTGGTGTCCGAGGATGCAGACCCGCCGCAGGCTGCCATGGATGCCGCCATAGCAAGCACGAGAAGCAGAGTAATGGTGCGCTTTGTCATTGTGATGTCCTCCTGTATGGATCGTTTTTTGTAAGATTTGCTGTTATATATTCAGTATATCACACTTTCTTTATGCAGTAAAGTGGGTTGGATGAAAAAATCAGAATCATTCGTGCAAATGTTTCTGGCGGCTGTAAAAATGAGCAGACCCTCCGGTCTGCTCATAATTTTCAGTTGGCTTCGCGGAACTGCTGGCTGTGGAGCTTTGCGTAGATGCCGCCCGATGCCACCAGCTCGTCGTGTGTGCCCTGCTCGGCGATCCGTCCGTCAGCGATGACGGCGATCTCGTCCGCATTTTTGATGGTGGACAGCCGATGCGCAACCACGATGGTGGTGCGTCCGCGGCAAAGCTCGTCCAGCGCCTGCTGGATCATGATCTCCGTGGTGTTGTCCAGCGCGGAGGTGGCTTCGTCGAGGATGAGGATAGGCGGATTCTTGAGGAATACGCGGGCGATGGACAGCCGCTGCTTCTGACCGCCGGAGAGTCTCACGCCGCGCTCACCGATGATCGTCTCGTAGCCATCCTCCAGCGTCATCACCCAATCGTGGATGTTGGCACGCTTGGCGGCTTCGATGACCTCCTCCTCCGTGGCATCCAGCCGTCCGTAGAGGATATTCTCCCGGATAGAAGCGTTGAACAGGTAGATATCCTGCTGCACGATGCCGATGCTGCGGCGGAGAGATTCGCGGGTGATGGTGTCGATGGGCCGGCCGTCGATGAGGATATCGCCGGATTCGATGTCATAGAAATGGGGGATCAGGTGACAGATGGTGGTCTTGCCGCCGCCGGACGGGCCGACCAGTGCAAAGGTCTTGCCCTTGTCGATGGTGAAGCTCACATCGTGGAGCACCTCATCCGATTCCTCATAGGAATATGTAACATGGCGGAACTCGATCCTGCCGTCCGCCTTGCCGATGTCCTCCGCACCCGGCGCATCCCGCTCCGGCTCAGCATCGATGATCTCGATGAACCGCTCGAAGCCGGTGGCACCGTTCTGGAACTGCTCCATAAAGTTGATGAGGGTCATGACGGGGGAGATGAACACGCCCACGGAGACGACAAATGCGGAATAATCG